>CALADQ010000020.1 GCA_937890765.1 uncultured Candidatus Neoarthromitus sp.
TAAGGCGTGGTTGTTTTTATGTCATATCTATCACGAAGATAGCTAACATAGCCTAAACTTTAAAGTATTTTATATAAACTCTCTGCTTCTTCTTTTTTTACATGTTCTTTTATATTTAGAATTTCTATTTTAAAACTTCTATTTCCAAAATTAATTTCTAAAATATCTGAAACATTAACTTTAGATGAAGGTTTCGACAACTTACCATTTATTAAAATTTTTTCAGAATCACAAGCATCTTTTGCAACAGTTCTTCTCTTTATAATTCGAGATACTTTTAAAAATTTATCCAACCTCAAATCTCAAACCTCCTTTAATTTAAAAATAAAGACCCGAGAAAATCTCGGATCTTTATTTATTAACTCTCTCTTTAAACTCTTTACCAGCTTTAAACACAGGTACTTTTGCTGCAGGAATTTTTATAGGCTCATTGTTTTGCGGATTTCTTCCTTCTCTCTCCGCTCTCTCTCTAATCTCAAAAGTCCCAAAGCCTACTAATTGAACTTTTTCTCCATTTTCTAGTGCTTCAAAAACACTTTTGATAAACGAATTTAAAGCAATCTCTGCATCTTTCTTACTAAGTTCACCTTTTTGAGCCATGCTCGCAACTAACTCAGCTTTATTCAACCCTATATCCTCCTCAAAACCAATTCATCCAATTGAACATTTTTTATTAAACGATCAATTAAACAAAACTAAAATTAATTACTAAATTTATTAACTTCAATTAATGTTATCACAAGTAAAAACATTATTCAATAATATTATTTAACAAGTGTAAATTTTATATATTCTAAATGGTTTCACCTTTTTAGAAATATTATTCATATTCTTTATTTAATGGATAAAAATATTTCACTAATTTCCTTTCTCTTAAAAATAATCATCATAATTCCGTAAATAATTATTCCTATAAAACTACAAATACCTAAACTTATTAAAATATTCCCGATAATTTTATATATAAAATCAAAGCTTAACAAAACAATAATTATCATAACCAATGAAGATAACAATGGAGATATTATGATTTCTAAAATATTTATTCTTATATTCAATTTGCGATTTATAGATTTTAAATTTAAATAGCTAGTTAAAACATATGAAAATATCGTAGCTAAAACCGCTCCATATATGTTAAACTTTAACGTACCTGTTAACATTAAAGTAATCAATATTTTTAAAAAGCATCCTATCAAAAGATTGATTACAGGGATTATGTAATTGTTTGTACTTTGAAGTATTGAGGTTGTTATTTGACAATAAATTATAAATGGTATGCTTATTGATGCGTATTTTAAAATTTCAAATCCTTCAGAATTATTTGGAAATATAACATTCATTATAGGTGATGATAAAAAATATAATGCAATAAAACATGGAAAAGATATTATGCTAGATATTTTTAACGAAAGTACAACCTTTTCTTTAAATTTACTTTTATGCTTTAAAGCATGTAGCTTTGATAATGCTGGTATAATTGAAACCCCTAAAGCTATTGATAAAGTTAATGGCACGTTTATTAATACAGAAACTTTTCCCGTTAATTGACCATACAAAATTGTAGATTCCCTATATCCAAATCCCGCATTTAAAAGCATCCTAGGAACCAAAATAGAATCTATTAAAACCATTATCGTAGAAACGGTTGCTCCTAATGATAATGGTACACACATTTTTAAGATTTTCAAAAAATATTTATTGCTCTTTTTAATTCTAACTTTGTGAAAATAATTTTTCCTAAATTTAAAATACGTTAAAATCATAAACGCACTTGCAATTAATCCTCCAATTGCTCCTCCAAAGGAAGCACCTCCTGCAGAATACTCTATTCCCATTGGAAAAAATAGAAAAGCTAAAGAAATTCCAAATAAAACTCTAGAAATTTGTTCTATTATTTGTGATATACCTGTTGGAACCATGTCTTCAAAACCTTGAAAAAGTCCCCTAAAAACTCCCAAAACACAAACGCAAATTGGAGAAATAGCCATTCCTATTAAAGATAAATAAACCTTATTATCCCATTTGAGAATTTCTATTATTCTTTTTGAAAATATCAATAACAATAAACTACAAGATAAACCTAAGATTATCATTATTTTAAAAGCTGATTTTATTATGTTGTAAATTCCCTCTCTATCGTCATGAATACTTCTTTCGGAAACTAATTTTGAAACAGCTATAGGCATTCCTGAAGCTATTCCAACAAAAAACATATATAAAGGATAAGTCATTTGATAATAACCAATCCCCTCATCTCCTATTAGCATAACGAGAGGCCACCTAAAAAATATTCCTAAAAATTTAGCAAATATACTACTTATACTTAATATAACCGTGCTCTTTATAATTTGATTTTGCATATTTCACCCTTCTCATAAATTAATACACTAAATTTTTATTTTAAATATATAAAAATATTCTAAAAAATAAAAAAAGCTATGAAAATCATAGCCTTTTATGTAAAATTTATTCCATTTGTTTACCTAAAAACGAAGCAGCTGTTTCAGCAAGTTTTTGTTCAACTATTCCTAATTTTTCATCACCATCTTTAGATAAAATTATAACAGCACCTATAGCATCACTTTCTGCAACTATAGGAGAAATTATTTGTGAAGAATATTTATTATTTATATTTTCATCTGCGCACAAAGGTAAGAACTCACTTTTCTCTGTTATGCAAATTGTCTTTCTTTTTTCTAAAACTTTTTCAAGCTCACTACTTATTTTTTTATCTAAATACTCTTTCTTAGAAGTTCCACAAACTGAAATAAATTCATCTTTATCTGCAATTAAAACTATATTTCCAATAGCTTGTTGTAAAGATTCCGCATATTCTTTAGAAAAATCACTCAACTCTTCTATTGGTGAATATTTTTTAAGAATAACTCCTCCATCTCTATCTGTGAAAATTTCCAGTGGATCTCCTTCCCTTATCCTTAAAGTTTTCCTTATTTCTTTAGGTATTACAACTCTTCCTAAGTCGTCTATTCTTCTTACTATACCTGTTGCTTTCATTGTTTTTCCTCCTCAAATTTACACATAACATACTCAACAATTATTATTATCTATCATTTTTGTAATTTTATACATTAACTAGAAAAAAAGAGCAACCAAAACAGTTACTCTTTACTTGATAATATATTATCTTCAAAAACTTTAACTTTGTATTTGTCCCTAGCCTTATTGACTAAAGAATCCATAACTCCATTTATTTTTTCAGCTTTTAAATTTTCCTCTATAGTTGATGTAACTCTATCTAAATCTTGAGTCCATTCATCTTTCTTTATATTTTCAACTTTTATTATGTGATAACCAAATTGAGTTTTAACTGGACCTCTAACTTCTCCTTCCTCCATATCCTTAACTTCAGACATAAATTCATCAACAAGCTTAGAGTTATCAAATTCTTGATATCCTAAATATCCACCAATACTAGCACTTCCATCTTGACCATATTTTTTCGCAATATCTTCAAAATTTTCGCCATCATTTATTTTTTCAAGAGCCTCATCTGCTAAATCCTTATCATTTAAAAATATATGGTAAACATCAGCGCCAGCTCCTTTTACAAATTTATCAGAATTTTTTTCATAATAGCTTTTCACATCACTATCTGATATTTTTAAATTGTCAGTCTCTTTAGCTATAAGCTCTTCTATAATCATAGAAATTTTAAGTTTATTTTTATAATCTTCCTCATCTTTAAATCTACTATTTACTATTGCAGTTTCAAAAGCTTCATCGCTACCAAAGACAGACTTCATATTTTTAAATTCTTCATCAACCTTTTCTTGAATTGAAGATTCATCAACTAATCCATCATCTTTCGCAAGTTGAACAAGAACTCTTTGATCAACATACTGATTAACCAAATTTAAATATAATTTTTTAAAATCATCTGACTGCTCATAATCATCTCCATATTGAGATTTAAAACCACTTTCAAGCCCGCTGTAATAATCATTAATTTCTTCTCTTTTTACTTCTTCCTTTTCAATTTTTGCAACCACGTCAGGATCTTTATGTGAATTGCCACCCTTGCTTCCGCAAGAGTAAACCAAAAACATAGTCATTAACGGTAGAACTATTGATACAATTTTTCTAAATTTCATGTTTCATTTTCCTCCCATGTTTACACAAATCTTAAAACTATTTTAATTTAAGATTATTTTCCTTAAACAAGTTTTCAGTAAAACTAATTACCTTTTCCTGTTTCTTCTGCTGTAACAAATTATTTTCTATATCTAGTTTGACTGATTCTAAATCATTGTATTCAGGTTCAGTTTTAATATTTGTTACCTTTATTATGTGATAACCAAATGTTGTTTTAACAGGATTAGATATTTCACCTTCTGAAAGATTTTTAGCACCTTCTAAAAAATCCTTATCATAATTTTCACTATCGTATTCGACAAAACCTAAACTACCACCTGTTTGACTAGTAGCATCTTTATTTAATTCTTTAGCAATGTCCTCAAACTTTTCTCCGTTTTCAATTCTTTCTTTAACTTTAATAGCTTCTTCCTCAGTATCAACCAAAATATGGTGCATAATTCCTCCTGGTTTAACTGAATATTTTTCATCTTTATTATCCTCATAATATTTATTAATCTCTTCATCACTAACTGTAACGTCTTTAGTTATATCTTCAATCAAACTATTTATTTTTATAGCATCCCTTTGCTTTCTTTTATAATCTTCTATGTCTATTAAAAAAGAACTATCTAAAGCTTCTTGAAGCTTTTGCTCATTAATTTTATGTCCATCTAAACCTGGGAAATCCATAGTTCCATTTTCATCATCAATAAATAAACGCATTACACTTAAAACCATTTCGTCTACTTCAGCATTTACTTCTTCCTCAGTCAAAAGCTGTCTATTTTCAAACTCCTTTATTAGTATGGAATTTTCTGCGTAATTTCTTGCAAAATCTTTTAATTGTTCATTTTTATATTTAGCATCATTTTTATAATCCTCACCATATCTCTCAATTAAAACTTTATCAAAACCTTTAAAATAATCTTCTACCTCACCTCTTGTTAATTTTTTTCCATCATATGTAGCAACAACTTCTTTCCTTATTGCATTTTCTGTTTTTTCCACCATATTACAAGAAACGATAGAGAAAAACACAATAGTTATTATTGAAATTTTACTCAATAGTTTGTTAAATTTCATAGTAAATTATCCTCCAATTTTATAACGTTTAATAAATTTTAAAATACTCCTTTATTTTATTAAATTTTCTAACAAATTTATAAATTTATCAAGAAGAATATTCTTGTCTTCTCCCTCTGTATTGTAAAAGAACTTTATTTTCTCTTCTTTTCCAAAAACAATCTCATTTGAAAAATTGTTAACAATGTAGTCAAATTGTTTTTTTGTCATGTAATCGTTGCTCTCATATTCAAATAAAACTTCATTGTTCATTTCTTTTATTTGGGAAAATCCTAATTTCTTACCAAGAGCTCTTATGTAGGATATTTTAATTAGGTTTTTCACTTCAAATGGAATATCAGAAAACCTATCTATAAGTTCATCTTTTATAAATTTCATATCCTTCTTATTTTCAATACAGGAAATTTTTTTATAAATTTCTATTTTTTGACTTTCATCTTCTATGTAAGAATTTTTTATATAAGCATCTATCTTTATATCAACTATTGTGTTAACTTCCTCCTTATCTATTTCTCCTTTTATAATTTTAATTGCGTCCTCTAACATTTTACAATACAAATCATATCCTACAACACTCATTTGACCATGCTGAGCTTCACCAACTAAATTACCTGAACCTCTTATTTCTAAATCTTTCATAGCAACTTTAAATCCAGAACCTAACTCTGTAAAATCCTTAAGTGTCTTAAGTCTTTTTTCTGCCACTTCAGTTAAAACTTTATCCTTCTTATAAGTCAAATAAGCGTACGCTATTTTATTACTTCTTCCAACTCTTCCCCTTAATTGATAAAGTTGAGAAAGACCAAATTTATCAGAATTATAAATAATAATAGTATTTGCATTCTCTATGTCGATTCCCGTTTCTATAATGGTAGTGCAAATTAAAAAATCAATTTCCTTATTTAAAAATCTAATTAATACATCTTCAACTTCTCTCTCGCTCATTTGCCCATGTATAATAGCAAATTTGCATTCAGGAACTAAATTTTGCAGATATGCACTCATTTGCGTTATTGTTTCAACGCTATTGTAAACAAAAAAACCTTGTCCAAATCTTGAAATTTCTCTAATGATTGCATCCCTAACTAATTGATCATTGTATTCAACTACAAAAGTTTGAACTGGATATCTCTCTTCAGGAGGAGTATCAATTATACTTATATCTCTAACTCCGACCATTGACATATGCAAAGTTCTAGGTATTGGCGTTGCACTTAAACTTAAAACATCAATATTTTTTCTAAATTCTTTTATCTTCTCCTTGTGCTTAACCCCAAATCTTTGTTCTTCATCTATGATTAAAAGTCCTAAATCTTTAAATTCAACACCTTTTGATAAAATCCTGTGAGTGCCGACTATTATATCTATATCTCCTTGCTTTAAAGATAATATAATTTCTCTTTGTTGCTTAGGAGTTCTAAACCTACTTAGCATTTCAATTTTAAAAGGAAAATCCATAAATCTTTTCTTTATGTTGTTGTAATGTTGATCAGCTAAAATAGTTGTGGGCACTAAGAAAGCAACTTGCTTATTATCGCACACAGCTTTAAAAACTCCTCTTAAAGCAACTTCTGTTTTACCATAACCAACATCACCACACAAAAGTCTATCCATAGGCTTAGAAGATTCCATATCATTTTTAATATCATCTATTGCTCCCAACTGATCTGGAGTTTCTGTATATGGAAATTCATCTTCAAATTGTCTTTGCCACTGATTATCTTTTGAAAAAGAATATCCTTTCAATATACTTCTTTCTGCATAAAGCTTAACTAAATTTTGCGCAACTTCATTTATAGATTTTTTAGTTTTAATTTTTACCTTAGCCCATTCACTTCCTCCTAATTTATTTATTTTAGGATTCTTACCTTCAACTCCTATATATTTTTGAACTAAATCAAGCTGCTCTATAGGAACATATAACTTATCTTGTTTATCGTACTCTATATTTAAATAGTCTCTGTTTATTCCTTGAACTTCTATTTGTTTAATTCCTTTGTAAACACCAATTCCATGATTAACATGAACTATGTAATCTCCAGGTTTAAGCTCTGAAAAACTCTTAATCTTAGTAAAACTTTTGTTATTAGATAAAAATGTTTGTCTTCTTTTTTTGATTCTTGAATCTCCAAAAACCTCATTATCAGATATAACATATAATTTTAAATCCTCAAAATCATATCCATTGTTTAAAGTGCCTAAACTTATAACAACTTCTCCCAAAGAAAATTTATTTAATTCTTCATCGTACCTAGCTTTTATTTCGTATTCACCTAAAAATTCCTTTAATTTTTCTCCTCTCATTTTTGTTGAAGACAAAATTATAACAGAATAATTATCTTTGAGCTTTTCTCTAATTTCATTTAAAATTACGCTTATTTTACCATCCATCTTAATTGTATTTCTAGTTTTAAACTCAACACTCTCAATAGAATCATTTAAATTGTTAAACAAACTTAATCTTAAATTACAAACATCATCTATCAAACTATAAACATAATCCTTAGGCAATATAAGTTCAACTTGAGAAGGCAAAACCTCTCCTCTTAAAATCATCATTTGGAAATTCTCATTAAACCTCGTATAAATACTCTCAAGGCTATCTTTTAATTTGTTATATTCATCTAAAATTACTATAGAATTCTCCATAAAATCAAAAAATTTACAAAAATTATTTTTTAAATAAGGAATTATAACGTTATACTCGTCAAAATAAATTCCTGATTTTATTTTTTCAAGTACCAAATTAAACTTAAGAAATAATTTTTCCCTAACGCATTCATCTTTAACAGAACTTATATAATTATCAAAATCATTTTTTAAATTTAAATAAAGCTCCTCCCTATTTTTATCATTCAAAACAAATTCTTTAGCTTGTATAATTTTTATCTCCTGAACTTTCTCAATGCTTATTTGAGTCTCAATATTAAAACTTCTTATAATCTCAATTTCATCACCAAAAAATTCAATTCTATAAGGGCACTCCGAATTTACAGGAAAAATATCTATAATCCCACCTCTTTGTGCATACTCTCCTTTTCTTTCAACTTTATGTACCTTTTCATATCCAAAATAATAAATATCCTTCAAAAGTTCATTAAAATCGTAATTACATTGAGTTTTAATATTTATTTCTAAGGAACTTAAACTTTCTTTGCTCATATAAAATGAAATTAAACTTTCAACAGAAGTGCAAACTATTTTTGCTTTATCACCGCAAATACTCTTTAAACTTTTAATTCTATCCCATTTTAAATCAGATGAAAAAGCTTCTATATTATAAAAAACATTTTCCCTTCCTTGAAAATAAATACAATCATTCGTATAAAATCTTAAATCTTCATAAATATTTCTAGCATCAAAATTATTTCCCATTATAACAAAAATATTTTTTTGAATTTTTTCATACAATCCATAAATCACATTAGCCTTAGAAGAATTTAAAAGTCCACAAATATTTATTTTATGACCTTTATTAATGCAATTTAAAATTTTTAAGAATTTTTCAGAATTAAATAATCTATCATTAATTCCATTTAACCTCATAAAACACCGCCCATTACTCAATTGAATAAATTCATAGCCTCAACTATTTTTCCTTGTATAACCATTTCGACACACTTTAAAATGTTTTCATAATTTTCATTTAATAAATCCTTCTCCTCTTTTGTAAAATCTGACAAAACATAATTAGCTAAATCAATGTTTTTATTTTCGCCTATACCAACCTTAATCCTTTTAAATAAATTCGTATTTATTTTTGAAATAATATCTTTAATTCCGTTATGCCCACCATGAGAACCTTTTATCCTTATTCTCAATTTCAAAAAATCTAAATCCACATCATCATAAATCACCAAAACATTATCATTTGAAATTTTATAATAATTCATTACATCATTTAAAGCATTCCCACTTAAATTCATAAAAGTTTTTGGCTTTAAACAAATAATTTTTTTACCATTCACATTTCCAATTCCGTAAATTCCTGTTGAATTTTCTTTGTTCAAATCAATATTAAATTTTTCACAAAATTTATCTAAAATCATAAAACCAACATTATGACGATTGCATTCATATTTTTTTCCTACGTTGCCAAGTCCAACAACCAAAAACATAATTAAACCTACCCTCTTAAAAAATAATTTAAAATAAAACAAAAGTGCAACAAAGTTTAACACCTACTAAGTTGCACCATTTAGAACATTATCTATAAATTTCAAAATACTAGGAGAGGAAACAGACACAAAAATTCCACCATTAAATTTATCATTTAGCTTCAAACTATTTATACTTAAAACTTCTCCGTTAATATCACAAACTGGTCCTCCTGTATTAAACCTATTAACGTAAAAATCACTTCTAATAGTTCTTATTACGTTACTGGAATCATCAACAAACGAATCCACACCATTCACTATTCCCGAATAAACAGAATAAGAATTAGCATCTCCATTCATATTACCTATAGAAATAACTTTAAGACCATGCGTCACATCTGAAATATCTTTTTTAAAATTTGCTTTAACATAACCAGCTCCTTCTATTTTAAGCAAACACAAATCATAAACCTCATCGTAAGCAATAACTTTCGCTTCTCTAACTAAATTCAATGCAGTTGGAAACTTTATGTATATTTTATCTGCTCCAAATAAACCATTGAAGTTAGTAACAATATATCCATCCTCTGAATATATAACTCCGGTAATATTATTTTGCATCAAAACAATTTCACCTTCATCACTTAAATTTTTTATGTACGCACTAACTCCAACTATAGATTGATTGAGCTTATTTATTACATTTGTAACATTAGAATCATACTTCACATTAGTTTTAAAATCGCCTTTATTAAAATTAAAATAATTAAGATAAATGCTCATAAAAAACATAGAACCAACTAATCCAAATACCAAAGACACAGAAGCACCTAAAAAAATTTTTAAAACCTGCTTTTTAAAATTTTTCATATTATTATGCTTAAAAATTATACGTCCTTTGTTCAAATTTGCATCATCATCAAAATTCACAACATTACCACCTAAATACAAAATCAATTATCCAGTTGCAAAGTAAAAATAAAGCTAACCCCTTCTTCTTTAACTCTATTTTCAACCCAAATCTCTTCCCTAAACTGAGAAATTATATTCCTAACAATAGACAATCCCAAACCCGTACTTTCTTTTCCAGTTCTAGATTTATCATTTTTATAAAATCTTACCCAAATATTATTAAACTCTTCCTCACTTAAAAGCTTAGCTGTATTAAAAATACTAACAACTGCTTTGTTATTTTTAATCTTAGTATATATATTTATTCTCTTTCTATCATCACAATATTTAATAGCATTAGCTATTAAATTATTTAAAACTTGAATGAGCCTATCTTCATCAGCAATAACATTAACATTCTCATGCTCTAAAAAAACTTCCATACTTATGTTATTTTGTCGTATCTCTTGTTCAAAATTAGTCACAGTGTATTTAATAAGAGAATTCAATTCTATAACCTTGAGCCTTAAAGTAAATTTCCCCGATTCCATGGCAGTCAAATCCAAAAGATCATTTACAAGTCTAGAAAGCCTCTTCACTTCATCATAAACAACCTTTAACTTTTCCATATGATTCTCTTTAGGAATTATTCCATCTAAAATACCACTTAAAAAACCTATTACGGTAGTAAGTGGTGTTCTTAACTCATGAGAAACATTTGATAAAAATTCTCTTCTATTTGAATCTATTTTTTCCAAAGAATCAGCCATATAGTTAAAGGCATTTGAAAGCTCTCCTATTTCATCTTCAGAATTTATCTCAACTCTTTTGTAAACCTCACCTAAAGCAAATCTCTTCGCAGTATTATTTATAGCTTTAATTGGTTCTAAAAATATTTTCCTAGACAAAATGTAAAAAAATAAGGTTATTATTAAAACGGATAATATAACAATAAAAAATATAATTAAATTTATTCTATTTAAATTACTGAAAATTGAACTTTTACCCAAAATAAAAGTAATTGACCCCTTATATATATTCGACTCATATAAAGGTTTAACAACTCTATAAACTTTTTCTCCAATATCCTTATCATAAACATTTGAAGAAACAAAACTCTCTTTACTTTCCTTAAAATAAAAATCACTTAATTCCTCAAACCTTTTACCTAAAAGCCCTTTATGAACATCATTAGAAACTAAATATACGTAATCAAGAGCATCAGATAATATAATGTCTACATTTGATGCACTACTAACTGCTTCTATATAGTTAGATAAATATCTTATATATTCAGAACTTGGGTTATTTACATAATCAATAGCAAAATTAGAAATAAATTCACCACGTGTATTTAAATCACATAATTTAGACTTAATTAAAAAATTTCTGTACAGAAACGAAACAAAAAAAGCAAGCAACAAAAAAACAATAGTAATTAGAGATACGAATTTAAGTAACATCTTACTTACGATACTGTTTTTTAACATTACTTCACCTCAAATTTATAACCAACACCCCAAACAGTCTCTATTTGCCAGTTCATTCCTCCATTTAACTTTTCCCTAAGCCTTTTTATATGTACATCAACGGTTCTAGAATCTCCTGGATAATCATATCCCCAAACCTCACACAATAAATTTTCACGAGTAAAAACTTTATTTTTATTTGAAGCCAAATAGTGGAGAAGCTCAAACTCTTTTGGAGGCATTTTTATATCCTGCCCCTTAAATATCACAGTATATGAATTTATATCTATAATTAAATCTGTAAAAACCAAACTTTCCCTAACGTAACTATCTGTGTTAAATCTTCTCATAACTGCTTTTATTCTGGCTAAAAGCTCTTTAGGCTCAAAAGGCTTAACCATGTAATCATCAGCTCCAAGTTCCAAAGCCAAGCACTTATCAAAAAGCTCACCCCTAGCTGTTAACATTATAATAGGAACACTTGAATCTCGTCTTATCCACTTCAAAACTTCAGTACCATCTAAAACCGGCATCATAATATCTAATATGACCAAATTAGGTTTGTAATCAGGAAAAACTTCTTGAACTTCTTTACCGTCACTACATGCCTTAATATCATATCCGGAATTTCCTAGATACATTTTTAAAACTTCCAGTATATTAACATCATCGTCTACTACTAGAACTTTAACTGCATTTCCGTCCATCTTAACACTCCCTTATTTTGTGAACATTAAATTTATTTAAGTATACATACTACTAACTTAACATACAAAAAAACATTTCTCAATGTAAAATTTACAAACTAAATTCCTTAATTGCACAATCTTCGCATTAATAAAATAACACTACAATTTATTTTCTTTAATAAGTTTTCCAATGTTTTGAAAAAATATACTAAAACTATTTATACCTTTTTAAAATTTACCAAACAAAGGACTCAAACTCTTACTGTGGTGAATTCTTTTTATAGCTTCTGCAAATATAGGAGCAACTGACAACATTTTAAACTTCTCATTCTTTTCACATAAATCAGATCTTAATATAGTATCTAAAAATACAAGTTCCTTTATAGCGGAACCATTTATTTTTTCAACTGCTTCACCCGAAAAAACTCCATGAGTACAACAAGCATAAACTTCTTTAGTTCCTAATTCCTTTAGTTTGTTTGCTGCATTAACTATAGTTCCCGCTGTGTCTATCATATCATCAACAAGTATTGCTATTTTCCCTTTAACCTCACCTATAACAGATAAAACTTCTGAAACATTATGAGAAGGTCTCCTTTTATCAATAACAGCCATAGGAATATCCTTGGTTAATTTTTCAGCAAATCCTCTGGCACGTTTGACACTTCCAACATCCGGAGAAACAACTACTAAATCGCCATCAAACTCCTTCATATCATAATATTTTGTTAAAATAGGTAAGCCCAACAAATGATCCACTGGAATATTAAAGTACCCTTGAATTTGAGGTGCATGTAAATCCATTGTAAGTACTCTATGAGCACCTGCAACAGTTATAATATCTGCAACCAATTTAGCTGTTATTGGATCTCTTGATTTAGCTTTTCTGTCTTGACGAGCATATCCATAATAAGGAATAACAGCAGTTATTCTACCTGCAGACGCTCTCTTTAAAGCATCTATTATAATTAAAAGCTCCATTAAACTATCATTTACAGTTAACTCATTAGTATCACAAATAGATTGTACAACAAAAACATCTTCTCCTCTTATTGTTTCGCTTATATCTACATTAATTTCTCCATCGCTAAATCTACTAACTTTAGATTCAACCAAATGAGAATTTAATTCTTCAGATATATTTTTTGACAAACCAAGATTAGAATTTCCAGCAATTATTTTAATATTGTTTATTTGCTCTAACATTCTACACTGCATCCTCCATTTTAAATTATTTTATTTTCTTAATACCCAATCTTTTTTATTCACTTGCTTACATCTTCCAATTGCCAAACTTTTAGACTCAACTTTTTCAGTTATGGTTGTTCCCGCTGCTACATAAGAATCTTTTTCAACTAAAACTGGAGCTATTAAGTTAACATTACATCCAACAAAACAATTATCTTCTATTATTGTCTTATTTTTCTCTTTACCATTATAATTAACCGTAACAATTCCACATCCTAAATTGCAATTCTTGCCAACAATAGCATCACCTACATAAGATAAATGAGAAACTTTTGTATTATCTCCTATGAATGAATTTTTAATTTCTACAAAGTCTCCTATTTTAACATTTTCCCCAATAACAGAATTAGGTCTTAAATAAGCACATGGACCTATAAAAGAATTTTTCCCCACCTTCGAATCGTAAATGCTCGAACTTTCAATTCTAACTCCACTACACACAACACTATTAACTATTCTTGTATTGGGAAGTATTTCACAATCATCCTCCAAAACACTTTTTCCACAAATATAAACATTAGGATGTATCACAACATCTTTTCCTATTTCAACATCCAAGTCTATGTAAGTAGATTTTGAACATAAAATGCTAACGCCATTTTTCATATGATAATCATTTATTTTTTCTCTCAAAACCTCGTTAACTTTATGAAGCTGTATTCTTGAATCAACTCCTATAACCTCATCATTTGCAACAGAAATACTTCCAACTTTTTTACTTTCGTTAACTAATATTTCAATTACATCCGTTAAATAAAATTCATTTTGAGAATTTAAATTCTTTATTTGTTTAACGCTACTTATTAAATCCCTAACTTTAAAACAATATATACTTGTATTTATTTCGTTTATCAAAAGCTCCGTTTCATTACAATCCTTACATTCTTTTATACAAATTATATTTCCATCTTTTCTTACAACTCTTCCATAACTTAAAGCATCATCTAAAAATGAAGTCACAATCGTCGAAGAATTATTTTCATTTTTGTGAGTATTCATGAGCTTAAAAATATTTTCTTTTTCAAAAAGTGGCATATCGCAAGCAAAAATTAAAACATCTCCGCTTTTGTTTTTCAAAAAATCCTCGGCACACAAAATAGCATGTCCCGTTCCTAATTGCTCTTCTTGAAAAGAATAACTAACATTTTTATCTTTAGTAACTTCCATTACACTCTCTTTATGTTCTCCAACTACTACATTAATCTCATTAATACCACAAGCTTTTAACTTATCAATTATGATATTAACCATTTCCTTCCCACAAATTTTGTGAGTACCTTTATGATATTTAGATTGCATCCTGCTTCCTTTTCCTGCAGCCATGACTATAGCACAAGCATTCATTGCACACACCTCATAATTAATAATAATTCAATTATAATTTAAAATTATTAACATTTGCAACAATATAAAAAAAGATAGTTTATTAAACTATCTTTTAAAATTCAATTGATTGAGGAGTTCTTGGAAATGGAATAACATCTCTAATGTTACTCATTCCCGTCAAATACATAACCAACCTTTCAAGCCCTAATCCAAATCCTGAGTGTTTTGTTTCACCATATTTTCTTAAATCTAAATACCACCAATAACTTTCAGATTCCAAACCAAGCTCCTTTATTCTATTTTCTAAAACTGAATATCTTTCTTCTCTTTGACTTCCTCCTATTATTTCACCAATACCAGGAACTAAACAATCAAATGAAGCGACAGTTTTATTATCATCATTAAGCCTCATATAAAAAGCCTTTATTTCTTTTGGATAATTGTAAAGAAAAACCGGTTTCTTAAAATATTCCTCAGTTAAATATCTTTCATGCTCAGATTGAAGATCGAATCCCCAAGAAACTTTATAATCAAATTTCTTTCCACTTTTAATTAAAATATCTATCGCCTCTGTGTACTCAACTCTTTCAAAAACATTATCCTTAACATTGTGCAATCTTTCTAAAAGATTTTTATCTACAAAACTATTTAAAAACTCAATTTCATCCTTACACTCATCAAGAACCCAATTTATAACATATTTGAGCATGTTCTCAGCTAAATCCATAGCTCCAAACATATCTACAAAAGATGCTTCCGGCTCTATCATCCAAAATTCAGCTGCATGCCTCGAAGTGTTAGAATTTTCAGCTCTAAAGGTCGGACCAAATGTGTAAACTTTCCCAAGTGCCAAAGCCATAATCTCACCTTGAAGTTGTCCACTTACAGTTAAATTAGAAAGTTTTCCAAAAAAATCTTTTGAATAATCAATTTCCCCATTTTCATTTTTAGGAACATCATTCATGTCTAAAGTCGTAACCTTAAACATTTCACCTGCTCCTTCACAATCACTACTTGTAATTATTGGAGAATGTATATACGAGTATCCTTCATTTTTAAAATAACTATGTATCGCTTGAGAAATTTCACTTCTCACTTTAAAAACCGATAAAAACGTATTAGTTCTAGGCCTTAAATGTCCTATTGTTCTTAAATATTCAAATGTATGTCTTTTTTTCTGAAGAGGGTAATCCGAATTTGATTTTCCCTCAACCGATATACTTAAAGCTTGAATTTCAAATGGCTGTTTATTTTTAGGAGTTAAAACTAAAATTCCCTTAACGCACAAAGTAGAAGATATAGCACAGGAACAAATTTCATTATAAGAATTCAAACTACTTTCCATAACTACTTGAACATTTTTAAGAGTGCTTCCATCATTTAACTCAATAAATCCAATATTGTTATTGCTTCTTATACTTTTTATCCATCCATATACACAAATTTCTTTTCCACTATAATTTTCATAATCTTTGTAAAGAGTTTTTAAATCTACTTTCAAAACATTTTCCCCCTTTAATCTACATTTTTTTCATAAGAATTTATTAAAATTTCTGGAAAATTCATCATCTTCATATCCTTTTGTATTTTGGGAAAAGAATAATCAACATTAAATATTTTAAAATTATAAACGCTTTCCGATATATCCAAAATACCAAAAGTAACAAATTCATTACTATAAGATGGTTTTCCAAGGCTCCCTGGATTAACTATATATTTATTTTTAGAAATTTTATTTTCCAAACAAACATGATCATATCCACAAACTAAAATATCTTCCTCAATATCACTTTCATCTTCGTAAGGATTTTTATGTACAAACTTAACTTTTAAATTTGAAAATTTAAACTCCAATTCATCAGGTAAAGTTGACAAATAATAAATATTATTTTTCGTTAACTCTTCTCTAGTAAATTCCACTGAAAAATTATTTATAGTGTTCTCTTTTATAAAAGAGAAATCATTTTTTATAATAGCTAAATCATAAAAACCTTTTATCGACATTATTTGCTTTCTTCTCAAAAAATTAATAACTTCATTTGGGTGAGGTCCATATCCAACAATATCACCGAGACATATTATTGAATCCACTCCTTCTCTTTCAAGCATAGAATAACCTTCCATTAAGGAATATAAATTAGCATGAATATCACTTATTATTCCTAATCTCATTTTGATCCACCTTCTTTATTAAAATTAAAAGAGGTTTCGAAACAAAACCTCTTAACTCAAATAACTATGACTTTATGAACATATCACAAAGATTTCCAACATTACCCGCACCTATAGTTAAAAAAATATCTCCATCTTTAATTCTCCCTCTAGCATAAGAAAGAGCATCTTCAAAATCCTTTGCATTATAACACTTTTGACCATAAGATCTTATTTTATCTCCAAGCTCTTTAGAGTTAACATTTCCAGGATCTTTTTCTCTAGCTGCATAAATATCTAAAAGTATAAGTTCATCTACGCCGTCAAAACATTTAGAAAATTCATCAAACAATGCCAAGGTACGACTATAAGTATGAGGTTGAAAAACACAAACAATATCATTTCTAGTTATGGATTTTGCAGTATTAATTGTAGCTTTTATTTCAGTTGGATGATGCGCATAATCTTCAATTAAAGTTATGTTATTTTTCTTTCCTTTAATTTCAAACCTTTTCTTAGGAGCTTTAAAATCCTCCAAAGCTTTTTTAGTTTTATTAAAATCCAAATTACACGCAAACGAAAAGGCAATAGACGCCAACGCATTTAAAACATTATGATCACCCAAAACAGAAACTTTAATATTCTTATACAAATTTCCATTGTAAACAACATCAAACAAAGTTCCACCTTCAGAAATTTTTCTCACATTTACAGCTCTTACATCACCAGAGTTAACTCCGTAAGAAATAATTCTGCACTTAACTGAATCTAAAATTTCCATAACACTAGCATCATCGGAACAAACTATCAAAACGCCTCGTTCATTTATTTTGTCAGCATACTTTTTAAAAGTATTCTTTATGTGATTTAAATCTTTGTAGTAATCCAAATGATCTTTATCTATATTTAATATAACACCTATATCAGTAGAAAAATTTAAAAACGATTCCTTATACTCGCAAGCTTCCATTAATAAATATTCGCTTTTTCCAACTCTAAAATTTCCATTTATTATTGAAAGCTCTCCACCTAACAATATAGTAGGATCCAAATTATTTTCAAGCATAACGTAACTGAACATGGAAGTGGTTGTGGTCTTACCATGAGCCCCCGATATAGTAACGCACCTCTCATATTTTTCTGTTAACATGCCCAAAAATTCCGCTCTACTTACTATAGGTATATTTTTTTCAATTGCATATTTAATTTCTTCGTTATCAAATTTCACAGCAGCTGTGTAAACAACAAGCCCTACATTGTCCTCAATATTCTTGTAACTATGACCTATATTTATTTTACAACCATCATCTCTCAGTTTTAATATTAAGTCATTTTCTTTTATATCACTTCCCGAAACTTTAAAACCTTTATCCAAAAGTATAGATGCAATTCCACTCATACTAATTCCACCTATTCCTGTTAGATGAATACTTTGATTGTTTTCAATAAATTTATCTATGAAACTATATTGCAAAAAAAACACTCCTTAATTATATAGGACTTTTTATAATTATATACATTTTTTACTAAAAAAAATACATATTTATGAAATAATAATATATTTTTTTAAAACATATTGTTATTATGAATATATTTTTTATTTTTCTGCACAAAATACACCTATACTTAGAAAACTATTAGAGGTGAATTGAATGCAAGTTACAGATGTTAAAATCAGAAAAATCACTAATGAAGGAAAAATGAAAGCAATAGTTTCAATAACTTTAGATAACGAGTTTGTTGTACACGATATTAAAGTTATCGAAGGAGAGAACGGCTTATTCATTGCTATGCCAAGTAGAAAAACTCCAAGCGGAGAATTTAAAGATATAGCTCACCCAATTTCTACAGATGTCAGACAAAAATTTCAAAGTGAGATTTTAAAACATTACAACATAGCTTTAAATGAAAAAGAGCAATTATAAAAAGGAGCATATTTTTATGCTCCTTTTTAATTTACATATCACAATCTTTGATTATCTTTACAAAAATTATATAGTAGTTCAACCCCAACTCCCGTTGCTCCCTTTTTAGGAAAAACTTTTGTAGGGGCGTCATTCCAAGAAACATAAGCTATATCTATATGAGCCCACGGTTTATTTTCAACGAACTCTCCTATAAAAAGACCTGCTGTTATTGTTCCTCCATATCTTCCGCCTAAATTTTTCAAATCGGCTATGTCAGATTTAAGAAGATCTTTGTATTCACTATCCCCTGGAAGTCTCCAAATATTTTCTACAGTGTTGGAAGCACTTTTATTTAATTTTTTAAACATCTCTTCATTGTTGTCTATTACAGCTGCATATTTAGTTCCAAGTGCAATTCCACAAGCGCCTGTTAATGTGGCAATATCAATTATAACACTTGTGTTTAAAACTTTAGCAGCGTAGTTTACCCCATCTGCTAAAACTAATCTTCCTTCAGCATCTGTAGAAAGTATTTCAATGGTTTTTCCTGAAAGAGAATTTATTACATCTCCTGGTTTAAATCCATTTCCATTTATTAAATTTTCACAAGCAGGTATTATTCCATAAACGTTTATTTTTAAATTTTCTTTAGCAATAAGGGTCATTAAAGAAAGAACTGATGCTCCACCAGCCATATCGCACTTCATCGTTACCATACCATCTGAACTTTTTATAGAATATCCACCTGAATCGTACATTAACCCTTTCCCTACAAAAGATACAGAATCCTTACTATCTTTATCACCAAAATACTTCATAACTATAAATCTTGGTTTATTAACGGAAGCTTTTCCAACTTCGTACAAAGAATGTAAAGAATTATTTTTTATCCAAACTTCATCATAAACTTCTATTTCTACATTTAAATCTTTAACAGCATCTTTACACCTGTTTGAAAATTCTTCTGGAGTTAAAACATTAGCAGGTTCGTTCACTAAATCCCTACATAAATTTATAGCATCTCTAATGTTTAAGCTCTCTGTTAAAATTTTTTCGCTTATCTCCTTTTCACTAAAAAGGGAAACAGAAATTTTCTCATCTTTATTTTTGTTGTTAGTGAAATATTTTTTGAAGCTATAATTAACTCCACTTAAAGATAAAACAATTGCTTTCACCATGTGATTAAAAGTTAATTGTTCATTTTCAAATAAATTTATTAAAATATTTTTGTAATTGCACAACTTAATTCCGTTAAATCCACTTACTATACATTTGTAAAACAATTCATAATTAAAATCTTTTTTATTTCCCAATCCTAAAAATAAAATGTTTGACAATTTATTTTCAAAAGTAGATAAAAAATAACTTGTACATTTTTTACCCACAAAAATTTTGCTTTCCTTAAGTTTTAATAAAACTTCCTTATATTTTTCATTTATCTCATCTGAAAAACATGGAACAACCAATAAATCATAGTCATCACTATAGGTATTTACTATTTTAAATTCCATTTAAAAATCTCCTTTAGAAAAACTTTATATTCATAAAACATCGTTTTTAAAATCTTATACTTACAAAGATTATTATTATCCATTGTTTTATTTTTTACAATAAAAATATATTAACATTTATAGTATTTTTATGATTTATTTGGTTTCTTTGATTAGTGAATAGAAAAAACTTTAATACAAAAAATATTATTGGTGATTAATTTGGTTAATAGAAAAAAATTATTAATGTATTTGTTGTTATCCCTTTTAGTAATTCAAATATTTATAAGTGTATTTCTTTGGATGTACAACAAAAATTTTAAAATAGAATTTTCCATAAAAGGATTTAAAGAAGAGTATTTAATTGTTAACAATCATAAAATATGTTTTTATGAAAAAGAAATTTTAAATAACTCAAACCAATCTTTAAACAATATTGTGTTTATTCATAGTCCCTTTGAATCTTCTTTCAACTCCAATTTAACATTGGAAAATCAATTTAATATTTCAAATGATTTAAATAATAACTACAAAATAATTTTAATAGACCTACCTGCACACGGTAACTCTTTTAAAGATGAAAATTACGATTATTCTTTTAGAAACGTGTCCTCAGACCTAATTAATTTAATTAATTCTCTAAACTTGAATGAAATAAATTTAATTTGCGATAAATTTTCTTCAAGTATAGGATTAAATATGATTTTGCTAAATGACAAAATTTTTTCAAAACTCATATTAATAGACCCAATTTTTAAATATAACTCCCATTTTCAAAACACAAAATTACCCCTAAAAAATAATTTTTTAAGGGTTTCAAATTTCTTAAAACTGAATTTTAAAAAAGATAGCGAATCTTTAGAAAACTATGTAGCTTCATATTTTAATAACAAACATTCTTCAAATAAATATTCTAGAAAAATCATAAGCCAAAGCATTCCTTTATCAATAAAAGATATTTCTTCAAATATAAATATATTTTCATTAATAACAAATCCCTATTACTTTAAATCTTCATATTTAAAAGAGCTTTCAAATAACTCTTCCACAACATTTTTCATACCAAAAAACCAAAACATACAAAACATATTAAAAAAATAGGTTAACAACTCTAACCTATTTTCATTTCACGCAAAAATTTTTGTAATCATATTCCATAATGTGATATCCTTCTAGATTTTCATAATCGTAAATATATTTATTAAATCCTGTGTTTCCATCATAAGGAAACTTTTCCTCATCTCCATTTAAAACCTTAACTCCATAAACTAAATTGTGAATATCATTATCGGAATCAAAATTAAGACCTATTATAAAATATCCCTCATCTTTAAAATATGGATACATAAACATCATTGGATAATAAACAACACAATACTTAACATTATCGAGTTTTTTCATATTTTCCATTTGGGAAAAGCTATCTACATAAACTTTAAAAAAAACATAATTATCAAAATTAATAGAGGGCATTTCATCATATTCATTTAAAATATTGTAAAAAAATCTATACTCATAATCATTGCTTAATTCCCTTTTTTGATTAAATATTTTAGGAAAAATACCCTTCAACATTTTTTCAAGTCTTCCATCATCTTTATCCAAAAGTTTTTTCAAAGCTTCAATATGTTCCTTTCCCTCTTCATAAATTTCCTTTGAAGTTTTTATAACTTTTTTCAATCCCTCTTCATATTTTTCAAATTTATCTTCCTTCTCTTCCCTAAAATTATTTTCATCGTGAAGAAAATTAAATTTATTATACATGTTCATGAGAAACATGCCACCTCTAGCATCCTTATTTAAAATTCCCTCTTCTTCTATTTCTTCAAAATCTTCTTTAACATTATCATTAAAAATTTCCTTTTCAATTTTAATTTCATCACCATCATCACAAACATCTTCTTTAAATTCTTCAACTTTTTTAGAAGAACTAATCTCTCTCCTTCTCTCAGAAGATGGACTTTCTTTTTTAAAAGGCCTAATCCTCATTCCTCTAAATTGATTAACTTTCCAATTAAATATTTTCTTTTTAGTAAGAAAACCGCTTAAAGGAAATTTTACATCCCCTTTAGAATCTTTAATACAAATAGCACTTCCGCAAATCATATCTAAAAGAGAATCATCAAAATCATAGCAAATATCTATTTTACCATTAGAATCACTTTTAATTTCTCCTATAGAAATAACTTCAACCTTACCCTCATTTTCCAAAATAAGATTTAAATTGTAAGAACAATCGCCATTTAAATTTTGAGCATAGTAAAAAATTTTGAATTTAGAATCTCTAGGTTCGATTTTTGTATATCCAGAAGGCTTTCTATTTTTAACCCCAAAACCCTTATCATCTTCTTGAAGTATTATAAATTTTTTGTTATTATCAACCATTTATATCTCCAGAATATTTTTAAACTCATAAGTATATTATGCTAATATAAATTAAAATTTACTAAAATAAAAGCAAACCAAATTAATTAATTTGATTTGCTTATTGATAAAAACAATTTTTTAAAATCATCTAAACTTAAAGTTTCAGCTCTTTTATTAAAATCTATATTTATATTTTGAGAAATTTTAGAAAGCTCACACTTATTCAATTTAAATTGGGATAAAACATTAAAAAGAGTTTTTCTTCTCATTGAGAAACATTTTTTAACAAAACTTAAAAACTCCTTCTCCAATTTTCCTTGAAACTCCCGCTCCTTTATTATGCTAAATTTTAAAAACATCGAATCAACCTTAGGAACAGGTGTAAAATTACACGCTGGAATTTTTTTAATTAAATTGCATTTAGAATAATAATTTGAAAACACAGTTAAAGAACCATACTCTTTTGTTGATGGAGAAGCCAAAATTCTATTTCCAACTTCCTTTTGAACCATCACACCAATAAAATCTATATCTAAATCACTAGAAAACAATTTTTCAAGAATTGGCGTTGTTATATAATAAGGAATATTTGCAATAATTTTCAACCCTTTAATGTTTTTAAAATTATTTAAATCCATTTTCAAAAAATCTTCATTTAACAAAGTTAAATTTTTAATTCCCTTAAACTCATTTAACAAAATATCATAAGCGTTATAATCTATTTCAACACATATAACATGACTGCATATTTTCAAAAGTTTTTCAGTTAAAACACCAAAACCAGGACCTATTTCAAGCACCGTGCTTTCCTTATCTATGTACAAAATATTTAATATCTCTTCAAGCAAAATTTCATTATTAAAAAAATTTTGACCTAATGAGGATTTAAACGAAAACCCATATTTTTTTTGAATTTCTCTAATGTTTATCATAACCTTTACTCTCTACCTTCTTTAAAGCACTTAAAAATTCCTCTCTACTTATGTTGAAACTATTTAATCTAGACAAAAATTTTTTACCATTAGAATAACCTATACCCAAAATATCTCCTACCATTTCTCTTTTTTTAGAAGAGCTCTCCTTATTTACCAAATCATTTTGTATTAAATCCTCTTGAGAAAATTCATTTCTCTCACTACACAAAACAGCTTTTGCATTTTTAATGGAATTTATTATATCTTCAGCTTTTGCATATTCCACACCTACATCACCATTTTTCGTACTCTTTTCCCTTGAAATATAAGCGTGCCTAACTCCCTTTATTCTTTTGGATATTTTTTCTCTTATCCTTTCTCCCGCCGAATCAGAATCCATAAAAAGTATAACTCCTTTTGTATCTTGAGCTTTTTGAATAATTTTAAAAATTTTTTCCGTTATTCCAAATCCAGAAACATATATTACTTCACAATCTAAACCTCTTTTAACAGCTATTTCATCTCTCATTCCTTCAACAACAATAACTTCTTTAACTTTCATAATTAAATTTCCTCCAAAAAAAAATAGCCGCAATACTTGATTTTTCAAATATTACAGCCAACCTATTTAATTATTCCAATATATAAATTTTAACGCCTTTCTTTCTTCCCCATTTATATGCTGTTTCTCTATTAGGCATAAAAACATCTATTATATTTCCCTTTATAGCTCCTCCTGTATCATGAGCTATGGCAAAACCATATCCCTCTACATAAACTTTCGTATGGAGAGGTATCACTCGTGGATCTACAGCAATAGTACTCCAACCTGATGGATTATAAACTGTAGGATTACCTGTTGCAGTCGTATGATTACCATTTGAACCACTATCATAAAATGCAGTAGACTCAACTGATTTCGTGTAAGCTACGGAATAATCTTTTCCCAAAAAATTAAATTTACTGCCATTACTATAAGCCTGACTAACCGTTTCAAGAGCATTTCCTTGAACACTAACTATATCTCTTTTTTTAGTTCCTACTTCTAAAATTTTGTCTATAGGTTGAACCTCTATATTATCATAAACAACTTTATTATCTACTTCAAATCCATTTTCATATCGTTTTTCTCTTTTAACTATTCGTAAACCACTTTTTCCTTCTTTTAATAATCGTTCTTGACCTTCATACAAATCATCAGTATGTCTAATTTCCGTTTTATAGTCAACAACATGTTGTTCACTCTCAACTTTAATATCAACATACTTTATTTTTATTTCCATTCCTGGTACAATCTTCGTGTCAGCCGAAGGAATAATTATATCACTCTCTCCTACTTCCACTCCCTGTTCTCTCAAAAAATCTCCCACATTTTGAGAAGTAGTCATAACCTCATAAGGATTCATTTTACCCAAATATATTATAACAGGAACTGGACTCTCTAAAATTATTTTCTCTCCTCTGCTTATTTTTGAATATTTAGATGGAAATATACTCCCACCATCTTCAACGACTATATCATTCTCATACAACACGTCCTGAACTGTACTTGCATTTGTACGAGTTGTTATCTCAATACCATCTACAACTATAGTTACTGGCTTATTGAAGTTTAAAACAATATAAAACAATACCAAAAAAACCAACGTGCTAAAAATAAAGAACAATATAGTCTTAACCGATTTTGACTTTATCATATTTTCCCCCTAATAAAACTTGGTTATACATTATAAATTTAAAAAACTAAACGCATTTTCATATAACCTATTTGCAATTTTATAGAAGTCTTGATCTTTAATATCAGAAATTTTTTGTATAACATACTGTATATTAACCGACTGATTCCTCTTTCCCCTAAAAGGAACTGGTGAAAGATATGGACAATCAGTCTCAGTTATTAGGTATTCAATCGGAGCATTCTTCACAACTTCTGTTAACTTCACCGAATTCTTAAAAGTAATAACTCCTCCTATTCCTAAATAAAATCCTAATTTCATCCATTCCCTAGAAATTTCTAAACTTCCAGAAAAACAATGAATAACTCCTGAAATAGGCATGAATTCTTTGACAATATTCAAAGTATCAAAATGCGCATCTCTACAATGTATAATTACTGGTTTATTTATTTGCTTGGCAAAATCCAATTGAGATTTAAACACCTCTTTTTGTACGGAAATATCCAAATCTTTATAAAAATAATCCAGACCAATTTCTCCAACTGCTAATATTTTATTATTCTTATGATATTCATCCAAATCATCAATATAACCTTTTTTGTAATGTTCTGCTGCATAGCTAGGATGTATCCCACAAGCTCCATACAAAAAATCATAATTGTTTACCAAATCTAAAGTTTTCTTACAGGAAGGTATATCAACACCACAATTCAAAATTTTTTTAACACCAAAATCAAACTGAGCATTTAAAATTTTTTCCCTATCTAGATCAAAAACTTCATCATAATAATGAGCATGAGTATCAAAAATTTCAAATAACATTGACTTCCTCCTTATCGACCCAAATTAATCATAACAAATAACATTTTTTTGTGTCAACTTGACAATTTTTAAATTTTATGTTCTATCTCAAAAACAAAAGATTGTAGGACATAAATTTTGTAAATTAAAAATTTTTCTTGAACAAAAATACCTAAAAATTTTTACATATTTCTACACTGAGAGTTCAAGGTAAAAATTTTTCAAAAATATATTGACAATCTTTTTTATGTATTATATACTCATACAGTAGTTTTCGATGTGGCTCGTTGGTCAAGCGGCTAAGACACCACCCTTTCACGGTGGTAACACGGGTTCGATTCCCGTACGAGTCACCAATTTGGGGTGCATAGCTCAGCTGGGAGAGCATCTGCCTTACAAGCAGGAGGTCACAGGTTCGATCCCTGTTGTGCCCACCATTTTGGCCCAGTAGCTCAGCTGGTTAGAGTGCTGGCCTGTCACGCCAGAGGTCGAGGGTTCGAGTCCCTTCTGGGTCGCCATATTTGATATTTATATATTTATTTGGCCCGTTGGTCAAGCGGTTAAGACACCACCCTTTCACGGTGGTAACACGGGTTCGATTCCCGTACGGGTCACCAAAATAGAGAAAGATGCTTGAAGCATCTTTCTCTATTTTGCATAACTTAAAAAATTTTTATATTATTTAAGAGGTGTTTTATTAATGAAGTTTATGTCAGACATTAGAGCAAAAAGTTCTTTACTTCACGGCACTGCTGAGAATACTGGATACATCAAAAAATTAGTTGATTGCAAAGCTTCAGTTGATGGTTACGGCGAATATATTTTTAACTTACAAAAAGTTTATGAAGCTATCGAGAGTGCTTTAGTTAAAAATAAGGATAATTCAAATGTAAAACCTTTTGTTACAACTGAATTATTCCGTTCTGAATTAATAAAGAAAGATGTTGAAGCCCTTTTTGGAGATAAAGTAGATTCTCTTTCATTACTTCCTTCAACAGAAGCTTACGTAGATAGAATTAATGAAATGAGTGAACGAAATCCTGAAATGGTTATAGCTCATGCATATACTAGGTTTTTAGCAGATTTATTTGGAGGAAGAACTTTCTTTTCATTATTAAGTGAAAAGTATAACATAAAGCATGATGCTTTGAATTATTATAGTTTTCCAGGTATAAGCGACATGAAAGAGTACGTTATGAATTACCATAATATGTTGAATTCTTTGAATTTATCTGAAGAAATGTGCGATAAATTTATAATTGAAGTTAATAATTCTTACATTTATAATATTGCAATCTCTAACGAGTTAGATTTTAAATTGAATAAATAGTTTTAAAAAATAGACAGGTTTAATAAGCCTGTCTATTTTTATCATTTTATAAAATTTATTATTCCCCCTAAAATCACTCCTATAACTCCAAAGTCTGCATCAGAAAAAGTTGTACCAATAAAACCTAAAGAAGACAATACAGGTAATAAAAGTGCTGGTAAAAATGTAATAAAAATTCCATTAGCAAAAGCTCCTATTACTGCTCCTTTTCTTCCTCCTGTTATATTTCCAAAAACGCCTGCTGTAGCTCCACAAAAGAAATGAGGTACAACTCCTGGTAATATGGCTGGTTGTCCTAATAAAATCAATACAAATAGGCCAACTATTCCTCCCAAAAAGCTACATAAAAATCCTATTAAAACTGCATTTGGAGCGTAAGGAAAAACTATAGGACAATCTAATGCTGGTTTAGCATTAGGAACTAATTTCATAGCTATTCCTTTAAATGCTGGAACTATTTCACCAAGTATAAGTCTAACACCAGACAATATTATATAAACTCCACCTGCAAAAGTTATTGACTGTATTAAAGAAAAGACAAAAATATTTTTTCCACCGCTTAAACTATTCATAAATTGTCTTCCAACTTCATTTGATCCTGCGACTATTGTAACTATTAAAAATAAAATCATCATTGTTATAGATATCGCAACCGATGTATCTCGTAAAAAATTTAAACTTTGCGGAAATTTAATGTCTTCTGTTGATTTTGAATTTTTCCCCACAACTTTCCCAATTAATGCTGATAAAACATATCCAAATGTACCAAAGTGTCCAAATGCAACTTCATCAGATCCAATTATTTTTTTCATAAAAGGTTGTGCTAATGCTGGAATAATTGCCATTGTTGCTCCTAAAAGTATAGAACCTATAATAACAGCTACATATCCTGAAATTCCTCCAACGTATAAAATTGATGCAAACATACAAGCCATATATAAAGTGTGATGCCCAGTTAAAAATATATATTTAAATTTTGTAAATCTAGCGATTAAAATATTTACAAGCATTCCAAAAGCCATTATTAAAGCTGTAATTGTTCCTAATTGATTTAAAGCAAGAGCAACTATAGCTTCATTGTTAGGTACAATTCCCGATATTCCGAATCCATGTTCAAATATTTTTCCAAAATAGCTTAAAGAATTTACAACGAGAGTAGCTCCCCCACTTAAAATCAAAAATCCCATTACGGTTTTTACAGTTCCTGAAATACACTCAGAGAATGATTTTTTCTGAAGTAACAATCCAACTAAAGCAACGAGTCCAACTAATATAGATGGCTCACTTAAAATATCTAAAATAAATTTCAACATTATAAATTCTCCTAAAAATTTATATTACTTTTAGATTTTTCAAAACATCCAATAACTTTTCTTTAAGTTCATTATTGTCAATCATGTTATTCAATGAAATAACTTCTCCTCCCAAATCTTCCAACCTGTTTGAAAGATCTTTTGTAGAAACATACACGTCAGCTTTTATACCTTTTGCTGAAGATAAATCCGAATGATTTACATCAACATTTTGAATATTTAAATCTTTCAATATATTTTTTATATTCATTTCAATCATGAAACTACTTCCAAGGCCAGACCCACAACAAACTAAAATCTTCATAACAATATCCCTCCAAATTTTATAAATTATATTTATTTACGATTTCGAAAACTTCTTCAACATCAGTTGAATTAATTAATTTATTGAAATCATCTTGGTTCATTAAAATTTTCATTAAATTTGATAATAACTCCATATGTTCGCAATTGTTTCTACTTGAAAAAGTAAACGCAACTTTCACAGGATCATTTTGTGCATTTCCAAATTCAACAGGATTTTTTAAAACAATTATGCTCATAGATGTTTTTAAAGCTCCATCTTCTGGTCTCGCATGTAAAATTGCTATTTTAGGAGCAACCACCATGTACGGCCCAAATTCTTCAAAACATTTTAAAATATTTTCTTTATAGCAAGGCATCACTATATTTTTTTTCTCAAGTAAATTGCTTCCCTCTCTAACAACCTCCATCCAATTTTCACATTCAACATTTACTTTAATCAAATCCTTTGTAATGTATTTATTCAAATAAAAAATCACTTCCCTTCATACCTTAAATAAAATATTTTTTTGTTTATACACTATTTTTATTAAATAAATTTCCAAAAAATAAAAAGAGATTATAAAAATAACCTCTTTTTACCCTTTAAATTAAATTTTTACACTCATTAACAATATCTTGTGGAGTCATTTTATATTTTTCAATTAAAAATTTAATTGATCCAACTTCACCAAAGTGATCTTTAATTCCAATTCCTCTTATTAATGTTGGAGAATTTTTGCAAGCAACTTCACAAACAGCACTATAAAGACCACCTATAATATTATGATTCTCGACTGTAACAGCTTTTTTAGTTTTTATCAACGATTTTGTTATAGTGTCTTCATCTATAGGTTTTATTATGGGAACTGATATAACTTCAGCATTTATTCCTTCTCGTTCCAATATTTCACTTGCTTCAAGCGCTCCTTTAACCATTATCCCAGTTGAAAAAATAGTAATATCCTTTCCCTCTTTTAAAACATCAGCCTTATTAAAATTAAATTTATAATCTTCATCATAAACTTTTGGAATTTCTTTTCTAGCAAATCTTATGTACAAAACTCCTTTGTGATCAACAGAATTAATTAACACTTCCCTAAGTTGCACATAATCAACAACATCTATAATTGTTAAATTAGGAATACTTCTCAAAACTCCAATATCTTCAAAACTCATGTGAGTTCCACCATTTAATTCAGCAGCAACTCCAGAATCAGTTCCTATTATTTTAACATTTTGTTTAGCATAAGACATTGAAATCGTTATTTGATCGCATATTCTTCTAGTTGCAAAAGGAGTAAAAGTGCAAATGTAAGGATTCATTCCATAAGCGCTCATTCCTGCAGCCATACTAGCCATATTTGCTTCGCTTATTCCAACATCAAAAGCTCTATCTTTAAATAATTTTCTAAGAGCCATAGTTCCATTGGCTTCTGCTAAATCTGCATCCATGAAAACTATATTTTCATGTTTCTCCATAAGCTCTTTCATTGTATCGAAAAAAACTTTTCTCATTTCCATAATTTTATTCCCTCCTTTAACTAAGTTAACTCATTTATAGCTTCTTTTAACTGTTCATCATTTAAACCCATGCTATGGCTTTTATATCCAGAATTTTCAATTACCGCAACACCTTTTCCTTTTATAGTGTTTAAAACAATACAAATTGGCTTTTCTTGATTCTTCCCTTCACTTATTCCACTATGTATTTCATTAAAATCATGACCATTAACTTCCTTTGTAAAAAATCCAAAAGACTCCCACTTATTACTTAAATTTCCCATATCCATTATATCGCTCACATTTCCATCTAATTGCATCTTATTGTAATCAACAAATACAATTAAATTATTTAATTTAAAATAAGATGCAGCCATTGCAGCTTCCCAAACTTGACCTTCATTGCACTCTCCATCACCAACTATGCAATAAATATAAGCATTATCCTTTTTAATTTTAGAAGCTTTGGCCATACCAACAGCACAACTTATTCCTTGACCTAAAGAACCTGTTGTCATATCAATTCCATTTGTTTTATTCATATCACAATGACTTGGAAGCAAAGTATTTTCTTTATTTAAAGTAAGCAAATCTTCCTTCTTTATATATCCTTTATCAGCTAACGTTGCATAAAGAGCTGGCCCAGCATGACCTTTTGATAAAACTAATCTATCTCTTCCTTCCATTTTAGGATTAATAACATCTATATTCATTTCTTTGTTGTAAAGCAAAACTAAAACATCAACTATGGACAAGCTTCCTCCATAATGACCTTTACCAACACTATGTATTTCATTTAACAAAAGTCTTCTTACTTCTTTTGATTTTTCTGTCAAAAATGCTAGTTCATTTGAATTCATAAAAATTACCTCCTAATAATTTTTGTTTATGAATTTTTAAAAGACAGGTTTAACAAATCCTTTGTAACTACTATTTATAAATTTAAATGTATCATACGAATTTAAATTTATAGCTATATCTTTGAGTTCAATAGAAGTTCTTAAATCTTCCCTAGTTACAAAAACATTTACTTTACTTTCATCTAAAAAATATTTTTCATAAAATATTCCATCTTTGTGCGGAAAAATTAAATTTTCAAGAGCAACATTTGTATTTAAAACAATTAAATCAGACTCAGCATAATAATTTGGAATGGAGGTAACAGCTACCTCATTTATAATTAAATTTTTAGTGTTTTCTATAATAGAATACCCATTACTAAAATCCTCTACTAATTTTATTAAAGATGCTTCTTCCAAAAGTTTTAAAGCTCTATTTCTATTTATTTTATCATTTGGAATGTAAACAACAGCACCGTCTTTAATATTGTCTATAGATTTATATTTAGAGCTATAAATTACTAAAGGCTCTATGTGAACTCCAGCAAGCTCCACTAAATTTTGATTATTTTCATAATTAAAATTATCTAAATACTCTCTAGTCTGAAAAAAATTCCCTTGAATCTTATTTGAAACAAGATCCCTATTTAAAGCCTCATAATCTACGTAATTAACTATTTCAAAATCCATTTTAAACACTTTCTTTAAATTCTCAAGTATTTTTCCATGAGGAACGGAAGTAACTCCTATTTTAATTTTATCCTCTTTTACATTTTCTGAATTTGAAACGCATGATACAAAAAAATACAAGGAAAGAAAAACCGCAATAAATACGTTAAAAAACTTTTTCATCAAATCCTCCAAGCATATATGTACAATAACAAATTAAATATTTGCAATACCAAAATTAATTTTAAAAACGCCATATTTATTTAAAACCTTCTTGAAATCATACATAATTTCTTGAAGGTTTTTCAATATAACTTCATCACTAGAATAAAATATATCATTTACTAAAAAATCATTATCAACAACTTTAATTACATCTTTAAGTATATCCACTAAATACCTTTTATCTAAATTTTCGTAATGTTTTAACGCTTCTATTTCCTTTAAAGTACTTTTAGCATAATTTTTTACGTTTGAACATTTATCTCTCATTTCTTTGACGGAATTTTTACTCACTTTATTATTATCGAAATAATTTTTAACTTCCGAATTTAATATTTCCTCCACTGAACTTAAATTATCAAACACAACTTCTATTTTTTTTAAATAAATTTTATTGTCCTTATTGTCATTAAAAACGAACATACTTAAAGCTCCAAATAACAATATCAAAAATACGAACACAAAAAAACATTTATTAAGTTTAACATTCATAATCCACCTCTTCTTATTAAATTAAAATTCCCCACGTAAATTATAACATTTATAATCTAAATAATAAACTAAAACAATAACAAAAAGGTTGATGATTTAAATCAACAACCTTAACTTTAATATTTTATTACTCCAGCATTTTCAATTGGAGAATATGGCACAAACGTTTTTAAATTTTGTTCTAGAGAAATTCCTCTAAGCTCAGCTATCTCTGTAACAGCTACATAAATATTAGAAATTGCATACCACGTATCGTATTCGACTATTCCAGAAACATTTACATTAAATATTTGTTGAAACTTTTTTACAGCTTCTTTAGTTTTTTCTCCATAAATTCCATCTGTTGAAACTTTTGGTACTGAAGGATAACTATTTGATATTGTATTCAAATATCTTTGAATATCTTTTACATAAGTTCCTCTGCTTCCAACCTTCAAAGGATAACCTGGATAAGAAATTGGAATCCCCTTTACTTCTTTTGCTCTAACCAAATCTAAGTTAGTTCCATAAAAATTCGTTAAAATTTCATACGGAGTATATCCCTCATCTGCTAAATACTTACTTCCCCATTGAGTCATCCATCCAGGGCATTTAACTTTTTTCCCATCGCAATATTGAGAAAACAATGGCTGTTTAGCCCCAGGTCTTTTCATGTATGTTGAAAATATTTCATCAACGATATTAGATATATTTTTAAATATATTTCTTCCATAATTAAAAGCATGATCATATGCAGTTGAATTTGTTATTGTAAAATCTTTTCCCTTCCCTCTATACCATTCAGTATAAACTCTATTTAAAGTAAAAGATATAATAGCATAAATGTTTGCTCTTATTGCACTTGAAGGCCAAGTCGAATATATTTCACTAGACGCAACATTTTTTATATAATCTACATACCTAATTGTATAATTTTTTCCGTTAGAATTAGGAGAGCCTGTATGAACAGTTATAAATTCAGGTATTACAACCTCAGGTAAAACAACTTGTCCAGTAGGTTTAGGAAGAGGCTTTATTTCAGTTTCAGGAATTTTCGGTGGAAAATTTCCGTAAAGTCTATTAGGTTCAATAATTATTTTTTTGGATTGAGAAGTTGAAGAAATTTCTCTTTTTAAAAAACTCATGTTAATTGGTTGAATGGCCTCTTGCTCTCCAAACAATTGACAACCCTCAACCAAAACATCTACGTAACCTTCCTTTTCAACTAAAACATCACAAATACTATAAGGTCTTTTATCTGCATTTTCATTTAATGAAAGCATTAAAGGTGGTGTTTCTATTTCGTCTAAGTGTGCAATTCCAGAATCATCAGTCTTTAGATTATAAATATTTTTAACAATGTTGTTTGAATCGTAAACAGTAACTTTAACATTCGCTTTATCTAATGGATTTGAAATATTTTCTCCAAAAGTTTGAATTTTTAAAGATCCTACAGACATAAAAACTCCATAAAAATGTTAAGTAATAAGAATTTATTCAAATTATTATATAAAGTTACCTTTTATTTTTCCTAAAATATTCTCTTTCTTCTTTGAAATGATTAAAAAGTTCTTCTATTTTCATATTGAGAGAATTTTCCGTTACACTTGCTATTATTATTTCTTTACTCAACTTACTTTTAAGAATTTTGTAATAAATTTCTATTTCTTTTGGATACATTCCACCTAAAATAACTATTTTCTCTTTAAGATTAAAATTTTTTTCTTCACAGAAATTATTATTCTCAATTACTTCTCTTAATGTTTTATCAAAATCACAATTTAAAATAGTTACGTATTCTATGTTTGAACTAACAAACTTAAATAAATTTTTAATTTTTTGAATTTCATCAACACCAAATCCATACAATATACAATTTTTCATTTAAACCTCCTTAAAATTTAAAAGCTCATAACATCGTTTAATTTTATTTTCATTTAGAGAATTGTGTATGTAAATTCTCTTTTCATTTTCGTCTAAAAAATCTCGTGCGTAATTATTTAGTTCTATTCTTCGCTTAAGTTCTTTGCTAGTTCCATACGCTCCATCAAATATTTTAATATTTTCACCTAACACCTCTTTAAAAATATCCGAAACAAAATAATAATGAGTGCAACCTAAAACTAAACAACTAACATTTTTAATGTAAGGTTTCAATTCTCTATACAAATAATCTTTAATTTTTTTACTTTCCAAATTCTCCTCTATCATGTAAGCTAAATTTTTAAGTGCTACACAATAAATTTTACATTTATTATAGGAATTTAACATAGCTCTAAATTTTTCACCGTTTATAGTAAATGGAGTTGCCAAAACTAAAACATTCCCTTGAGAATTAATATTTTTTGAATAAATAATTGCTGGTTTTATTGCTGGCTCTATTCCGACAATAATCGTTTTAGGTTCATACATTTTTCTAAGAGTTTTAATGGCAGCGCTACTTGCAGTATTACATGCAACGACAATAGCTTTACAATTATTTTCATAAATTAGAAAGTCGCATATATTAATACACAACTTAATTATTTCATTTTGAGATTTACAACCATAGGGGGAATTTTTAGAATCTCCAAAATAAACAAACACTTCATTTTCTAAAATATTTATCGCAGTTTTTAAAACAGAAATTCCTCCTATTCCAGAATCAAAAAAACCTATATTCTTATGTTTGAAGCACATTTTAAAACCTCTCAAAATTGACAATAAGTGAGTTTAATTATATCATATTTTTAAAATTGAAACTAAAACCAATATAGAAGGAGGATAAATAAATACATTTTTGTATTTTCCACAGTTGAAATTTATGTTTAAAGATTTAGTATTCATAATTGAAAAAAAAGATATATCAAAAGAATTCCTAATTAACCTCTTAGTTAACCATAGCGAAATTAAATTCGTATCATTAGTTGGAATTGATTTAAATGGAAACGACACAGACGAAAAAATCCCTTCAGATATTTTTCTAAACGACATTGATACATTTTTAAATGGATGCGCCGTTCAAACTGATGGTTCTTCAGTTGTATTAACTGGAATCGCAACGTTAAACGATGCAAAAGTAGATATGGTTATTGATAAAAATTGCAATTGGTTTGTAGATTATAATTTTGAAAACATCGATGATTGTACAAAAAAACCTATTGGTACTTTGAGAATACCAAGTTTTTTAATTCACAATAACAAATATATAGATTCTCGATCAATTTTAAACAGGTCCGTTGATTATCTAAAAAGAAATATTTTATCTCTTCTTAAAAATACCCCTAACTCCCTAAAAAATTTTAAATTTGAAGATATTGATGACGTAATTATAAACACAGCAACAGAGCTAGAATTTTGGGTTAAAACTCCAGAAGAACTAATAAATATTGAAGATTTATCAACTTCCCAAGAACTTCATGAACAATATTGGAATATGACAAAAGGAATTGTTAGAACGGCTCTTGAAAATTCTTTAATCATGATGGAAAATTACAAACTTGAACCTGAAATGGGACACAAAGAAGTTGGAGGAGTTAAATCTAAAATAGATTTCAATGGAAAATACCACATACTTGAACAATTAGAAATAGATTGGAAATATTGTTCCTCTCCAATACAAACTTGCGACAATCTTTTAATTGTTAAAAGCATAATTAAAGAAACATTTAAAAGGCACAATTTAGATGTAAATTTTTCCGCTAAACCAATTGAAAAAGTTGCAGGTAACGGTGAGCATCTCCACTACAGTATTTTTTTTAAACTTAAAAACTCTAAAACCATAAATATTTTTCACGAAGATGGAAATCAATTTTTAAGTTCAATTGGATATGGTGCATTAATGGGAATTCTTAAAAATTATGAAATAATAAATCCTTTTGTATCTAACACAATTGATTCATTAAAAAGATTGAAGCCAGGATTTGAAGCTCCAGTTTGTACTGTAACATCCCTTGGATTATCAAGCGAAATTCCATCAAGAAATAGGTCAATTTTACTTGCCCTAATTAGAGATTTAAAAAATCCAAAATCCACTCGATTTGAACTTAGGTCTCCAAATCCAAAAACAAATATATACTTGACTTTAGCTTCATTAAACATGTGCGTAATTGATGGAATAAAATATTCTATCGATAAAAGCGAAGATTCACTTCTTAAAGAATTATCAAAATCATATGGAGAATCGGCTGACTATTTAGAAAAATTTAAAATTTACAGAAGCGAAGAAAATATATTTGAAAAATTTTCTGAGAAAGATAGGAATATGTATTTTGGAAAAAGTCCTAAGAGCGTTTATGAAAATATGGAAAACCTTTCTTCAAAAAAAATTTCTATACTTTTCAACGAAAATGTTTTTACACAAGAAATTATAAATAGTTTTAAACTTTCATCATTAGATAGATATGTAATGGAAATTAATCATCGACTTCTTCCTAAATACAAAAAAGACATTGAGCAATTAATAAATAATATTGATTTAAAAACGAAACTTCTTTCGCTTACGAATATAATGGCAAAAGAAATTAATTTCAAAATATTTCACGATACTTTCGAGCACATAAGTTTGTATTCTCAAATTAAGGACTCAATAAAACATGGAGACATAAAAAAAGTTTCCTTACTTCACATGGAAATTGAAAATTTATTGGATATTTTAAAAAATATTTGCTCATTATAAAAGCCTCAGCTTAACGCTAAGGCTTTTCTTTATTTTTACAAAAATTTAACGCTCTAATAGAATTTAAAATCGCTATAAATGAAACTCCCACATCTGCAAAAACCGCGTGCCACATACTAGCAATTCCAAAAGCGCTTAGTGCTAAAACTAAAAACTTAACACCTAAAGACAAAATTATATTTTGTTTAACTATTTTTATTGTATTTTTAGAAACTTCAATTGCCGTGTTAACTTTATAAATATCATCATCCATAATAACAACATCTGAAGCTTCAATCGCTGCATCTGAACCTATTGAACCCATAGAAATTCCAATATCTGCTCTCATTAAAACTGGAGCATCATTTATTCCATCTCCAACAAATACCAATGAAGATTTGTCCTTAATATTTGACAAAAGTTCTTCAAGCTTACTAACTTTTTGAGAAGGTAGAAGTTGTGCATAAAATTCATTTATATTTAATTTTTTAGAAATTCCCTCTCCAACTTTTTGGTTATCTCCTGTTAACATTACAACTTTTTCAACAGAATTTTTATCTTTAAGATCCCTAATAGTTTTAAACGAATTTTCTTTTAACTCATCTGAAATTAAAATATAACCTAAATATTTAGAATTTAAAGATACGTGAACAACAGTTCCAAAAAAATCTATTTTTTCGTAGTCAACTCCAAAGTCTTCCATCAATCTATGATTTCCCACGCAAATTTTATTTCCATCAAGATTTGATTGAATTCCCTTTCCCTCAATTTCATTTACATCATTAATTCTACTTAAATCTAATTCTTTTCCAAAAGTCTTTTTTATCGAATCCGCTATTGGATGAGAAGAAAAGGCTTCAGCATAAGAAGCGACTTCTAAAATTTCTTCTTCACTACAATTATTTGATTTTATTTTTACGATTTCAAAATTTCCTTTTGTTAAAGTTCCAGTTTTATCAAAAACAACTGTGGACGTTCGTGAAAGAGCTTCTAAATAATTACTTCCCTTTATTAAAATTCCTAATTTAGATGCTCCACCTAATCCTCCAAAAAAACCTAAAGGGATGGATATAACTAAAGCACACGGACATGAAATAACTAAAAAGGCACAAGCCCGTCTAATGTAATCACTAAACGTAGCTCCCTCAATTAAAATTGGAGGAATTATAGCCAAAGATAAGGCCAAAAAAACAACAATAGGTGTATATATTTTTGAAAATTTTGTTATAAAATTTTCTGCCTTTGATTTTTTATTACTTGCATTTTCAACTAAATCTAAAATCTTAGATACGGTAGACTCTTTAAATTTTTTTGTAACCTCAAGAGTTAAAACTCCATTTTTACTTATGCAACCACTTAATACTTCATCATTAAATTTAACATTCTTAGGAAGAGATTCTCCAGTTAAAGGAGAAGTATCAATCATTCCTTCTCCTTCCACAACTCTACCATCTAAAGGAACTTTCTCTCCAGATTTAACCAAAATAAAATCTCCAACTTCAACTTTGATAGGATTAACTTTTAAAATTTCTTCTCCCTTTTTCAAATTAGCATAATCAGCTCTTATATTCATGAGATCTTTAATTGAACGTCTTGTTTTATGAACAGCTCTATGTTGAAATTCTTCTCCTATTTGATAAAGCCACATAACCATTACACCTTCAGCATATTGAGAAGTTACAAAAGCTCCTGTAGTAGCTAAAGACATAAGAAAATTCTCATCTAAAAATTTAATTTTAAAAATATTTTTTAAAGCTTTAATTAATATATCGACTCCGATTATTAAATAGGAAATCAAATAAAATACAAATTCCAATTGAGAATTTAAATTAAATAAAACTGGTATTAAAAAAATTATCAAACTTAAAATTAATCTTACCTTGATATTTACAAAAATCCTATTCAAATTTATTTTCCTCCTCCAAATAAAAATATAAATTTTACAAGCAAATATTTGATCAATTATTCAATTGTATTATAAATTATATTTGAGCAATTATTCAATTGTCAATTAATCTTAGAAATTGTATTCTATTATGATTAGTAGTAATTTATATTTTTATACTATTAACATTATTTGACATTTGTTCAATTTTTCAACTATAATTTAAATTAAGTTTAGGTTTATTATACAAAATACACTACTCGATATTATTTGGAGGTATTACTTTTGATTAAAAAAAATATCTCAAATTTTAAAAACGTAAATCTTCTTTCTAATTTTTTTAAAGTAATGGGTGACACCACAAGACTTCAACTGTTAATCACTTTACAAAATGGAGAACTTTGTGTGTCTGAGTTATCAAAAATTTTAGACATGACACTGTCGGCTATATCACATCAACTTAAAATTTTAAAAATGGCTCATTTAGTAAAATCTAGAAAAGAAGGAAAAGCTGTTTATTATTCGCTAGATGATGATCACATATACGAAGTTTTGGAAAAATCAATTGAACATATTGAAGAAAAATAAATCCTTATGTTTGTACATCATAAGGATTTATTTTTTAAATCTATTTATCTTTAAATTTATATTTGATTACGTAATACATAAAAATGAAACTTAAAAAACCAAAAAACGGATATAATACAGAAATGAGTTTTGAAAATCCAAAAATAGATATAGGAATTGATACAATCATTACTAAAAGTATACTTTTAAATGTTGTAATATTTAGTTTATTGGATAAACTTTTTCCTAAAGAATACAAACTTGAGGTTTCAGTAGAAAGCATTTCAAACCATATTAAAATTAATATTAAAACCTGAAGAGGTTTTCCAAATATTTTTGATACATACAAAAGCGGTATATCGTAATTCCCACTATAAGGCATGTTAATCAAAATTAAATAATTTATAATTAAACTTATTAAAACTAAGAAAAACGAACCTAATATAATTCCTCTCTTAAAATTTTTTTCAGAATTTTCAACCGATAAAGGTGCAAGCACTCCAGAAGCACTTAATATATTAAATCCTCCATACAAAAAACTAGATAATATGATGTTATTGTGCATTTTGATTTCGTTTTTCACTGTATTAACAACAACAGATGATGAAATATTTATTGGAGATGAAAATAGCTCAAACATTACAAACATTGAAAATATCACAAATATCATAATAGGAACGCTTATTGCATTTAAAACAAAAATTCCATTCATATTAAATTTTAATATGAAAATTGTTATGACTATCATTAAAAACGTACCGTAAATTTTGTTAATCGAAAAAAATTGACTAATTATAGATCCGCTTGCCGCGAAAATTATTGAAGATGAAAACAAATAATACATTGAAGTAAATAAATTTAAAATTTTACCAATAAAATTGGGACAAATTTCATTGATTAACAAATTATATGAAGATAAATTTCTCTTTTTAGAAATATTCCATATCATTTTTCCTACGACTATATACATAATAAAACAAATTATAAATCCAAAAAAACTTTTCGTTCCATAAACAGAAAAAAATTGGTAAATTTCTTTTCCCGATGCAAGTCCTGCCCCAACTACTGTTCCTATGAATATAGATGCTATTTTAAATACGCTCACAAAATTCCCCACAAAAAACTCACTACCTTTTTTATAATATATTTAATTTTTATTTTTTTTTTGTTAGAATATTACTCTATTATTTTTTTGAAAGGAAACTTCAACATTATGTGGGGAGATAAACCATACTACTCTTTAGATTACTTTTTCAAACAAAAATTTGGTGAAAAAATAATAAAAATAACTTTAAATGGTGGATTCACATGTCCTAATAGAGATGGGAAAATCGCCTTAGGCGGCTGTACATTTTGTTCTAGTGAGGGCTCTGGAGAATTCGCTGGAAATAAACTAAAATCAATTACAGAACAATTTCAAGATCAAAAAATAATAATGAGACGGAAATGGAAATCTAACAAATATATTGCCTATTTTCAGGCATACACAAATACATACGCACCAATTAACAAATTAAAAAAACTTTACGACGAAGCGCTAAATCAAAATGGTGTTGTTGGTCTATCAATTGGAACTAGGCCTGATTGTTTATCAGATGAAGTTTTAAATCTTCTATGCGAATACAACAAAAAAACTTTTTTAATGGTTGAATTAGGACTTCAAAGTTCAAAAAAAGAAACTGGAATTTTAATAAATAGAGGACACGATATTAAATGCTTTGAAGATGGTGTTAAAAAATTAAGAGAAAGAAATATTTATGTAGTTTCTCATGTAATTTTTGGATTTCCAAATGAAACAAAATATGACATGATTGAAACCGTTAAATTTATAAATAACTTGGATATTCAAGGAGTAAAATATCATCTTTTATACATAGTTAAAAATTCTACTCTCTTTGAACAATACAAAAAAGATCCTTCAATTTATAAATTAACTAAAGATGACTACATAGAGATTTTAGGTGAAGCCATATGTTTAACAAATCCTGAAATTGTAATTCATAGAATAACTGGAGATGCAAAAAGAGAAGATATTGTTGAACCTATGTGGAGCATAAAAAAATGGGAACTTCTAAATGAAATACATAAATATTTAAAAGAGCAAAATATATACCAAGGTAAACATTTTCACTAAATTCCCTCGATATTGATTTTAATTTTAGAATTGTGTATACTTTCCTTGTCAAAAACATTTTTATTTTAATGGAGGATTAAAATTGAAAAACTCTTCTTTATCTATTAAAAAAATTGTAGCGATCGGTATTGGAGCAGCGGTATTTTTAGTTCTTGGACGATTTGGTTCAATTCCAATTGGAATTCCAAATGTTAATCTTGAAATTGCATATGCATTTTTAGCATTAATGGCTGTTATTTACGGTCCTTTTTCAGGTTTTTTGATTGGATTCATTGGTCATTCTTTAAAAGACATGTTATTCTATGGAACTCCTTGGTTTAGTTGGGTAATATCATCTGCAATTGTTGGTTTAATTATAGGACTTAGTAAGAATTTTATAAAGTTAGAAAGTTTTAGTAGAAGACAAATTTTTAGATTTAATATATTTCAAATAATAGCAAACCTAATTTCTTGGGTTGTAATAGCTCCTTCTTTGGATATTTTAATATATTCAGAACCTGTAAACAAAGTTTTTTTACAAGGAATAGTTTCTTCAATTACAAATAGTTTAACTGTTGGTATAATTGGAACAGGTCTTGTAATTTTATATTCTAAATCTCTTGTAAAAAAAGGAAGCCTATCTAAAGAATCTTAAAATAAATTTTCCAAAAAAATCAGAGGTAACCACTTAAAATGAAAAATAAATTAATAGAATTTAAGAATTTTAGTTTTAAATATAATTCACAGAAAGATTATACGCTCAAAAATATTAATTTAACTATTTACGAAGGTGAAAAAATTCTAATACTCGGAGAATCTGGATGTGGTAAAAGTACATTGTGTAACACTCTTAATGGTCTTGTTCCGTTTTTTTACGATGGAAAAATTGAAGGAAGTTTGAAAATAAATGGAAAAGAAACTAGAGAAATGTCCATTTTTGAAATATCAAAAATCGTAGGAACTGTTCTTCAAGATCCTGATAACCAATTTATTGGATTAACTGCTGCAGAAGATATTGCATTTAAATTAGAAAATCTTTGCATTCCAAATGAAATTATGAAAGAACAAGTTATGGAAATTTCAAATTTAGTTGAAATGGAAAATTTTTTAAGCTCAAATCCTCATAGTCTATCAGGCGGACAAAAACAAAGAGTTACTTTAGGTGGAGCTATTATAGATGATATAAATATTTTGATTTTTGATGAGCCTTTAGCGAGTTTAGATCCTAGAACTTCTGAAAATACAATAAATTTAATAGATTCAATAAAAAGAAAAACAAATAAAACTATTATAATTATTGAACACAGATTGGAAGAAGTTTTAAAATTAAAATTAGATAGAATTATTTTGCTAAATAATGGCGAAATATGTTTCGATGGCGATCCAAATAAACTTTTATGCTCTTCACTTCTTAAAGATTGTGGAATAAGAGAACCTATTTATTTAACTGCTCTTAAATATTCTGGCGTAAAAATTTCTGAAAATTTAAATCCTCAAACTATTTCTCTTTTGGAGTTAAATAATTCTGCAGAGGATTTTAAAAATTTCTATTCAAATTTAAAATTTGATTCCAAATTTCAAAATGACAAAAAGCCAATTCTTAAATGTCAAAATATAAATTTCTCCTACGATGGTAACAAAAAAATATTAAACAATGTTTCATTTGAAGTTTATGAAAATGAACTTTTGTGCATAGCTGGAAAAAATGGTGCTGGAAAATCTACTATTTCAAAAATCATGTGCGGATTTTTGAAAAATGTAGAAGGTAAAATATTTTTTGGTTATGAAGATATTTCTAACTACACGATTTTTCAACGTTCAAAAATAATTGGATACGTTATGCAAAATCCTAATCAAATGATAAGTCACAACATGGTCTTTGACGAAGTAGCTTTTGCTTTGAGAAATTTAAATATTCCAGAAAATAAAATCAAAGAAAAGGTGAATGAGGTTTTAAAAATTTGTAATTTGTACTCAATGAGAAATTGGCCTATATCTGCTTTAAGTTTTGGACAAAAAAGAAGAGTTACCATAGCATCTATTTTGATTATGAATCCAAAAATAATAATTTTGGACGAGCCTACAGCTGGACAAGACTTTAAACACTATTCTCAAATCATGGAATTTATAAAAAGTCTTACTCATCACGGCATAACTGCTATAATGATAACTCACGATATGTATCTTCTTCTTGAATACGCAGATAGATGTATTGTTCTATCAAATGGTGAAAAAATTGGCGACGATTTCCCATCAAAAATTTTGTCGAATAACGAAATTACAAAACGTGCTAATTTAAAACAAACTTCTCTTCATGACCTTTCAATAAAATTTGGAATGGATAATAGCGAAAATTTTATAAATAAATTTATAAATTACGATAGGAGTATTCGAAACAAATGAAATTAATGCTTGAATATGTGCATAAAGATTCATTTATACATGAACTAACTGGAGCAACTAAACTTTTATGTTTTTTGCTTTGGTGCATTACAACTATGATAACTTACGATACGAGAATTTTAATATTTATGATAACAATTAGCATAGTTTTGTTTAAAATCTCTAAAATAAATTTTCAAGAAGTTGCATTCGTAATTTTATTTATTGTATTCTTTTTAATTTTGAACAATATATTCATATATATTTTTGCACCTAACACTGGAACAGATGTTTACGGAACAAAAACAATTTTAATTAATTTGTTCGGAAACTATTCTATCACTTTAGAACAAATTTTTTATCAGCTTAACATAACTTTAAAATATTTTAGTGTGATTCCTATTGCTCTTTTGTTTATATTAACAACCCACCCAAGCGAATTTGCATCATCATTAAGCAAAATAGGAATTAGCTATAAAATTTCTTACGCAATTTCTCTTTCGCTTAGATACATACCTGATATAATAAATGATTATAAAAATATATCAACATCAAAACAAGCTAGAGGGATAGATTTATCTAAAAATGAAAAACTAATTAAACGAATTAAAAACGTATTTTTAATTTTAGTTCCAATAATATTTTCAAGCTTAGAGAGAATCGAAAAAATATCTTGTGCAATGGAGCTTAGAGCTTTTGGCTACAAAAAAAAGAGAACATGGTACAATGAAAGAGAGTTTAAACCAAAAGATATTTTTTCAATTTTATGTTTCTCACTTCTTGTTTTAATTTCAATAATATTTTTGTATATAAATGGCGGAAGATTTTACAATCCTTTCATATAAAAAGAGAGAATTTTAAATTCTCTCTTTACTTTAGCGTATCGATAATTTCAATTATTTTGTCTTTGCATCTTTTTCCTCCGCAACCTCCACAAGTTGCGCCCGTTTGTTTTTTTACATCTTCAACAGTTTTAGCTCCCTCAAGTATACTTTCTTTTATAGTGTGCTTGTTGATTCCCCTGCATAAACAAACCTTAGTTAACTTATCTTTCATTATATCCTCCATTTTGTTTTTAACCTCCCAAAATTATTTTTATCTATTAAAATTATTCCAAAATTAAAAATTCTAAATACAAAATTAAATCTTGTTTGATGTATTATAAACATATAATTTATTTTTTGACAAGATTTTATTTTAATTTTATAACATTCAATGTATAATAAATCTCATGGTGTTTTGTATTTTTCATTACAATAGTTATGATGATAAATATTTTTGAAAATGAAAAACGAAATAAATTTTATTTACTGTGGTATGTTGTTACCTGTTTGTTTTTCTTCCTGTTAATAGAAGTTATACAAAGAAGAGATTTAAATTCTATTAAACAAATTTTAAATTTCCCTTCAATAATTTATTTGATTTCATTTTTTATTTTTACAAGCACTTATGTGTTTATATTTAAAAAACCTATTATAATTTGTGCAGTGCATTATAGTTTTTGGTGCGTTCTTGCCTTCATTAGCAATATTAATTTATATTTTAAAGGAATCCCTTTGGTTTTTGAAGATCTTTTCTTAGTTAAAGAAGCTGCAAACATTGCATCGAAATACATAAACAAAGTTGTAATAATAAGTTTATTGATTATTTTAATTTGTTTGATTTTGGTTTTCTCAATTTTGTTTAAATATTTTTACAAAGTTAATGTTAATCTTTTCAACGTTAAAAATAAATTTTTAAAAATTTCGTTATCTTTAATTTATTTATTCGTATATTCAATATCTTTAAATGATTTATTTTATTTTGGAAAATCCATAACTTATACTGTAAGCGATTTTAATCCAATTGATACATACAACAAAAACGGTTTTTTACACGCCTTTTATTCATCGTCTTACGGATTTTTATCAAATTCAAACAAAGATTATGACTTAAATAAAGTTATTGAAATTAAAAATAAAATTCAGAAAATTCCAAAAAATCAAAAACCAGAAAACGCTAATTTCATATTAATACAACTTGAATCTATACTAGATCCATTAAAATTAAATGGAGTTAGTTACTCTGAAGATCCTCTTAAAAATTTTCATCAACTAAGCAAAACTAATCAAAGTGGAGAAATTATTGTTCCTGTTATAGGTGGAGGCACAACTCAAACGGAATTTGAAATTTTAACGGGAATAGACATTAAAAAACTATTTACAAGAATGCCCTATTTAAATTTATTAAATCACACTTGTATTGAAAGCATTTCAAATATTTTTGAAAAACAATATTATGAAACAACTGCCATACACAATTATTTTTCCACATTTTATAACAGAACAAAAGCTTATGAAAATTTGGGATTTAATAATTTTATACCTTTAGAAACAATTTCAAGAAGAGATATGAGTGAAAATTATTGGTATAAAGATTACTTGTTAATAGATGAAATTAAAAACAAAATAATTTCAACAAAAGAAAAGGATTTTATATTTGGCGTAACTGTGGAATCACACGGACCTTACAACACAAAAATAACTCCAGGTATAACAGTGGAAAGCTCTTTGTTAGATGAAAATGAAAGAATAGAACTTCAAAACTATGTAAACATTATAAAACACGTTGATGATTTTATTGTGGATTTAATAAAATCTTTAAACGAAACGAATGAAGATTATGTTTTGGTATTTTACAGCGATCATTTACCTGCATTAGGTGAAAACCAAAGCACTTTTATAAAAACATTAAACGATGAAGAATTTTTTAAAACTCCCTATTTAATTGTAAAATCTAATAATGTAAAGGAGATTTCTCTGGGAAATGAAGCTATACATGCTTATGAATTTACATACAAAATTTTAAAAGAATTAGGATTTGATTTAACCATATATCAAAATTTTAGAGAAGCATTTCAAAATTACGAAAATTTCAATGAGTATGAAAAACAATTACTTTTAGATACTAGTAAAAACCACAATAATATTTATGAAAATAATATTTTCCCTTACGATGTAAACACAGTAAAAGTTGGGAATTTTCCACCTTTAATAAACGATATTTTTATTCAAAATAACTATGTTTACATAATGGGTGAAAACTTCACTCCAAATTCAAAAATAGTTGTAAATAAAAAACAACAAGAAAGCAAATACATATCGGAAAACTATATTAAAGTTTTAAATTATAAACCTAAACCAGGGGATACTTTCGTTTCTGTAACATATTCAAATAAAAATTCTCCTCTTAATGTAAGTAATTCGTTTAAGTTTAACAATCAATAGAAAGGATGGATTTAGTGATGAAAAATACTTATTACGTAACAACGCCTATTTATTATGCGTCTGGAAATCTTCACATTGGACATACTTACACAACTGTAATAAGCGATTGTTTAGCTAGATTTAAAAGACTTCAAGGATTTGAAACTATGTTTTTAACTGGAACTGACGAACATGGATTGAAAATTCAACAAAATGCTGAAAAAGCAAATGAAGATTTAAAAATTTATGTTGACAAAATAGCTTATAAAATAAAAGAGCTTTGGAATTTGTTTAATATAAAATACGATAAATTTATAAGAACAACTGATCCTTATCACATAGAAACTGTTCAAAATATTTTTGAAACTCTATATAAAAATGGAGATATATACAAATCACATTATGAAGGACATTATTGCGTACCTTGCGAATCTTATTTAACAGAAACTCAACTTATTGATGGCAAATGTCCTGATTGTAAAAGGGAAGTTATACTCCAAAAAGAAGAAGCGTACTTTTTTAAAATAAGCAAATATGCAGATAAACTTCTCAAACACATTGAGGAAAATGATGAATTTATTAAACCCAAATCCAGAAAAAATGAAATGATAAATAATTTTATTAAACCTGGTCTTCAAGATTTGTGTGTTTCTAGAACTAGTTTTAAATGGGGAATACCTGTTAAATTTGATTCTGAACATGTTGTTTATGTTTGGATAGATGCTTTATCAAATTATATTTCCGCCTTGGGATATAAAAATAATCAAACTAATTTAATGGATAAATTTTGGCCAGCAGATTTACATATTGTTGGAAAAGAAATTGTAAGATTTCACGTTATATATTGGCCTATAATGCTACTTGCTTTAAATCTTCCTCTTCCAAAACAAATTTTTGGACATGGATGGTTGTTAATAGATGGAAGTAAAATGTCTAAATCTCAAGGAAAAGTTATAGATCCAATTATTCTTGCCAAACATTTTCCTGTAGACGCTATAAGATATTTTTTATTGAGAGAAGTTACTTTTGGAAATGATGGTGTATTTAACAACGAATTATTTATTTTAAAAATAAATGCAGATCTTTCAAATCTTTTAGGAAATTTAGTCTCTAGAACTATATCAATGGTTCAAAAATATTTTGATGGAATTATTCCAGAGCAAAATGAAATTTTAGATATAGATTTAAAATTAATTGAAAGCGTAAAATCTTTAAAGCAAAAAGTTGAAAAGAATATGGATGATTTAAAAATCTCTTTAGCTTTAAGTGAAATTTTTGATGTAATAAGTATTTCAAATAAATATATTGATGAAACTAAGCCTTGGATTCTTGGCAAAGATGAAAATAATAAACATCGACTTGGTACTGTCTTATTTAATTTGTGTGAATCAATAAGAGTTATTTCAATTTTACTTTCTCCATTTATGCCTGATACTTCTATAGAAATCAAAAATAAATTAAATTATGAAATTGAAGATTTCAATTCTCTAAATTTATTTAAAGGAACAAAATCAGGAACTTTAGTTAACAAAAGAGAAAATTTATTTCCTAGAATAGATTTAAAAAAGAAATTAGAAGAGCTTGAGCAAGCTTAAACTTATATTTAGATGAAGTTTTTTATACGAAAATTTCATCTATTTTTTTTACATTTTATATATAAATTATATTTTTTTACATTTGTGAAAAACGTTGTTTTTAAATAATTTTTAAATAATTTTTAAACTATAATACATACTATATTAAGGCAAGATATTATATTTTTAATATTTATGTGTTATATAACTTAAAATAAAAGATTTTAATAAATCTTGAAAAATAAAAATATTAAAACTAAAATATTAAGTACTTAATTAAATTTATTGGACCTTTGTGGAGGTAATTTCTTATGAAAGTTATATTAACAAGTGATATTAAAAATATAGGAAAAAAAGATGATTTAATAGAAGTATCTGATGGATACGCTAGAAATTTTTTATTTCCAAGAAAACTCGCTATAGAAGCTAATGAAAGTAATATAAATACATTAAATTATAAAAAGGAACAAGAAAGGCAAGCTCACATAAGAAAAGTTGAAGAATTTCAACAAATTGCAAATGAACTAAAGGGAAAAGAAATTTTAATAAAAACTAAAATTGGAAACAATGGAAAATTATTTGGTGCTATTACTTCTAAAGATGTATGTAATAAAATTAACGAATTATATAATTTAAATTTAGATAAAAAGAGACTATCTTTTGATCAAGTTAAAACTTTAGGTAATTACCCAATTTCTATAAAATTATGCCCAGAAGTTTCAGTTAATATGGTTTTGAAAGTTATTAGTGAATGATTTTTATATAATTTAAAAGTTAAGGGGGAGATAATTTGAAATCGGAAGTTACAATAGACGAAATAGAGAAATTACTTCAAAAAAGTAATGACATTGAATTTAAAGTTAGAGTTTTATATGAAATGCTTGAAAAACTTTACGACAAAAATAATATTAAAACTCGAGCATCTAAATTTAAATTGATTAAACATATTTCAAGCAAAAATGCTAACGAAAAACTTTATGCAATAAATGTTATTGCTAGTGATGGAAAATCTTTAATGGAGATTCCCTCAAACGATGAATTGGAAGAAACATATTTAATAACTAAAAATTTAATCATTGAAGAAATTAGTAGGAGATATATTCAAAGCAAACTCGAAAATGAAGTTGAAGCTTTATTAAATGAAAAACAAGAGAAATATATAGATGAAATAAAATTACAAATAATTAAGAAAAACAAAGGACCTGAAAATACAAAAACCTTGAAGAAGTACGCTCAATTAGAAATGCTCACTAAAAAAAAGCTAAACAAAAATATTCAAAGTGTTTTAAGACCTCAATCCTTTGATGAAATTGTTGGGCAATCTCGTTCTATAAAATCTCTGATTTCAAAACTTATTTCTCCTTATCCACAACATATTTTAATATATGGACCTCCTGGTGTTGGTAAAACTTCAGCTGCACGAATTGCTCTCGAAGAAGCAAAAAAATATAGTTTTACTCCGTTCAATGAAAAATCAAATTTTATTGAAGTTAATGGAACGACTTTAAGATGGGATCCAAGGGAAGTTACAAATCCTCTTTTAGGTTCTGTTCACGATCCTATTTATCAAGGTAGCAAAAAAGATTTAGCGGAAGTTGGTATACCTGAACCAAAACCTGGTTTAGTTACAGATGCCCATGGTGGGATTTTGTTTATAGATGAAATTGGAGAATTGGATTTAATTCTTCAAAATAAACTTCTTAAAGTTTTAGAAGATAAAAAGGTTGATTTTTCATCTGCTTACTACGATCCTGATGATGAAAACATACCTAAATATATAAAATTTTTATTTGAAAATGGAGCTCCTGCTGATTTTATTTTAATTGGTGCAACAACAAGAGAGCCTCATGAAATAAATCCTGCTCTTCGTTCAAGATGTGCTGAAATATATTTTGAACCTTTAACTTCAAAAGACATTCAAATAATTGTTAAAAACGCTTCGAACAAATTGGGAATAGAACTTGAAGATGGGGTGGATAAATTAATAAGCGAACATTGTATTGAAGGAAGAAAAGCTACAAACATTATAAGCGATTCTTATGGATACACTCTTTATAAAAATAAAGATTTAAAACATAACGAAAAAGTTGTAGTTTCAAAAGAAATTGTTAAAGAAGTTCTTTCATCATCTAGAACATCGCCCTTTATAAAAGCTTCAAATGATAAAGAAAAACAAATTGGACTCGTAAAAGGTTTAGGTGTTTCTGGTTTTCTCGGTTCGATTTTAGATTTTGAGGCTGAAACATTTAAAGCAAAAAAAGTTTCTAAAGGAAAATTTAGGTTTAACGAAACAGCTGGTTCAATGACTAAGGATTCAGTTTTCAATGCCTCAACTGTTATAAGAAAAATTACTGGAATAGATTTAAATGATTACGATGTTCATTTAAATGCTATTGGCGGAGGAAAAATAGATGGTCCTTCTGCAGGCGCAGCAATAACTGTTTGCATATTAAGTTCAATATTAAATGAACCAATACGCCAAGACATTGCAATAACTGGAGAAATATCTATCAAGGGTAAAATTAAACCTGTCGGTGGAATATTTGAAAAAATTTATGCAGCACGAAGAAAAGGACTTAAATACGTAATAATTCCTAAAGAAAATGAAAATGATATTCCTAAAAATTTAAATGACATAAAAGTTATTTGTGCTGAAACGATAAACGATATAACTAATTTTTTATTTAAAAACAATTCCTCAGTTAAAATTATATAAATGAATTTAAAAATTTGGTGGAGTGCTTATCCAAAGGACACATGCCTCTAGAGAATTTGAAGTATTTTCTATGTAATGATCTGTTGTTGGTGAAAAATAAAAGCACTCTCCTTTTTTTACCCTTATTTTTCTGCTTCCTAAATTTAAATAAATACTTCCAGAAAAAACATATCCAAACTCTTCTCCTTCATGAGGATTTTCTTTGGAAGTTTTTCCTCCTCCATATAGATTTACAATTATAGGTTCCATTTTATTTTTTTGAGAATTTGGGACTATCCAATGAATATTATTTTTTAAATCCTCATTGTTTGTTATAAAATAATCCTCTTTTCCAAAACAAATTTTTTCCTCGCCATTATCATTAAAAAATTCTTTAAGATTTGTTCCTAAACATTCTAAAACATCAACTAAAGTTGCTATTGACGGAGAAGTTAAATCTCTTTCTAATTGGGATATAAAACCTTTAGAAAGTTCGCTTCTATGAGCAAGCTCCTCTTGAGTCAATCCATTTTTAATGCGTAAATATTTTATTTTCTTACCTATTTTCATAAAATCTCCAATAAAAAATTAATAAATATTAAACTTTAAGTTTAAAATTATAAACTAATTATAAATTAATTTAATTTTATTTGTCAATTAACATGATATAATATAAAGGATTTATTATGTGAAGTTGGTGTATTAAAGATGAATAATAAAATTTCTCCAAATAATATTGAATCTGAACAAACAATTATTGGCGGAATGATAATGAACAAAAATATTATTTATGAAGTAATTGAAATATTAAATCCCAATGATTTTTATAAAGATTCCCACAAAAATATTTTCAAAACAATTAAAAAATTATTTTTAGAAGATATTCACATAGATATAATTTCTTTAATTGAGTATTTAAAAAAAGATGGTTTACTAGAATCTTGTGGAGGTTCTTCTTACATAACTGAAATATGCAATTCCATAACTACAACAGCGAACTTATCCACTCATATTAAAATTATTAAAGATAATTCAAAACTAAGAAAACTAATTGACTTATCAAATAACACTCTTGAAAAAATATATAAAAAAGATGATCCTGATAAATTAATAGACGATATACAAAAAAATATTTTTGAAATTTCTCTTTCTGAAGATAAATCAGATGTTGAATCTTTAAACAACATTTTAGATAGAACTCTTGTTAATATTGAAAATTTATATATTAACAAAAATTCTTTTGTAGGTCTTTCTTCTGGATTTTACGATTTAGATATGAAGCTTTCAGGTCTTCAAAAATCTCAAATGATTTTAATAGCCGCGCGTCCTTCTATGGGAAAAACAACTTTCGCCTTAAATATCGCCGAGAATGTTGCTACTAAAGATAAGAAAAGCGTTTTAATTTTCTCTCTTGAAATGAGCAAAGAACAACTAGCAAACAAACTTATTTCTTCAATAACAAAAATAGACATGCACAAAATACAAACAGGTATGCTTGATGATTCTGATTTAGATAAATTAGCCCGGGGTATAGGAACGTTATCAGAAGCAAAAATATTTATAGACGATACTCCTAATATTTCCATAAGCGAAATGAGAGCAAAATGCAGAAAATTAAAATTTTCAACGAACATAGATTTAATTGTAATAGATTATCTTCAACTTATGAGTGGAAATTTTAGAACTGAAAGCCGTCAACAAGAAGTTTCAGAAATTTCTCGATTTATAAAATCTCTTTCAAAAGAAATCAACTGCCCAGTTATCGCCTTATCTCAATTATCTCGTGCTCCTGAACAAAGGTCTGACCATAGACCAATGCTTTCTGATTTAAGAGAATCAGGTTCAATAGAACAAGACTCAGATATTGTTCTCCTTCTTTATAGAGATGAATATTACAATAAAGATAGCGAATATAAAAACATTGCAGAATGTATTATAGCTAAACACAGAAATGGAGAAGTTGGAACTGTTAAACTTGCTTGGATAGGACAGTACTCAAAATTTATGAATTTAGACAACGTTCATTAAACAAAAAAAAGGTATTCACATGAATACCTTTTTAAAATAATTCTCTATAATAACCATCGCTAAATAATCTTATCAATAAAAAACTAAATTCTATTTATGATAAGGTTCATTTTTAATTATTTTATACGCTCTATAAATTTGTTCAACAACCATTACACACAAGAAACTTCCAAAAAACTTTTCATTAACAAAACAAATTTTGTTAACACCATCCAAACATTTTTCATCAAAAATTATATTAAAATTTTTAAACCTATCATGGGAACATTTTTTTAAAATCTCGCTAAACTCAATTGAATTTATATATTTTCCTGAAGCCGAATGAATTATGTTATAATTTTTTTCTCCCAAAATTAATTTCTCATTAATTTCATAATAAACATTTACAATTGTAAATTTTTCACACCTTCTCTTATAATCATCAAACGCTCCTAAAATATCCTTATCTTTTATTTTACAATCCAAAAATAAATTCACTTTCATTTAAAACTCTCATTAATAAAAATCATAGAACATATTCTAAAAATTTGATGATTATAAGTAAGATCACTTAATTTTAATAACACATCGCAACAATCTTTAAGAATGGTGGAAACACCATCGCTCCCACCAACAACAAAACAAATATTTTTATTTGAAAAATAATTATCTCTTATTTTATGTAAAACTTTTTTAGGATTTAAACCTTCCAAATCAAATAATACAGAATATCTGTTAGGAATATTATTTAAAATATTTAAAATATCAAAACTTTCCCTAACACATCCTCTTTCTTTAACTTCAATCAAATTAATATTATAATTCAATTTCTTTTGCAAATTTTTAAAATAAACTTTCTTTAGAGTTCCAACACAAATTAAATTTATTTTCCGCAACAATTTTTATATTTTTTACCACTTCCACAAACGCAAGGTTCGTTTCTCCCAATTTTAACTTTGTTAACTAATGTTTTAGAACTCCTCCAATTGATAGTTATCTCTTTAATTTTCTCTTCTGATAAAATATTCTTCCACTCTGGCAAATTATAAAGATAATCTGCTTTTGAATCTAACATGTTGAAATATAATTTTTCAACATCTATTTTAAATTCTAAAATTTCATCTGAAGATATTTTTTCAACATCTATAAAAGTCTCTAAACTTTCGCTTATACCATCCACGAATCCAACTATAAAATCTTCATTTATTTCATATTCCTTCGACAAATCACTCACAGTAGAAACAAATGAAAATTTCTTATTTTCCAAAATATCTTTATATATCTTAAGTTCAACATTTTTATACTCATTCCAAAAAGCAACTTCACCCTTAGTTTTAACAAATTCTGTAACCATATTAGTCCATTTATCATACAAAGTCATAAAAACACCTCTTTAAATTAATTAATTTCCCACATTCAATAACAAATATTTTGCATAATTAGAACAATAATTACAACAAATTTCATTGAATTCATTATTAAAAATAATCTCTGGAGTTTCATTGTACAAATTTATAAAATCATCTATAACCTCATCTATATGTTCATCACAAGAATAAAAATTATTATACATTTTTAAATCCTCATATAATTACTTGGAAGATTTCTATGGGCAACCGTAAGCTCAACATCTCTTCCCAATTCAACATTATTATCAGATAAAATATTTTTTGCTGTTTGATAAGCTAGCTCTGGAAAATTATTTGTACAACTTAAATGTCCTAAAACAATCTTCTTAGGAAAATTTTTTATTAGTTCAACAATTGCATTGGAACAATCCTCATTAGACAAATGCCCAAAACTGCTTAATATTCTATCTTTTAAAAAATATGGATATGGACTCATTTTCACAAGCTCTTCATTGTAGTTACTTTCAATTAATATTACATTTGAATCCTTTAAGTTATTGAATATCTCATCTGATACATACCCCATATCAGTAGCTACACTTATTTTTTTACCTTTATAAATAACGCTATATCCTATTGGTTCACTTGCATCATGAGGTAATTTAAATGTTTTTATATCTAAACCTCCTATAGAAAACTCGGTATTTTCAATTATATTAACATTCCTAACCCCAGAAACCTTATGTTTAATAACACTATATGTAGAATAATTGAGATACAAAGGAATATCATAACTTTTACAAAAAACATCTGCTCCCTTATAATGATCTAAATGTTCATGTGTAATAAGAACACCACTTATTGATTTCGGATTCACCTTTATAAGTTTTAAAGCATCTACAACGCTCTTTTTCGATATTCCAATATCAATTAAAACTTTACTTTTACTACTTCCAACATAAATGCAATTGCCAGAGCTTCCACTACTTATAGAACAAAAATACATCATACCTCCAGCATAAAAAACAAAAATACTATATTATATTTTTAAATTCCTTAACGTTATTTTCACAACTCCTATATATTTTAGCACCTAACTTCCTAAATTTATTTTCTATATCAGGATAACCTCTATCAATGTGAGAAATAGATGTAACCTCAGTTACTCCTTTCGCTACAAGGCCAGCTATAATCATGGCAGCGCCAGCTCTTAAATCAGTTGCTTTTAGCTTACACCCAGTTAGCCTGTCAACACCTGTTATAATAGCAGCTCTCCCCTCTATTTTAGCACTTACCCCCATCTTTTTCAATTCATCAAAATATTTAAATCTATTTTCAAAAATACTTTCACTAATAACACTTGTACCATCAGATATACTCATCAAAACTCCTATTATTTGTTGTACATCTGTTGGAAAACCTGGATAAGGCGAAGTTTTAACATTAACACCCTTTAATTTATCTCTACATATAACTCTTATACTGTCATCATACTCTATAACTGTAACACCCATTTCTATAAGTTTGGCACTTATAGATTCTAAATGTTTAGGAATTATATTTTTTATAATTACGTCGCCCTTACAAGCAGCAACTGCCATCATGTAAGTAGATGCTTCTATTTGATCTGGTATTATCGAATAACTACATCCCTTAAAACTTTCAACACCAGTAATTTTAATTATATCTGTTCCAGCACCCTTTATATTCGCACCCATTAAATTTAAAAAATTTGCTACATCAACAACATGTGGTTCTTTCGCTACATTTTCTAAAATAGTTACTCCCTCAGCAAAACAAGCCGCAAGCATAACGTTTATTGTTGCTCCAACACTAACAACATCAAAAAATATATTATCTCCAACAAGTTTTTCTGTTTCTGCTATAACAGAACCGTGTTCTATCTTAATATTAACTCCAAGTTTTTCTAAACCTTTTATATGCTGATCTATAGGACGATCTCCTATATTACATCCACCTGGTAAATCAACAACAGCTTTTTTAAATCTCGATAACAAAGCTCCTATTAGATAATAAGAAGCTCTCATATTTTGTACATCTTCTCCACTTGCTACAAAACTTTTTAAGTTTGAACTATCTATTATAAGTGTATTTTTAACTTGATTAACACTTACACCAATATTCCTTAATATCCTAACTAACTTGTTTACATCTTCTATACTTGGAATATTATCTATTATACATTTTCCAAATCCGCACATCACAGCTGCAGGTATTATTGCCACAGCCGCATTTTTTGCACCACTAATTTCTACACTTCCATAAAGTGGATTAGATCCATTTATAATAATCTTTTCCATCTCTTCTCCCTATTTCAATCAAGTTTAAATATGTAAGTTATACAACGAACAATCTCCCTTAAACTATTCTAAAAGTTACTCTTAAATATTCTAATTTTATTGAACTTTATTGTCAATATTCTTAATAATTAACATGATATTTTTCTAAATTTTAGTTATTATTATTCCTTCAAAGAAAATTTTTTATTCAAACAAAAATAAAGCATTCCATTATAAAAATACACTAAAAATGGAATACCTTTTAAAATCTATTTCATAGATTGAAAACTTGAGCAATTTGTAGATTCTATATTTTTAGCTATTGCTTCATGTTTTGTTATCTTTATTTGTTCCAATGTACAATATTGATTTTTATCATTAAATTTACATTCCGTAACATTACAAAGTATATTGTTATTTTTAATCATATTTTTTAACTCCCACTTCTTAAACAAAATCTACATATTTATTATTAAATTCTTATTATTTTTTTATTCTCCATTGTGATATAATCTTACTATATTTTTAAAGGAGGATATTAGGTTAACAACCAATACTTAAATGAAATACATAATTTTTTGTAATTTAACAGAAAAATCCATAAAAGAATTAAAGTACTGTGAAGGATTAAATTTAAAATCGTTTAAGTCTTTAAAACAACTCCATAATTTTTGCATTCCCCTTGTTTCTTTCAATATCGAAAGTTATTCAAAAATTAAAATGCAAATTTCAAAAAAATTAAGTAAATTGCAAACATTTAGAATTAATATAGACAGTGTAAAGAAGGATACCAATAAACATTTGTATCTTTTAATAGAACAAAAAGGATTTTTAAATACAATAAAACGAACTTTTGAAGAAGAGTTGTGTAAAATCGAAAATACTAATTTTGAAATATTAACTAAGTATGACAGTTTTTATATAGACTTTATGTTTTCAAATTCAAACAATACAAACATAAATAAACTTTTGTATCCAAAATTTCTTAAGGTACATTCCATAGAGATTATGAAATGGAGTTATAAAAAACACAATTTAATAGATTTAGTTAATCTAAAGAGTATATGAAAAAATCACCTTATAAACTTAATGTAATAAAATAAAATACATTAAATTTATAGGTGATTTTTTATGATTAATATAAACAAAAAACTTCATCCCAACATTCTCAATATTTTTAAAAAAAATATACTTAAACAATATAGAATTATAATAAAATTAAAACCAAATTCAAATAATTTAATAAAGAAATTAAACAAAAATTCTAACTGCACAATAATTCATTTAATAAATGATTTGAATATTGTATGTTTAATAATATCTCACAAATTTCTTTCAACTTTAATTGAATCTCCAGAAGTAAAATTCGTATCTCTAGATCCTGAATTATTTTTATGTGGAAATAAACACTTTTACGAAGACAAATCCCAAGATTCACAAATCTTAAACGAAAATTCAAAATTATCAGGAAAAAATATAGGAATAGGTTTAATAGATTCTGGAATATATCCCATGGATTGTTTCACAAAACCCAAAAATAGAATTTCTTTATTTAAAGATCTATTAAATAATTTTAATTATCCTTATGACGACAATGGACATGGCACCTCTATGTGCTCCATAATAGGAGGTAAATTCATTTACAAAAACTCCACAATAAAAAACGCTCATGAATGTACATTTAATGTTATAAAAGCTTTCGACAAGTTTAACAAATCTTATTCTTCTTTAATTTTTAAATCACTTGATATTTTGTACGATAAATGTGAAGAAAATAATTTAAAAGTTATTTGCATAACTTTTGAATTACAAGAATTCAACGATTTCATATTAAATATATTTCAACACTTCTTTGATAAATTTTCAAATAAAAACATAATCATTCTCGTTCCTATTGGAAACAATTCATCAGAATACTCGTCACTAAAAGGTCTAGCTATGCTAAATAACTGTTTGACCATAGGAGGAACCAACCTAAAATATTCCTCCTGTGGGCTAACAAATAATAAATTATTAAAACCAACCCTTCTTTCCATATGTGAAAATATTTACTTAATAAACATAAACACAAAATATGTACCTGAAAAAAATAATCAATATATATATCCAACAAAATTCAAATATTCCTACGTTGAATATTTCGGAACTTCTATTTCTTGTGCATATGTATCAGGTTTAATAGCATTATTAAAACAAAAGAATGAATTAATGAACATAAATGACTGCTTATCGCTATTAAAAATATGTTGTAACAAATTAGACAATATAGACAATTCCATACAAGGGCTAGGAACTGTTAATGTAAATAAATTATTAGAATGAATAAACAACTTTTCGTTGTTTGTTTATTTTAATAGCTTACATAGTTTAAAGGATTATCTGCTTTTCCATTTAATCTAACTTCAAAATGCAAATGAGGTCCTGTACTTCTACCTGTATTTCCTATTTTACCAATCATCTGTCCTTTAGTAACATATTCTCCTTCTTTTATAAAAATTGTGTCACAGTGTCCATATAAAGTTTCAACTCCCTTACCATGATTGAGCTTAATATAGTTTCCATATATGTTATTATAAGACACTAAATTTGCAAACCCTGATTCTGCAGCGAATATAGGGTCACCTATATTACCTGCAATATCAATTCCATGATGCTTCTCACCACCCCACCTAAAACCAAAAGGGGAAGTTATAACACTATTTCTAGAGGGGTTATTTAAATAAAAAAGTTCTTTTCCTTGAACCTGACTTAACGAAGGTCTCAATGCTTTTAAAGATATTCTTCTTCTTCCTATGTACTTATCATTATTATAAGTAATCTCATTAACAACTTCACGATCAAAATTATTCTTATTATATTGCTCTCCTTGGTTACTACGACTAAAGTTTGACATCACTTGAATTTTATTTCCTTGATTATTTTCTAAATAAGTTTTCCTCGCTACTATTTCGACTGTAGCAATTGTGTTGTTATTGTTATTATTACTTAAAATAAATTCGTACAACTCATCTTCTGAAAGTATATCTTTCAAATTTGCAACTTGTTTTTCAAGTTCTACATTTTCCTTTATCTTGGTCCAATTTATTGGAACATTTTTTAAATTGTGCTTTTCTTTATAGTAGTCAATAAGCCTTTCCTCTACATTTCTAAAAACTCGCTCACTGTCTATGTTTGCAATTTTTTTCCCATCAAGAAATAAGCCGTAACATTCAACATATATATTGAGATTATTATCTAAAAGCTTAATTGCATCATTAGCTTCTGTATAATCTCCCTTGTCTATTAACTTTAAATTAAAATCAATTGAATCACTTTTTACAACTTTTCTTGATTCGCTATTAGTATTGTGTAATTTATCTAAAAAATATTCATTCAATATTTTTTTGTCTTTAACATAAGCAGTAAAGATTCCTCCTATCCTAAGCTCATATGCCCAAGTCTTTTGACACAAATATAAAATTATTAATATTATGCTAATAAAATTAACAATCATTAAAACACTAGGAAAATAATTTTTTTGTTTTAACTTATGCATATATGTTAAAGTCATCTCCTCTGTAAAACTTCTATTTTAATTTATTATTTATCCAAATCTGATAAATTATTCCTTTTTTATGCTTATATGTTATAATTTTATATAAAATTTTTTATGAAAGGCGAATATTAAATGAGTTTATATAAATTAAATGCTCCTTTTTTCAATTACACACTTATAGATAATAATTTCATAGATAATTTCCTTCCAAAATCACGAGGAGAATATGTGAAAATATATATTTTGATTTTAAAATACGCTTCATGTGGGGAAATGGGATTTGATTCTTCCTTTGTTGCCAAAACATTAAACCTTCTTGAATCAGATGTAAAAAATGCATTAGATTATTGGTGCGATATGGGAGTTATAAAACTTTCAACTATAGACAACAAAATTTTAAATATTGAGTTTCTACAATTAAATGATTCTTCAACTCAAACCTCATCATTAAATTTAATAAACGAAATAAAAGATAATAATTTAATAGATTTTTTCAAAGAAGTTGAAATCATAATTGGAAGGCCTTTATCCCAAAAGGAAATGGAAAACTATATAAACTGGACTAAAATTTTTGAATTTTCATATGAACTCATTCTTTATTTAATAAGCTACTGTGTAAACAAAAACAAAAAAGATTTTAGATACATTGAAAAGGTAGCTTTATCTTGGGCTGATTTAAAAATTAAAACTCTCGATGAAGCCATGATTCACACAGAGAAAAGGGAAAAACAATTTGTTAATTACAGGAAGATTATGAATTATCTGGGTATGTCTGAAAATGAAATAGGAAAACCTCAAGAAGATTTATTTAATAAATGGTTAATTGAATATGACATGCCTCTTGAGCTTATTTTTAAGGCTTGCGATATTTGCGTTCTCAAATTATCTAAAACCGATTTTAATTACATAGATGGTATTTTAAATAATTTTAAAAACTCAAAAATAAAATCTCTTAAAGATTTAGATTCTTACGAAAACAAAAAAACTTCCATTATAAAAACTTCTCATAAACCTAATACCAATAAACCATTTTCAAATTTTCCACAAAGGGAACAAGATTTTTCAAAACTTGAAAAATTATTAATACAAAATAACAAAGAGGGAACTAATTAATATGATTAAAGGATACGGTGAAAAACTTGAAATTTTTTATAAAAGTCTACGTGAAAAAAATATAAAATCACAAATGGAAAAAAGGGAGTACGTTTCAAAAATACATCCAGAAATTTTAAATATAGAACGCAAAATAAATTCTCTCACTTTAAGATTGTTTAAAAACAAAACCAATGAAGAAATTGAGAATTTAAACGAAATTATTGATGATTTAAAAATTAAAAAACGAAAAATCTTAAAATCAATTAATCTTCCTGAAAATTATTTAGATTTAGAATACGAATGCGAAAAATGCAAAGACACTGGGTATATAATTGAAAAAAAGTGTTCGTGTTTGTTTAAAAAGCTTGGGAATTTATATTTAAATGATTCTGATCTTAAATTATTAATTAAATCAAATAATTTTGATAATTTTGATTTTTCATTTTTCTCAAAAAACAAATTTAGAAATGACGGACTAACTCCAAACAAAAACATTAAAGCAATCTACTCTGACATTTTGAAATACATAAAAAATTTTGAAAATATATCAACTAATCTTTTATTTATAGGGGAATGTGGGAGCGGAAAAACATTTTTAAGCCATTGCATAGCAAAAGAATTATTGGAAAGGGGATTTCTTGTAATATATAAAACCTCAGAAGAATTATTTCAAGAAATTCAATTTTATTATTCAAACAAAAATTATCATAACAATTTTAAATTAATCGAAGAAAGTGTTTTAATGCAATGTGATTTATTAATAATAGATGATTTAGGAACTGAAACTTACAATAATAATGTTCATTCTAATTTTTTTAATTTTCTCAACAAAAAATTACTATTGGACAAAAAACTATTAATATCTACTAATTTTTCATTAGAATACATTAGAAATCATTACTCAGATAGAATTTCATCAAGAATATTTGGGAATTTTAATATATATAATTTTTTTGTGGATGAAGATATTAGAATACAAAAAAAAATAAGGGAGAGATAAACTCTCCCTCATTTTTAGTCTGTAGTAAATGGCAACAACGCTATATTTCTAGCAAGCTTTATAGCTTTTGTAACTTCTCTTTGATGCTTAGCGCAAGCACCTGAAATTCTTCTAGGTAATATTTTACCTCTTTCTGTTATAAACTTTTTCAATTTATTTATATCTTTATAATCAATCTCTTTAGATTTCTCTACACAAAAAGAGCAAACTTTTTTCCTAGTCTTCCTACCCCTAAAGTTATTTTTTCTAACTTCTTGAGTCTTATTACCTCCACTATTCAATATTTAATCCTCCTTTCTAAAACGGTACGTCATCATCATCTATTAAAGTCATTTCATCACTACTAGGTAAATTTCCGTAACTAACATTCGAATCAAAACTAGAATTGTTAGAATTTGTAACTCTAGCTTCCTTATTTCCCCACTCAATAAAAGAAACTTCATCTGCCACAACTTCAGTTACATACTTTCTGTTTCCATCTTTATCATTATAGTTTCTAGTTTGAATCCTTCCACAAACTCCAAACTTACAACCTTTACTTATGTAATTTGCTGTTGCTTCAGCTTGTTTACCCCAAATTATTATTTGAATAAAATCAGTTCCCTTTTCTTGATCTTTAGAAAAAACTTTCCTATCAACAGCTAAAGTAACTGTACAAACAGCAACTCCACTTGGAGTAAACCTAAGTTCAGGATCCTTTGTTAATCTTCCGATTAAAATCACCTTATTCATAATTTACCTCTAAGTTTTAATCTTTTTTTACGATTATATGTCTAATAACCAAATCCATTATTCTAAAATTTCTATCTAACTCCTTAGGAAAATCCTCTTTACTTGAAAAATTAATAAGAGTAAAATAACCATCACTTCTCTTGTTAATTTCGTAAGCTAATCTTTTCTTCCCCCAGAAATCTACTTTTTCAACTATTCCATAAGATTTTTCAATTAATGATTTTACTTTATCTACAACAGAATTTACTTCTTCTTCAGTTATTTCAGGATTAAGTATAAATATAGTTTCATATTTTTTCATTCAATTCACCTCCCTTTGGACCATGGCTACAAATGTAGCAGGGTAATGACGTATATTATAACATTTTAATTTATAAAAATCAAAATTTATAAATTAATTTTATTCACTTTATCATATATGAACTTAACAATTATTAATTCACTATCTATTAATTCTTTAATTAAATATATATTAATTTCCTCAATTCCAATACTAATCCCACAACTATTAGATACATAAGATGGTGTTGGTAATACCTCATAATTAATTTTATTTTTTTTTAAATATTTCTCACAATTAAGTGCGTTATGTGTATTGGAAAATATTAATAAATATCTCATATTTTTAGTCTCCTAATCTATTAAATAAAAAATTTTTTTGATATTATAATTGAAGAGGTGATAAATAATTGAATTTATATTTTGATAACGCTTCTACTAGCTTTCCAAAACCAAATGAAGTCGTAGAAAGCGTAACCAATTTTATGTTAAATATAGGTGCAAGTTCAAGTAGAGGATTTTATAAAAATTCTATTGAATCAAATAGAATTTTATTTGATTGTAGAGAAAGATTATGCTTACTATTTCATTATAACAAACCACAAAATATTATTTTTTCATATAACGCAACCTACTCATTTAATTTACTCTTAAATAGTTTGATAAACTCAGAAATTTTTATTTCTACACCTCATGTTTTAGTGTCTAAACTAGATCATAACTCAACATTAAGACCTTTAATAAATTTAAGTAATAAAGGAATAATTCAACTTGAATTTTTAAACTGTACAACTAATAATTTCATAGATTTAGAAGATTTAAAAAGCAAAATAAAATATAATACTAAACTGGTTATATTATCACATATGTCAAATGTTTTAGGCAATATCCAAGATATAAAATCCATTTCTGAAATTTGTAAAAAGTACAATATTTATTTTATATTAGATTGTGCTCAAAGCTGTGGAATAGTAGATATAAATCTAAATAAAATATATTTTTCATCAATTATCTTTACAGGTCATAAAAACTTATTTTCAACACATGGCATAGGAGGTTTTATAATATCCGATGATTTGTTAGATAAATGTGAAAATTATTTCTTAGGTGGAACTGGTAGTGATAGTTCAAATTTAATTTCTAAAGATAATATGCCTGATTACTTTGAAATAGGCACACATAATATGATTGGTATTTGTTCATTGTTGAGTGGAATTAATTTTATAGAATCATTTGGATTAAACAATATTTTTAATCATAAAAAACAACTTCTTAAAAACTTTTATGATGAACTCAAAAATATTAGTGATATAATACTACTTAATGATGTTATAATGGAGCATCAAAATTCAACACTGTGTCTAAACTTTAAGAATATACCTCCTGATGAAGCTTCGTTTATACTAAATAAATATTTTAATATATGTGTTAGAGTTGGTTTACACTGTGCTCCAGAAACTCATAAATTAATGAATACATATCCATTAGGTTGTATAAGAATAAGTCCAAGTATATTTAACACAAACAACGATATGGAATTCTTAGTTTCATCGATAAATAAAATTTCAAAAAATTCATACTAATATTTCACGTGAAACTTTTTAAAGGTGGTGTTCTATAGAATAATATGAAAAAAATTTGTATATTTAATCAAAAGGGTGGGGTTGGAAAAACGACGACTAATATAAATTTATCTTGTTATTTAGCTTTAGAAGGATTTAAAGTTTTAATAATAGATATGGATCCTCAAGGTAATTCCACAAGTGGTTTAGGTATAGATAAAACAACCATTAATTCATCTATATATGATTTGTTTATAAATAACACTGATATTAATTCGTTAATTTTAGAAAGTGAACTTGTTAAAAATTTATACATTATACCGTCGTCTATTGAATTAGCTGCTGTAGAAGTAGAAACAATAAATTTAAAAAATAGGGAATATCTTCTTAAAGAAAGTATAAATAAATTAACAAAATTCTTTGATTTTATTTTTCTAGATTGTCCTCCTTCTTTAGGTTTTTTAAGTTTAAATGCTTTAGTTGCAAGTGATAGCTTGATCATTCCCATACAATGTGAATTCTTTGCTTTAGAGGGATTAAGCCAACTAATACATACTATAAACTTAATTAATAATTCTTTGAATAAAGATCTGTATATTGAGGGAGTTATTCTCAGTATGTATGACGCTCGCTCTAATTTAAATAATGAAGTAATATCAGAAGTTAAAAAATATTTTAAAAATAAAGTTTTTGAAACAATTATACCGCGAAATATAAAATTAGCAGAATCGCCTAGTTATGGTCTGCCTATAATGCTCTATGATGAAAAATGTAAGGGTGCTTTGTGTTATAAAAACTTATCTAAAGAATTCATATCCAAACAAAGGAGGAGTGGTTTATGAAGAAAAATGGACTTGGAAAAGGATTAAGTTCTTTGATACCTAATTACAATGAAATATCTTCTTTAAATAACAATAACAAAAAAACAAATTTTAATTACATAGATATAGACATATCCTTAATTCAACCTAATATTAATCAACCAAGAAAGTTTTTTGATGATTATAACATACAAAAATTATCTGAATCCATAAAAATTCATGGAATAATACAACCTTTAATTGTTAGTGAAAATAATGGAAAATATTTAATTGTAGCTGGAGAAAGAAGGTTTAGAGCTAGTAAATTACTCGGTTTTTCCAAACTTCCTTGTATTGTAGTAGAAAAATCCAGTCAAGAAATTATAGAAATATCTTTAATAGAAAACATACAAAGAGAAGATTTAAATCCAATAGAAGAAGCAAAGGCGTTTAAAAATTTACTCGATAGTTTTAATATGACTCAGGACGATCTATCAAAAAAGTTATCTATATCTAGGAGTGCTATATCAAATAAATTAAGATTGTTGAAACTTTGCAGTGTTGTTCAAGAATATGTTTTAAGTGAAGAAATATCTGAAGGGCATGCAAGAGTTTTAGTTAGCATAAAAGATGAAAATTTTCAAATTGAAATCTCAAATAAAATAATATCTGAAGGTTTAAGTGTTAGACAAACTGAAAAATTGATACAATCTATAAATAAACCTAAACAAGAAATAGATAGTACTATTATTAAAAATTCTCACCCATATATAATTAATTTAAAATCTAAGTTGGAAAATTATTTTGGTACTAAAGTACTCATAAATGATAAAAAAAACAAGGGAAATATACAAATAGAGTATTATTCGAATGAAGATTTAAATAGAATTTTGAATTTAATATATGGTAATACTTAAAGTTGTTACTCTAAATTAAAGTTGTTTTTTAAATTTTCATTTTCCTTATCAAAGATATTTAAAATTAATTTTAAATATCTTCTTATTTTTATTATATCTTTATTTTCTAAACTAATATTTAATTTTTTTAAATATTTTCTTTTTAATCTCAATAATTTATTATTCTTATTCTTTATTATATATTTTTTGTATTCATCATACATATTTTTATTGTTTATTTCTTCTATCAATCTACCTTTATAATCAATAGAGTTCTTCCATCTTTCATACAATAATAAATCATATTTTTCACTTATTCTTAAAAAATTTTTTTCTTCATTTGAAACAAAAGAATTTGCTAACTTAAATGATTGAAAAAATACAAATACAATTAATATTGAAAACATAAATTTTTTCATATTTAAAAAACTCCTTATTCAAATTTTAAAACTCTAGTTTTCCTAAATAAAATATTTATTATTCAGTGACTTTTGATTCACATATAATGTTAATTTTTCATATTCTATTTAAGAGAATTTTAAAAGGGAGATTTTTTATGGATATAAATGAAAAATTAGTTAAATATAATTTTTCATCAAGAAGAGGAACACCTATAAAATATATAGTAATTCATGATACAGGAAATACATCCAAAGGAGCAGATGCCAATGCTCATTTTTCATTTTTCAACTCAGCTGATAGGCAATCCTCCGCTCATTATTTTGTAGATGACACTCAAATTTTGAGAATTATAAAAGATAAAGATAAATCCTGGCATTGTGGAGATGGAAAGGGTAGATATGGAATAACTAATGAAAATAGTATAGGCATAGAAATTTGTATAAATATCAATGGTGATTTTAATATAGCATTTGATAAAGCTGCAGATTTAACCGCTTATTTATTAAAAAAATATGACTTGCCATTGGAAAATGTTGTTAGACATTATGATGCTAGCAGAAAAGTTTGCCCAAATATAATGAGCAAAAATAATTGGGTTATGTGGGATGACTTTAGATATAAAGTTAAAAGTTATTATTATAGTGAAAATATTGAAAATTCTGAATCTAGTAATTCAATAGAAATAGTTATATCTGATAAAATTAGTAACTTTATTGATAATGTTTATATGTCATTTTTCAACAGAGTTCCAGATTATCAAGGAAAATTATTTTGGTATAATAAATTAAAATCAAGAAGGGCAACATTAGATGATTTTGTTTTATCTTTGATGTCTAGTTCTGAATTTATTGAATTAAAAAAATCATATTTTTAAATTAAAACAACGAAAGCTATATAGCTTTCGTTGTTTTAATTATAAAGGTTTTTTTATTATTATATTATAATTTCTTGGATACATATTAGGTGTTTTTTTTATTTTATCTATTATAATCAATTTGCTTACCTCATCTACACTCAATATACTATTTAACTTTCCACCTAAAATACCTATAGCATTCTGACTTTCATCTAATTCTTCTAAATATTTAACGCCTTTAAAGTATATATGTTTTCCACCAATTTTTAATATTGACATAGTCATTTCTATTAATTTACAAAGTCTAGCCATAGCTCTCGAAGTAACATAATCATATTTTTCTAAAAAATTTTTTTCACGTGAAACATTTTCTATTCTTTCACATATAACATTTATATTATCCAATTCCAATTTTAAAATCATGTGTTTTAAAAATCTAACTTTCTTATTATTTGATTCAATTAAATCTATTTTTATATCATTTCTAATTATTTTCATGGGTATTCCCGGAAATCCACCTCCACTACCAACATCACAAATGTATGAAAAATCTTTAATTTTATATTTAAATATAGATATAGAATCTAGAAAATGCCTATTAATTATTTGTTCTTCATCAGTTATTGACGTTAAGTTTATATTTTTATTGTATTTAATAAGTTCATCCATATAAATTTCAAATTTTTTATAAATGTGTTCATCAAATTCTATGTCTATTTTTTGACAAAACTCCTTCATAATACTAAAGTACTTCACTATTTATTATCTCTCCTAATCATTTCAATATAAAGCATTAAAACAGAAATATCTGCTGGTGAAACTCCTGGTATTCTCGATGCCTGTCCTATATTTTGAGGATTTATTAAATTTAATTTATGTCTTGATTCCAATCTAAGTCCATTAATATCATTATAATTTATATTTTTAGGAATAATTTTACTCTCCATCTTTTTAAACGCTTTTATTTCTTCTTCTTGTTTTTTTATGTAACCTTCATATTTTGCAATTATATTAATTTGATTTTTAACTTCAAAGTCAATTAAATTCCTTCCATAATCTAATAAATGTATTTTGTCGTAATCTAATTCTGTCCTCTTTATTAAATCATATAAAGTTGAAGGTTTTTTTAAAGGTTTAGAATTTATATTTTCCAATATACGATTAACCTCATCTGAATTGTTTACAAAAGAATTTTTTAATCTTTCTAATTCATTATTTATATTGTTCTTCTTATTTTTATAAATAGAATATCGTTTTTCATCTATCATTCCAATTTTATGTGCTTTTTCTGTTAATCTTAAATCTGCATTATCTTGTCTTAATATCAATCTGTATTCAGCTCTTGAAGTCATCATCCTATATGGTTCATCTGTTCCCTTACTAACCAAATCATCAATTAATACTCCTATGTAACCTTCGCTCCTATCTATTATAAATGGTTCTTTATTAAGTACATACAAAGAAGAATTTATTCCAGCTATAATTCCTTGTGCTGCAGCTTCCTCATACCCAGATGTTCCATTTATTTGTCCTGCAGAAAATAATCCACGAACTTTTTTAAACTCTAATGTATTTTTCAATTCTGATGTATCTAAAACATCATATTCTATTGCATATCCCGTTCTCATTAATTCAACATTTTTAAGTCCTTTAACGCTCTTTATCATCTTTAATTGGACGCTTTCTGGAAGAGAAGAAGACATTCCTTGTAAATACATTTCATTTGTATTTAATCCTTCTGGCTCTATGAAAATTTGATGTCTACTTTTATCTCCAAATCTAACAATTTTATCTTCAATAGAAGGGCAATATCTCGGTCCTACACCTTTTATTTTTCCATTGTATATAGGAGATTTATCTATGTTATCTTTAATTATTTTATGAGTTTCCAAATTCGTATAAGTTAAATAACAATCTACTTGTTCTGTATTTATTTCCTTGTTTAGGAAAGAAAATGGTGTTATTCTTTCATCTCCACTTTGAGTTTCTATTAAATCATAATTTATACTTAATTTATTTATTCTGGCAGGGGTTCCTGTTTTAAATCTTCTTATGTTCATGCCGAGATCTAAAAATGTTTTAGTTAAAAATGTAGCATTAGAAAAACCATTTGGTCCTGAATTAAAAATATTTTCTCCGATTATAACTCTTGAATTTAAATAAACTCCTGTGCAAACTACAATTGCTTTTGTTAAAAAATAAGCTCCTGTTGTTAATAATACTCCTTTTACTTCATTGTTTTCTATATGTAAGCTTTTAACTTCACCTTGAACTATATTTAAATTCAAAGTGTTTTCAAGAATTTTTTTCATTTCATTTTGATATTTAAGTTTATCTACTTGAAATCTTAAAGAATGAACTGCTGGTCCTTTAGAACTATTTAACATCTTAGCTTGTATAACGCATTTATCTGCAGTTAAACCCATTTGTCCACCTAAAGCATCTATCTCTTTAACTAAATGACCTTTTGCTGTTCCTCCAATACTTGGGTTGCAAGGCATAAATCCAATTGAATCTAAATTTAAAGTTATTAATAGAGTTTTTAATCCCATTTTTGAAGATGCTAGGGAGGCTTCTATGCCCGCATGTCCTCCTCCTATTACTACAACGGAAAATTCTCCTCTCAAATATTCCATAATTTATATTCCTACTTTCCAATACAAAATTTAGAAAAAATATTATCAATAATTGATTCATTAACATCCTCTCCAGTTATTTTCATTATAAATGTTAACGCTTCTCTAATATCTATTGAAATTATATCAAGAGGCATTGAATTTTTTAAGGAATTTATAGAATTATTTAAGCTCGTTAAAGAATTATTTAAACATTCTACATGCCTCATGTTTGTGATAATTATATCTTCATCTTCCAAAACATCTTCGTTTAAATAAAACTTATTTTTTATTAAAGAGCTTAAATTTTCAAAACCTTGTTTATTTGCAACAGATATCTCAATAACATTGTTTTCATTGCATGCTTTAAATTTATTTATTAAATGTTTTTTATCAAAAATTTTGTTTTCACATTTGTTTATAAGAAAAATTGTAGTTTTATTTTCCACAAGATCGTATATTTTAAAATCTTCATCATCAATTTCTCTTGTTGAATCCAACATAAAAAATATTAAATCGCTTTCGTTTATTTTATCAAAAGTTTTGTTTATACCTATTTGTTCAACTAAATCACAACTTTCCCTAATACCAGCTGTATCGAATAAATTTAAAATAACTCCCCCAAAATCTACAAATTCTTCAATTACATCTCTGGTTGTTCCAGGAATATCTGTAACTATAGCTTTATCATAATCACATAAATAATTTAATAGGGAAGATTTACCTACATTGGGTTTGCCAACTATGGAAGTTTTAATTCCATTTTTAATTATCATACCTTGATTTCTAAATTTAAGAATATTTAAAACTTCATTTTTTAAATTTAAAATTTCATCCTCTATTCCTTGCTTATTTAAATCTTCAAGTTCATCTTCAAAATCAATAATAACTTCAATTCGAGATAAAACATTTATCATTTTTTCCTTTATTAAATTTATTCTCCTAAATAATTTTCCTAGTCGTTGATCTAAAGAGCATTTTAACTCCAAAGAAGTTTTAGAATTTATTAAATCCATAATAGCTTCCGCTTTAGTTAAATCTATTTTTCCATTTAAAAAAGCTCTTTTTGTAAATTCTCCAGGTAAACACAAATTTGCTCCAAGTTTCAAAATTAAATTTAAAATTTTGTTAGTAATTAGTTTTCCACCGTGACAATTTATTTCAATTACATCTTCACCAGTATAGCTTTTAGGAGATTTCATAAAACTAACTAAAACCTCATCATAAATTTCGTTTTCATATTTTATAAATCCATAGGTTATTACATTTGGTTTTAACTTTTCTTTAGAAGTGAATATTTTATTTATTATGCTTAGACTTTCTTCACCCGAAATTCTAATTATATTAATTGCACTATTTGAAACTGATGTGGATAACCCAACTATTGTAGTTGCCATAATCGTTAATACCTCCAATAAAAAATGGGCTGTCAATAAAACAACCCACAAACTTTATAAAATTAATTTTATTTACTTAAACTTTTTTCATCTTTAGAAAGAACCTTATTTATGAAAAAGCTTATAATTATAGAAAAAATATTACTAAATACGTAATAAATACCTACAGCTGATGAAACAGATATTGTAAACACTCCAAACATTACTGACAAAACTATATTCATAACTCTATTTTGACTTGCTTGTTGTTTATCAGCTGGCGTAGGCATCGTTAATTTACCTTGAACAAAACCCGTTAAAAGAGCTAGTACAGGTAATATAAAATAGGGATCCCTAACTGCTAAATTTGGTATCCATAAAAATGAAATTGTATTTTCATTAATACCTGGCAAACGCAAAAATAATTGAAAAAACAATAGAAGAATTGGTAGCTGTATAAGAGCTGGTAAACAACCAGAGATTGGATTTATTTTATATTCCTTATACATTTTTAACATTTGTTGTTGTTGTTTTTGTGGATCTGATTTATATTTATCTTGAATTTTCTTTATTTCAGGTTGAATTTTTTGTAAAATCTTACTACTTTTAATTTGCTTTATATTTAGAGGTAATGTAACAGCTTTTACAATTATTGTTGCTAATATAATCGTAACTCCGTAAGATATATTAACATTAGGAATAACACTAAAAACTATTTCATGTAATCCCTCAAATCCTTTTATTAATAGTCCAACTAGTCCATTAATCAAAACGTAATCCCCCTACCCTTAAATTTTACTATCTTCATAATTCTAATATAAAAAATATAAAAAGTACATTTTTTTATTTTAAAGGATCATATCCACCTTTTGAAAATCTATTACATCTTAAAATTCTTGTAAAAGTTAAGAACGTCGCTTTAAAAAAATTATATTTCTTGTAGGCTTCTATCGCGTAATTAGAACACGTTGGATAAAATTTGCATCTCGGCATTGACATAGGAGATATATACTTTTGGTAAAGTTTTATAAACCTTATAGGTAACGACATCTTATTCATCTAAAATCATACCTCTTTTTAACAAATTAATTATACTTTTTTCAATTTCCAAGTAAGATTTATCTTTAGCTCTATTTCTAGATATAAAAACTATATCGTATCCATTTTTGAGTTTATGAGAATTTAATCTATAAACTTCATACACAAGCCTTCTGACTCTATTTCTAGTAACGCTTTTACCAACTTTTTTACTAACACTTATTCCTAATCTATTTAAAAGAAAATTCTTTTTGTTTTTATACACGTACATTATAAATAAACTACTTGAAAAACATTTACCTTTACCATAAACAATTCTAAATTCATAATTTTTATGTATCTTGTGAACCTTCATACGAATTACAAAAACAAACTCACAAAAATCTAAAGAGGCACATTATTTTAAATAACACGCCTCTTTATATCAATAAGTTAATCTTTTTCTCCCTTTTAGTCTTCTTCTCCTTATAACCGCTCTTCCTGAAGCCGTTCTCATTCTCTTTCTAAAACCGTGCTCCTTTTTTCTTTGCCTTTTTTTTGGCTGATATGTCATGAACATGTAACCACCCCATTCTAAACAAAATATCTAACTTAAATTGTTGAGTAAGATTATATATGGTTTCTTTATTTATGTCAATAAATTTTAATAAGGTATTTTTAAATATATTTTGTATTTTGTGAATTATAAATTTATTTGAATAATTATCGTTTATTGTGCTATTATGTTTTTGAGTTGTTGATAACTTTTATATTTTTCAACAATTTTGTATACAGTTTATAATTTTGTTTATATTGTGTTTGTATTTTTGTATAACTTTGATTTATAGCTATTTTCTCATTATGTTATGTCTTTTATTAATTGTTTATAAGTTGTTTCGCGTAGTAGTTAATAACATTTGATTTTTGTGTTAAATTTATTAATTAAATATTTGTTTATAAATCTTTGTTAGTTTGTGTATTTAAAAATTTGTATTCTAATTGGAGGTAATTACTTTGCAGACCAACTATAACGATTTATGGATTGATATTTTGTCAGAGCTAAAAAAATCTTTGTCAGACATAAGTTTTAATACTTGGTTTTCTGATACTGAGATTTTAAATATAAATGATTCAAAAATGATAATAGGTTGTAATAATTCACTTATACTTGAAACTATAAATTTGAGATATTTGGATACTTTAAATAAAATAACTCATTCTATAACAAATAAAGATTATAAAATAAAAATTATTTTAAAAGATGACTTTAATAAGGAAGATTTTGTTAAGAAAACTCCTAAACATGAACCAAACTACATAAAAAGCACTGATCTATTAAATTCCAACTTAAATACTAAATATACTTTTGAGTCGTTTGTTGTTGGAAATAGTAATAGATTTGCTCACGCAGCTTCTTTAGCTGTTGCTGAATCGCCCTCCAAAGCTTACAACCCTCTTTTTATATATGGAGGAGTTGGTTTAGGAAAAACTCATTTAATGCATGCAATAGGTCATTTAATTAATGAAAACAATAAAAATTTAAAAGTTGTTTATGTTACATCTGAAAAGTTTATAAACGAATTAATAAGTGCCATAAAGGATGATAAGAACATTGAGTTCAGAGAAAAATATAGAAATGTAGACGTTTTATTAATTGACGATGTTCAATTTATTGCTGGTAAAGAACGAACTCAAGAAGAATTTTTCCATACATTCAACGCGCTTCATGAGTCGAACAAGCAAATTATTTTATCAAGCGATAGACCACCAAAAGAAATTAAAACTTTAGAAGAAAGGCTTTGCTCCCGGTTTGAATGGGGACTCATTGCTGATATACAACCACCTGATTATGAAACAAGAATAGCAATTTTAAGAAAAAAGGCTGATGTGGATAAGTTGGACATACCCAATGAAGTTTTGATTTATATTGCAACTAAAATAAAATCTAACATACGTGAATTAGAAGGTGCTCTTTTAAGGGTCGTTGCTTACACAAATTTAACTAATAGTAGTGTATCTCTTGAAATTGCAAAAGAAGCTCTTAAAGATTTAATAAATACTAAGAATTCCAAAACAGTTACAATAGAGTATATTCAAGAAACTGTAGCTAACTATTTCGATTTAAATGTAGACATGCTTAAATCACAAAGAAGACCTCAAAACATTGCTTTTCCTAGACAAATCGCTATGTATTTATGCAGAAAACTCACAGATGCTTCCCTTCCTAAAATTGGAGAAAACTTCGGTGGAAGAGATCATACAACTGTAATTCACGCTTATGAGAAAATATTAAACAAAATAGAATCTGATAAAGAATTTAACACTGTCATCAATGAATTATCAAATAAAATATTAAATAATAGATAAAACTAGTTATTATTTTTTTGTTTGTAAGTATTAATTTTTTTTGTTAAAAATTTTTATAAGTTTTCTTTGGTTATGTTAATGTGAGTAAATCCATATTTTATTTTTATATTTATCAACAATTTTAAATAGTGTGTTTTTGTTGAATTTATTAACATGTATGGTTTTCAACATAATTAACAATACCTATTACTAATATTACTAAAAAATTTTTTTATTTTTTTAAGGAAGGTTTAATCATGAAATTTTATTGCAATAAAAATGAACTAGTTGAAAAAATAAATATTGTTCAAAGAGCTATAACAAATAAGTCAAATTCACAAATTTTTGGTTGCATATTTATGCAAGTAAGTGATAATAATTTAACAATGATTGGAATTGATACGGATTTATCTATAGAAACAAAAGTTTCAGCAGAAATTTTATCTGAAGGAAAACTTTTATTGGATTCTCGATTGTTTGGAGAAATTATAAAAAGGTTACCTAATGATAAAATTGAAATTAAAAGTGATGATGATAAAAATGTAATTATATCTAGTGGAAATACGGAATTTAGTTTGATAAATTTAGATTCAGAAGAATATCCCAAAATACCAGAAGTTAATTTTAAAAATAAGATTTCACTTAAACAAAATGTTTTTAAACACATGATAAAAAGTACAACTTTTTCTGCTTCTTTCGATGAATCAAAGGGAATTATTACAGGTGTGCTTATTAATATTAAAGATGATGTTTTAACTTTTGTAGCGTTAGATGGATTTAGACTTGCTTTAAAAAGCGAAATTATAGATAATAATTTTAACATTAATATTATTGTTCCAGCTAAAACTTTAAATGAAATCAATAAAATCTTAAAAGATAGTGATGAATTAATAGATATATATCTTACAAATAATTTTGTTATGATTAAGATTAACAATGATAAGATTATTTTGAGATTGCTTCAAGGAGATTTTATAAATTATGAGACAATAATACCTAAAGAAAATAAAGTTTCTATAATTTTATCTAAATACGAATTTATAGATGGTCTTGAGCGTTCAACTTTATTAACTAAAGATAAGAATACTAATTTGGTTAAGCTTGAAATAAAAAATGAAAGGGTTATTCTTAAATCAAATTCTCAAGTTGGTCAACTTAAGGAAGAAATATTTATAAAGAAACAGGGAATTGATTTAGATATAGCTTTTAATTCTAGATATTTAATGGATGCTGTTAGAGCTATTGAAGATGATGAAATAAAATTGGAATTTAGCAATAACATAGCGCCGTGTATTGTAAAGAGCAGTAAAAATGAAAATTCCAAGTATATGGTTTTGCCAGTTAGGTTCGTAATTTAATATTGATTTAAATCTAAGATCATTTATGATTTAAAATAAATGATCTTAAAATTTTGTTGGAGAGAAAATGTATTTAAGCAACTTATTTTTAAAAAATTTTAGGAATTACAAAAATTTAGAGTTGCATTTTCATGAAAAGTTAAATGTTTTTGTTGGTGAAAATGCCCAAGGAAAAACAAATGTGTTAGAAGCAATATTCTTTTCGTGTTTTTTAAAATCTCATAGAACTAATAAAAATTTAAATTTAATTAAGTTTGAGGAAGAGGATTTTGAAATAAATTTATTTGGGAAAAAGGAAAATTTAAAATGTTTTGAAGTGGCGTTAAAATTAAATTCAAAGTCATGTAAGAAAGATTTGTTTTTAAATGGAATGAGGATAATTAAATCTTCAGATTTTATTGGATATTTAAAGGTTGTTATGTTTTCTCCTGAAGATTTAAAAATAGTTAAGGAATCTCCAGCTATACGAAGAAAGTTTCTAGATATGAATATATCTCAAATTGATAATAAATATTTAAAAGCTTTAATTAGCTACAATAAAGTTGTGAAACATAAGAATATTTTATTGAAAAAAGATAAAGTGGATTTATCTTTGTTAGATGTTTATGACGAACAATTATCTTTATATTCAAGTGTTATAATGAAGAAGAGATTTAATTATTTGAAAGCTCTTAATGCTTTTTCTCAGAACATACACGAAAAAATTTCTAAATCAAGTGAAAAAATTCAAATTGATTACGATACTTTTTTGGATATTAATAAATTCAATTTAATTGAAGATGATATAAAGAACAAAATTTTTGATATACTTAAGGAAAATAGAAAAATTGATTTGTTAAAAAAAGTTTGTTCTTTAGGAATTCACAAAGACGATTTTAATGTTAAGTTAAATGATTATCATGTTTTTAATTATTCTTCTCAAGGGCAACAAAGAAGCAGTGTTATTTCAATAAAGTTAGGTGTGGTTGAAATAATAAAGGAATTTTTAGGAGAATACCCAGTTCTTTTATTAGATGATATTTTATCTGAGTTGGATAGAAACAGAAGAAATTTTATATTGAATTTTATAGAGAATATTCAAACGTTCATAACTTGTACAGAATTAAATGAACGTGTTTTAAGTTCGCATAAGACTTTTAATGTTAATAATGGTAGAATTTTATAAGGAGATTTTTAAAAATGTACATACAAATAGGTTCGGATACCAGTGTTAGAATTAAAGATATAATAGGAATATTTTCCTACAATACTACTTTTAATTGCGTAGATAGTAATGAGTTTTTAAAAATATCAGATGAAGATGGATTTGTATTTGATTTATGCGAAGGTTCTGGTAAGTCTGTCATATTAACAGAAATAGATAAAAGCAGCAAAATATTTCTATCTCCGATTTCTTCAAGTACTCTAATTAAGAGGATTTATGAAATTAAAAAATAAATAAATGGAGGAATTTAGTTGGAAAAAAATAATTATAACCAATATGACGAAAGTCAAATAGAAGTTTTAGAAGGATTAGAAGCTGTTAGAAAGAGACCTGGAATGTATATAGGAAATACTTCTAAAAAGGGACTTCATCATTTGGTTTATGAAATTATAGATAACAGCATAGATGAAGCTTTAGCGGGATTTTGTAATGAAATAAATGTTAAAATAAATCGAGATAATTCAATTGTTGTAATTGATAATGGAAGAGGAATTCCCGTAGGAGAACACCCTAAGTTAAAGAAGTCCACACTTGAAGTTATAATGACGGTGCTTCATGCTGGAGGAAAATTTAATGGTGGTGGTTATAAAATTTCAGGAGGGCTTCATGGGGTTGGTGCATCTGTAGTAAATGCTTTATCTAAAAAATGTTATGTTAAAGTTAAGAGAGATGGATGCGTATTTTATCAAGAATATGAGGAAGGCAAACCTAAGTGTAATGTAGAGAAAATCGGGCTTAGTAGTGAAACTGGAACGGAAACTTATTTTTTACCAGATGACAAAATATTTAAAGACACGTTGGAATTTGATTTTGAAACTTTAGGTCAAAGGTTTAGGGAGCTTGCTTTTTTAAATGCTGGTATAAAAATAAGTTTGGAAGATTTAAGAAATGGAGATAAGGAAGAGTTTTATTACAAAGGTGGAATAAGAGAGTTTATTTCTCACATAAACAAAGGAAAGCAAAGTTTATTTAATGATGTAATATATTTTGAAGAAATTAAAAATGATATGGAAGTACAAGTTGCTATTCAATATACTGATGCTTACACGGAAAATATTTTAACTTATGTAAACAATATATTTACTCAAGAAGGTGGAACTCATTTAGTAGGATTCAAAACGGCATTAACTAGATGTATAAATGATTATGCGAAAAAATTTAATTATATAAAAGATGGGAAAGATGAAATTAAAAGTTTAACGGGTGAAGATATAAGAGAAGGAGTCGTTTGTGTTTTATCTATAAAAATACAAAACCCTCAATTTGAAGGTCAAACAAAAACTAAACTTGGTAACAGTGAAGTTAGAGGTATAGTTGATAATGTATTTTTTAATAATTTTTCTGAGTTTTTAAATGAGAATCCTTCAATAGGAAAAATAATTTGTGATAAAGCTATATTGGCTGCTAAAGCTAGGGAAGCTGCGAAAAAAGCTAGAGAAACTACGAGGAAATCGGTTTTAGATAGGACTTCTCTTCCAGGAAAACTTGCTGATTGTACATCAAAAAATCCAGAGGAGTGTGAAATATATATTGTAGAGGGAGATTCTGCTGGAGGATCTGCTAAACAGGGAAGAGATAGAAGGTTTCAAGCTATTTTACCATTGAGAGGTAAGATAATGAATGTTGAGAAGCAAAGAATTTATAAAATTTTAAGTTCTGATTCAATAAGGTGTATGATAACTGCATTTGGGTGCGGAATAGGTGAAGAGTTCGATATAAATAAAATTAGATACAACAGAATTATATTAATGACAGATGCTGATGTTGATGGATCTCATATAAGAACTCTTCTTTTAACTTTTTTGTATAGATATGTTCCTCAAATAATTGAGAGTGGATTTGTTTATATTGCGAGACCTCCTTTGTACAAAATAACTAAGGGTAAAGGTGAGTACTATTGTTATTCGGATGATGAGTTAAGCAAAAAAATAGAGGACATTGGAAAAGATGGAGTAGATGTGCAAAGGTATAAAGGTTTAGGTGAAATGAATGCAGATCAGTTGTGGGACACAACAATGAATCCAGAAACGAGAACTCTCATGAAAGTTACTATTGAGCATGCTAGTTATGCTGACGAGATATTTTCTATTTTAATGGGAGATAAAGTTGAACCTAGGAGAGAGTTTATACAAAATAATGCTAAAAATGTTATAAATTTAGACATTTAATTAAGGAGGAGCAATGGAGCAAAATAATGGTAAGGTAATATCAGTTGATATAAGTAGTGAAATGAAAAAATGCTATATGGAATATTCTATGAGCGTAATCATTGGGAGAGCTTTACCTGACATTAGAGATGGTTTAAAGCCTGTTCATAGGAGAATTTTGTATTCTATGCATAGTTTGTCGTTGTATCCGGATAAACCTTATAGGAAAAGTGCTAAAATAGTCGGAGATGTTTTGGCTAATTTTCATCCTCATGGAGATGCTTCTGTTTATGATGCACTTGTTAGAATGGCTCAAGATTTTTCAATGAGAAATCCTCTTGTAAACGGGCATGGAAATTTCGGTTCTATAGATGGAGATTCAGCGGCGGCCATGCGTTATACTGAAGCTAAAATGAGTAAAATTACAATCGAGATGATTAAGGATATAGGCAAAAATACAGTTGATTTTGTTGACAACTACGATGGTTCAGAGAGAGAGCCAATTGTTTTGCCAAGTAGGTTTCCCAATCTTCTCGTAAATGGATCTTCAGGTATAGCTGTTGGTATGGCTACGAATATTCCTCCACACAACTTAAATGAAGTGATAGATGGAATTATATACATAGTTGATAATGGAATTGAAAATGTAACAACAGAAGATTTGATGAAATTTATAAAGGGACCAGATTTTCCTCTAGGTGGAATTGTAATAGGAGACAAAGGAATAAAGGATTATTTTGAGACGGGAAGAGGAAAGGTATTAGTAAGATCTAGAGTTTCAATTGAAGAAATAAATAATAAAAATCATTTAATAGTTACGGAATTACCATATCAAGTTAATAAATCTAAATTAATAGAACACATGGCTGATTTAATAAGAGAAAAAAAAATTTCGGGTATAAGTGATTTAAGAGATGAATCTGATAGGGATGGTATAAGAATTGCTATAGAATTAAAGAAGGATGTTAACCCAAATGTTTTGTTAAACCAGCTTTATAAATTAACAAAACTTCAAGATAGTTTTGGAGTTATAATGCTTTCATTAGTTGAAAATGAACCTAAGGTACTTAATTTAAAAGATATTTTGCATCATTATTTAATTTATCAGAAGAAGGTTTTAACAAGAAGAACTGAATTTGATTTAAATAAAGCAGAACAAAGAAAACATATTTTAGAAGGATATAAAATTGCACTTGATAATATAGATGAGGTTATAAAAATTATTAAATCTTCTAAGACTATAGAAATTGCAAGAAATTCTTTAATGAATAATTTTGGTTTATCTGAAGTTCAAGCTAATTCTATACTTGAAATGAGGTTACGAAGATTAACTGCTCTTGAGCGTGATAAAATTGATGAAGAACTTTTGGAAAAGTTAAAGTTAATTGAATATTTATCAGGAATATTAAGTGATGAAAGTAAATTATTGGATTTAATTAAAGATGAATTAAATGAGGTAAAGAAAAAGTATGGTGATGATAGAAGAACAGAGATTGATTTATTATCATCTATAGATGAGGTGGATAAAGATGATTTAATACAAAAGGAAGATATAGTTATAACTTTAACTCATGATGGATACATAAAACGAATGGCTTCAAATACTTATTCCAGTCAAAGGAGAGGGGGAAGAGGTATGCAGGCTATGACTATTAAAGAAAATGATTTTATAAAAAATATATTTCATACAACAACTCATCACAATTTGTTATTTTTCACTAATCTAGGTAGAGTTTATAGTATAAAAGCTTATGAAATACCAGATTCATCTAGAGTTGCAAAAGGGATTAATGTAGTTAATTTAATACAATTGAATAATAATGAAAAAGTGCAGGTTGTTTTGTGTTTAGAAGATTTCAATGAAGAAGGATATATATTAATGGCAACAAAGTTTGGTCTTATAAAAAAGACTAAGACTTCTGAATTTATAAAAATAAGGAAAACAGGATTGATTGCTATTGGAATTAAGCATGGAGATGAACTTTTAAATGTTAAGAAGACAAAAGGTGATGTCAATATTGTAATGGTTACTAGTTCAGGATACGCTATAATATTCAGTGAAAAAAATATTAGAGCTATGGGAAGAACAGCTAGAGGAGTTAAAGCTATAACTTTAAGAAGTGGAGATTCACTTGTTACACTTGATCTTGCAACAAATGGAGAAGATTTAATGATAGTAAGTGAAAATGGATATGGGAAAAGAACTCCTTTGAAACAATATCCAGTTCAAAAGCGTGGGGGAAAAGGAATAAAAACTTACAAAGTCACTGATAAGACGGGGAAAGTTTCTTGTGCTTGTGTTGTAAATGATAAAAATGACATAATGTTGGTGAATTCGAATGGCGTTGGTATAAGATTAAGAATAAATGATGTTTCACAGATAGGAAGAAGTTCACTTGGAGTAAAGCTTATGAAAACTACTAATTTTGAAAAGGTTATAGCTATAGGTAAGATAAAAGAATAAAAAATATGTTGACAATTTATAATATGTGTTGTAGAATATCCTTTGTAAGTTGTTTGTATGTTTTGGATCTTTAGCTCAGTTGGTTAGAGCAACCGGCTCATAACCGGTTGGTCCGGGGTTCGAGTCCCTGAAGATCCACCATGGGGGTATAGCTCAGTTGGGAGAGCACCTGCCTTGCACGCAGGGGGTCAAGGGTTCGAGTCCCTTTATCTCCACCAATATTCTAAGTACGTGGTTTTCTGCGTGCTTTTTTATTTGTATTTTAAAAGTGATAATTGTTAAAAATATAGTTAAGAAATAATATAAGGAAAGGTAATTTTATGTATAGATTTAAACAATTTGTATATTATTTGGTAAGTTGGTTTGAAAAAATAGATGATGAGTTTTTAAATTATTACTTAAACAATGAGGAAAAAAGAATATTTAATAAGCTTTTAAAAACTGAGAGACAGCATTCTATACGGGTTGCTAAAAAATCTTTGGAAGTTATGGATATTTTTAAAATAGAAAACTTTGAAGAATTTGAAGTAGTAAAAATGTGTTTACTTCATGATGTTGGTAAAATTCACTCTAAGATAAATTTGTTTTTAAAACCTTTCATAGTTTTAATTAGAAGTAACAAGAGATTTAGAAAATTAGTATTTTTTTTGGATAAGCAAAGAGTTTATAAATACTACAAGCATTCTAAATATAGTTTTGATATGTTGAAAACGTTAAATTTTTCTTTTCAGATTTTGAATTCTATAAGACATCATCACTCAAGTAGGAATGTAGAAAATGATAAATACACAAAAATTTTAAAATATTGCGATGGAGTATCTTAAAATGTGAGAGTTTGTTATTTTTAATAAGAAAAATTTTTTAAATTCGTTTATTCAGTCATTATTTTTGATTTTTCATTTACTATATTTATGAAATTAAGGTATGAATTTTTTTATTAAAAAAATTCATACCTTAATTTCATCATGTATTTTATTATTTTTATGGCCCATATTAATTATTTTTTTCATTTATATTAATTTATCAGAAATTATGTTAAATAAATTGTAGATGGTTACAATAGATATTTATTGTATAAAAATGTTTTTATATAAAATTTTATATAAATATGTTGATTTCTGAATTAGTTTATTTAAGAATAAATACAACTAAGATCACGAATTTATAAATAATTTCTTTTATTTTGTATTTATAAATCTATTTATTTAAATGTAAATTGATAAAATGCGGTATTATAACTTTAAAAGAATAATTATTTACTATAATGGAAAAATAATTGTAGGAGAAGCTTTGTAATAAGTACATGAGAAAAATTTTTATTGAAAATTAATGATATTAATAATATTAATAATGAGGAAAATTTAATCGATGAAAGTTATGAAGTTAGTTTTAGAATGGATAAGCGTTTAAATAAATTTAGATTGTGTGAGATATTGAGAATTTATAAATGAGTTAGATAAAATTTTAAAAAATTTGGAGTAGTTTTCTAGAGGTGTAATATGAATTACGACTTAATCATATTTGGTTTTAATGAATTAGGGTTATTTTTATGTTACGAATTGAGCAAATATAATTTTAAAATTGCTCTTATAGATGAAGGTAGAAATTTTAGTAAAAATTATTTAAACAAGGACTCTATTATAATTTATAATGGGGTCTCAAATTTTACTGATAAGAACTTAAATGATAAAAGTTGTTATGAATTTGTAAAAAAAATATGCGAAAATTTTGCAATTAAAAACGAGGAAATTAATTTTAAATTTAAATCTGAAAAACAGGAATATATTTCTGAAAATTGTTTGATTTTGAATTTAACTAATATTGTTGATGTGTTTTATAATGTTGCTTACGAAAATTCTGTTGATTTTATATTTGATAAAGGATTCAGAGATATTGTTAAGGTGAAAGATGAATTTTACATAGGCGGAAGAGATAATGAATTAAGTTCCAAAGCTTTTGTTGATACCCGAAATTTTAAAAATTATAGCTATGTTTCAAAAACATATACATTGTCTTTAAAATTTAATAAGTATTTTAATGAGGTTGTTGGATTTAAAAAGGAAGAATACTGTATAATTTTTTACAAAAATTTTATAGGGAATATAAAAGTTGATATAATTAGTGAAATAGGTTTTAAAATTAGCGATGTGGAAGCGATTAGAGAATTTGTGGATGATTTTTCACAGGATAAAATTATTGTTAAGCAAATTGAATATTTGAAATTTTCTTTATTTGATAAATTTACTTCGAATGAATTGATGTTGAATAAAAGTTATTTTGGATTTAATGGAATATTTTACGGTGCTAAAGAAGTTGTTGAAAATTTAAAATCGAGGTTTAAATTGGTTTTAAAAAATAATATCGAGTTTAAAAATAAAGTTGAGAATAATAATGAGGATATTAAATTTAACAATTTAGTTTGTTATTGTAATTTATTATCTGAAGGGGAAGTTATTGAAATTTTAGATAAATCCCATATAAAAACATTAAATGATTTATTAGATAGAGTAGAATGCAAGTTTAATAATTGTATTGATTGTTATGATAAATTTTGTAGTATAATAATTAATCATACTGGTTGTTCTTTGCAAAAAGTTTTGGATGATAATGTGCTTAGAGTTAAAAATTTCAATGAGATTTAGGGGGAGTAAGTTTTTTGTACGGAAAATATTTTGAGAAATATTTTAAATATCAAGGTCAGTTTTATATGGATAATGAATATTTCGTTTCTATTGTCAAGTTTAGGGGAGATGATTTTAGGAAGGTAATACCAGTTAAAACAAATGCAAAAATTAGTTTAAATAAATTTTTAGAATGTTCAAAAGCTGTTAGAAGACTTTTTATTAGCGATAATACTAAATTTGGAGATATCATTTGTAAAAATATTATTAATTCAGGATCGGATATAATATCAATTAAGGATCATGATTTTGATCTTAAATAAGGATTGTACAAGTTGGAGGAGAGTAAAAGTGTTAGATTTGAAATTTATTTCGCTCAATAAAGATTTTGTAAAAAATAAATTGGAAAACAGAGGAGAAGATTTTTCTCTTAGTATGATAGATGATGTTGTTTCTCTATATTTTGAAAAGAAAAGTTTAATTCTTGAGGTTGAAGAGTTAAAAAGTAAGAGAAATAATACTTCATCTTCTATACCCAGATTAAAAAAAGAAGGAAAAGATGTTCAATCATTATTTAATGAAATGAGGGAACTTGGAGAAAAAATAAAAATATTAGATTCAAAAATATCTTGTATAAATGAAAAAATAAATTACATAATGTTGAGAATTCCTAATATACCTAATGATGAAGTTCCTAATGGAGATAATGATAGTTGTAATGTTTTGGTTAGAAGTTGGGGTGAGCCAAGAAAATTTGATTTTGAAATAAAACCTCATTGGGATATAGCTAGAGATTTGGATATTTTAGATTTTGAAAGAAGTTCTAAGGTAACAGGTTCGAGATTTGTTTTTTATAAAGGAATTGGAGCAAAACTTGAAAGGAGCCTTATAAATTATTTTTTAGATAAGCACACTTTAGAAAATGGTTATACTGAAATATTTCCTCCTTTTTTAGCTAATAGGAATAGTTTTACGGGAACGGGGCAATTGCCTAAATTTAAAAATGATGCTTTTTCAATTTCAGGAAGTGATTATTTTTTAATACCTACAGCTGAAATACCAATTACAAACTATTATAGAGATGAAATAATAAATTTAGATGATGAAAATTCAGTTATAAAATTTGTGGCGTATAGTGCTTGTTTTAGGTCTGAAGCTGGTTCTGCAGGAAGAGATACGAGAGGACTAATAAGACAACACCAATTTAACAAAGTAGAATTAGTTAAATTTTGTCGTGAAGAAGATTCGTACAGTGAATTAGAAAAATTAGTGTTAGATGCTGAGAGCATACTCAAAGAGTTAAACTTACCTTATAGAGTTGTTAATGTTTGCAAAGGTGATTTAGGTTTTTCCCAAGCTTTTAAGTATGATATTGAAGTTTGGATGCCAAGTTATGGAAGATATGTGGAAATTTCAAGTTGTAGCAATTTTGAGAGTTTCCAAAGCAGAAGGAGCAATATAAGGTATAGAGAGAATTTAGGAGATAAACCCAAGTTTGTTCATACTTTAAATGGTTCGGGATTGGCTGTAGGAAGAACTTTTGCAGCTATACTTGAAAATTATCAAAAAAAAGATGGAAGTATAGAGTTGCCTGGAGTTTTACAAAAATATTTTGGTAATTTAACCAATATTTCTCCAAACAAATGATTATTTGTGTTTTTTTGAAGGGATGTATAGATGAGTAACAATTTTAGAAATATTTCGTTGATTGTAGTTATAATTTTTATATTTTTAGTTTTATCTGTTTCTTTAAATTTTGACGATCTTAATAAAAAAGCTTACAAATACGTTAATGGAAGTATAAACATAGATGGAACTAATTATTTTAAATTATACAGTGATGATTTTAGTTATTTAAATTTAGATGAAGATAAATTTCCAGTTATCGCTTTTTTAAATAAAAATAATTATTTTAAAGATAATATTGAAATACGAGAAATTGTCGAGGGAAAGTTAATTTATATAAATGGATTTCAAGATTACGTAAATGAAAATGATTTGTACATATATAGTGGTCTTTATATAAATGAGAATTATTATAAAGATTTTTTAAATAATTTTAATTTTAATAAGTATTATAAGGATTTAACTATTGGATCAGATATTTCTCCAACTATTATTGATTTTAATGAAACTGAAACCAAATTAATAAGAAATATTATTTTAGGAGAAGGTAATATTGATAATTACAATGGAATTAAGCAAGACTTATCTGAGTTTTCCTATCAAATAAAATTAGGAAATGAAAATTTAGATGGAATATATCTTAAAATAAATATTTTTAGAAATAAGAATAATGATTTATTCGTTAAGTTTAATGATAATTTTTATTATGCAAATGAATTAAAAGAGAATGATGATATTAATAAAAATTCTAGTTACTATACCTATAAGGGTGATGATTATGGTTATTTGTACAATAAAATTTTAAATACTGAAGATTTAAAGGAGTTTGCTTTTCATGATTATATAATCCAAGAAATTTCTCCAGATGTTTATAAAAATTATGTTGAGGATGCATTTTTGATAATAGACAATGAGGTTTTATCTATAAAGGATAAAATAATTGCTTTAAAACAAATACTTTATTCAAAGTATAAGCCAACTTTAAGAGAAGATTTTGCTTTGAGGACAGAACGTGTTAAAAATTTAAATATTATAAATGATAATAGAGAAACTTATAGAATAAATCATAAATTTTTGTTTAATATTTTCAATTATCCAGCTAATTTGTATTCTCTTTCGTTCTATGAGGATGATTTGCTTTACAACATTCCTGAAAGATATAAACCTGTTTATGAAACTTATGTTAATACGATAATAAATGATCCTAACTTGGATTATTTAGATAAGAATGATATGATTGTCGAAATACAAAATGCTCTTATTGTAGTCGATGAAAATCAATTGAAAAAAATGAGAGAAAAATATGGAGAAATTGAAATTCTTGACAAGAGTAATGAGAGAATAAAATATGCTCCAGGATATTATGGATTTTTGTATGATGATATAGACAATTTAGATGATTTAGAAAAGTTTGCTTTTAATAATGAAGTTATTGAAAATATTTTTGGAGATTATTTTAAAGAAATATACAAAAACGAAGTTAAAAAAGTTTTAGATAGCGATATTTCTTTTGAGGATAAAATTAAAAATGTTATGATTAATCAACTTAAATTTTCGCTTATACCAATTGAGAAAGAAAGTTATTATAGAGATAAGTATAAAGAGAATTTTTTTAATGAAAGTTATATTACTAAAATAACATCTATAATTAATTCATAAAAGATCATAAATGAAACTATTATGATTCGTAAAATTTGAATAAAAGTATTGACAAAGTATAATAATAGAATTATAATGGTTTCTGTACTCGTGGAGAGATGGTCGAGTGGTTTAAGGCACCGGTCTTGAAAACCGGCGTGCGTTGATAGCGTACCGTGGGTTCGAATCCCACTCTCTCCGCCAGTTTTTTAAGAATATTTTTGGAGAAATACTCAAGTGGCTGAAGAGGCGCCCCTGCTAAGGGCGTAGATCGGGAAACCGGTGCGAGGGTTCAAATCCCTCTTTCTCCGCCAAAAATACCTAGTTTGTTTTGCTAGGTATTTTTTTTATAAGTTTTAATAGGGAATGGTGAAAATTGAAATTTAAATTTATTCATTCGAAAAAAGGATATGGAAAAACTCAATATATAATTGAAGAAACAGGAAAAAACTCTGAAGATAAAATTATAATTTTTGTTCCGAGTCACAATACTTTTATGATAGAAAATAGACTTATAAATTTTTTTGGTGAAAATATATTTTCGAGAGTTGAGGTTATGGATTTTAAGAAATTAACTTCAAGGCTTATAAATATTTATAAAGGTTTTAGTGAAGGGAAAATATCTGATATAGGAAAAAGTGTTCTTATTAATTATGTTTTTAAAAATAATTGCGAACAATTAAAATATTTTAAATCAAATACTAAAATTGATTTTTCAGATGAAATATTATCTGTTTTAGTTGATTTTAAAAATTATAATTTTACAAATGAAAAAATAAATGAGGTTTTAGGGAAAATTAATAAGGATGGCGAGCTTTATAGAAAACTTTGGGATTTCAAAATTTTAAATGATTTATATGAAGGTGAGTTGAAAGGAAAATATTTGGATCCGTTAGATGAAATGTTAATAATAAATTCCGTATTTCAAAATAATGAAAATATGTTTTCTGATTATAAAATTTACATCGATGGGTTTGAAATAATTACTTATTATCAATATGAATTTTTTAAAATAATTTTTGGAAGAGCTAGAGAAGTTATTATGTCATTGACTTTGGAGGAAAATAATTTTAACTCCATATACAAAAATAATTACGAAATAAAAAATAAAATATTGGAAATTTTGTTTTCCAAAAATATATTCGACATTGAAGAAGTTTTCATAAACAATGTAAATAAAAATTGTGAGCTTAAATATTTAGATGAAAATTATTTAAAGTATAATGTGATTCCATATAAAAGTGAGCCTAAAAATATTTTCATAAACAAATGTATGAATAATTTTTATGAGGTTGAAGAGCTTTGCAAAAATATAATTAAAGAAGTTAAAAATAGAGGATTTAGATTTAGGGAAATTGGAATTTTGTGTAGAGATATTGATTCTTATGAAAATTTCATAAAGGTTTGTTTTGATGAATTTAATATTCCATATTTTATAGATAAGAAAAATAGTGTTAATTCCAATGTATTCGTTTTATTTATAAATTCAATTTTTGAAATTTTTAAGTACAATTTTTCCTATGGTAGTATGTTTAAGTACATAAAAAGCGGAATTTTAAATTTAACTTACGATGAAATATTCCTCATAGAAAATTTTGTCATAGAAAACGGAATAAAGGGAAATCTCTGGTTTAAAGAATTTTCTCAATCTTCTAAAGTGAAATATTCTATGAATTTGCGTGAAGATTTTGAAGAATATTTAATTAAAATTAATTTGATTAGAAGTAAAATTATAAATCCTATTTACAACTTATTTAAAGAGGTTGATAAAGATAATTTCGTTAATTATTTTGCTAAAGTCTTTTATGATTTTTTAAATGTTAATGGATTTATAAATAAAGTTAAAGAAATATGTGAGGAGTTTAATTTAAAGGGAGAATTTACTTATTCAGATGAGTTGGTTCAAACTCTTAATAGCATTTTCTCTGTTTTTGATGAAATAAATAGCGTTTTTAAAAATGAAAAAATGAGTTTTTTGGATTTTGGAGAAATTTTAATGCACTCTATTTCTAAAATTCAAGTGGCTCATGTTCCTATGAGAAATGATGAAATAATAATAGGAGATATTTCAAGAGTATTAATAGGAAATTACAAAGCTTTATTTGTTATAGGTTTAACCTCATCGAATTTTCCTAAAATTTATAAGAAAGAAGATATTTTAAGTGACAATGATAAAAATGTTTTAAGGGAATTTGGAATTGAATTATCTGGAACGAATAAAGATAAAAATTCTTCTGAAAGATATTTAATATATTGTTTATTTAATATACCAAGTGAATTTTTGTATTTAAGTTATCCAATTTCAGATATGGAGGGAGCTTCTCTAAATTCATCAACGATAATATCTAAAATAAAAAATATATTTCCATTGATTGTAGAGAATTCTTGTAACATAGTAAATCGTAAAATGAGCATTAAAGATATATCTTCTTATAGAGAAACGTTAAATAAATTAATGATAAATCTTCGAGATGGATTTTATAAAAATTATATTGATGAGTTTTTGTTATCGCTATATTATTTTTACAAAAATAATGAAAATTACGGCGAGCTTTTGGAAAGTAGTTTAAATAATTTTATATTTAGAAATTCTTGCGAAAACCTAAATGAAAAATTAATTAGTTATATTTATTCAAATTATAAATTTTCAGTTTCAAGTATTGAAACTTATTCAAAATGTTCGTTTAAATATTTTTTAGATTATATTGTTAAAGTTAAGAGACGAAAGGAATATTCTTTTGATCCTATGGATCGTGGAAACTTCATGCACTTTTTAATGGAAAATATTTGTAGAGATATTAAGAGGGCATACGATTTTAAGAATTCTTCTAAAAAAGAAATTGAAAATTTTGTTGAAGAATATTTTGATTCAAAAGTTTTTTGTGAGGAGAATTCAAGTTATATTTTAAATAAAACTCCAAGGTTTAAAGCTTTTGGAAATAAAATAAAGAAAATAGTTAAAGATTCAATATATTTTACATATAATCACCTTTTGAATTCTGAATTTTTTCATAAATTTTATGAGCTTGAATTAGGAAGAGGAGATTCAAAAATCGAAATAGAAGTTTCTGAAGGTAATGTTGCTAATTTTGTTTTAAAAATTGATAGAGTGGATTTTTGTGAAAATGAAAATGAAATTCTTGTTAACATAGTTGATTATAAATCAAGTAATAGAGAAATTGAGTATGGGAAAATATATAAAGTTTTAAATGTTCAAACTATTGCGTATATGAAATACTTAATTGATTTTTATAAAAATATTTACGGTAAGGAGATGCTTCCTTGTGGAATTTTTTATTTTACTTTACAAAGTCCAAATATAAAAAATAAATTTGAATTAAATTTAGAGGACGAAATTGAAAAAAAATTTAAATATACGGGAATATTTTCAAGTGATATAGGCAAATTGGTTTTGATAGATAAGAATTTAAATGAAAAATCTTCAAAAATAATACCTGTTTCATTAAAGAAAGATGGCGTTAGGAAAAATGAAAAAATCTTAAGTGATAATGAGTTTTCAGTTCTTTTAGATTTCGTTTATTGTTCTATAAAAAATACTTTGATTAAAATTTTTAGTGGAGAAATAAATATATTTCCTGTGCTTGAAGATAATTCTTTAAAAACATGTACTAACTGCGATTATTTGGGAGTTTGTAAATTTTCAAGAAGCACAAACAATTTTGATGTTTTAGTTAAGCTTAAGAAAGATGAATTTTTTAATTTAATAAAAAGTGAGGATTTTAATGGTTAAGTGGAGTTCGAGTCAAAAAAATGTTATAGATTTGGTTCGTGGGGATTTGCTTGTTTCCGCTTCAGCTGGTTCAGGTAAAACAGCTGTTTTAGTAGAGAGAATTTTAAATTTAATTTTAAATTACGGAGTTTCTATTGATGAAATTTTAATTATAACTTTTACAAATGCTGCAGCTTGTGAGATGAGTGAAAGAATTCTTAAAGTTCTTGAAAGTAATTTAAATTCTACAAACAGAGATATTTTAGAAGAGCAAATGTTTTTAATTAACAATGCAAATATTCAAACTTTTCACGCTTTTTGTTTAGAAATTTTAAAAAATAATTATTATAGATTAAATTTAAATTCCAATTTAAAAATTTTAAAAGAGAGCAATAGAAAAATTTTAATAAACGAATGTTTGGAAGAGGTTTTTAATCTTTATTATGAAGAAAATGATAGTGAGTTTATTAAACTTGTAAATGCTTATGGTGGAAAATATTCCGATGATCATTTGAAAGAAATTGTAATTAGTATTTATAATTTTGTGGGAAATCAACCTAATATTTTTGAATTTCAAAAAATGATTTTAGAAAATTATACTTTGAGAAATGAGGATGAAATTTTTAATACAACTTGGGGAAGGTTTATTAAAAAAGAATATGAAAGTGAAGTTAATTCCTTTAAAAAAATTTTGGAAGAATTAACTTCAGAACATTTTTTAGATGATAAACAAGTTAAAAATATTTCTGACGATTTGAAAATTGTAAATAATTTTATTTCAAGTTTGGAAGAAGGATATGAAGCTTTCAGAAAATTTTTAAATGAAGTTGAATTTTCAAGAATTTCTACAAAATTTAAAGAGGAGTACGATTCATACAAAGATGAACGAGAGTCATTTAAAAAATTTTTAAGGTCTTTGAAAAATGAAATTTTTTATGAGAGCAGTGATGTTGTTAAAGAAATTATGTATAACTCATTTTTAAATGTCAAAAAAATATTTGAAATCTCAAATAGATTTAGGGAGGTTTTCCAAAATAAAAAATCTTCAAATGCGTACATAGATTTTAATGACATGGAGCATTTAACAATAAAACTTTTTGAGGATGATAAGCTTTGCGATGAGTTTAAAAATAAGTTTAAATATATTTTTATAGATGAATATCAAGATACAAATTACATTCAAGAATATTTAATAAACAAAATTAAGCGAATGAATGATAAAAATGTTTTTATGGTTGGAGATATTAAACAAAGTATTTATTCTTTTAGAGGTGCTAAGGTAGATTTGTTTCACAATAAATACAAAACATTTAACAAAGTCTATTCATTAAATGATAATTTGTGTTCAGAAAATAAAATACTTCTTTACGATAATTACAGAAGTCGGAGAGAGGTTATAGATTTTATAAATTTTATATTTAAAAATGTAATGGTTGAAAGTGTTTCAAATATTGAGTACACCGAAGAAGAATATTTAAACTACAAAGGAAGCTATGAAGATTTTGAAAATGATGAAGAGGATTATTTAGGTGAAATTAAACTTGGAATTGTAATTGAAGATGAGGGAGTTGACGAAGAAGAGGAAGATGAAAAAATTTTAAATGAGGATGTTTGTGAAAATGAATGCAAGTTAGTTGTAAATTACATAAAAGATTTGATTAATGGAAACAAAACTCACAAAATTTTTGATAAAGAGTTAAATTCATATAGAAAAATTGAGTATAGGGATATTGTTATTTTAATGAGAAATGTTAGAGCTTCTTCAAAATCTTCCATTTTAGAAGAAGAGCTTTTAAAAAATAACATACCTGTTTACTTTGATGGTGGAGAAACTTTTTTTGATTCTATAGAGGTCATGGTTGTAATATCTTTGCTTAAAGTTATAGATAATCCTTTAAATGACATAGACATTTTAACATTAATTAGAAGTGAAATTTTTAATTTTTCAGAAAATGAACTTTCGTATTTGAGAATCGTAAATAGAAATGATTATTTGTACAATAATATAATTAAAATTTGTGGAGATTATGAAAGTGTAGAAGGAAAAATTTATTTGTCTGAAGATTTTTATTTACATGATAATGAATTTTTAGAGTTTAAACGAAAGTGTGATAAGTTTATAGATTCTATAAATTTGTATAGAAATAAATCGTTGTTTATGAAAATAGATGAGTTTATATGGTATTTATATATTCACACAAATTATTATTTTTATGTTTCCACTATGGAAGAGGGAGTAAAGAAACAAAATAATTTAAGATTAATTTTTAATAAAGCCAAAGATTTTAGAATTTCAAATTCAACAGGAATTTTTAATTTCTTAGAGTATTTGGAAAATTCTAAAAAATCTGGTGATGATGTTAGTGTACCTAAAAATATTTCTAAAAATGAAAATGTAGTTAGAATAATGAGCATACACAAAAGTAAAGGATTGGAATTTCCTGTAGTTATTTTGTGCAATACTTCAAACCTGTTTAACAAAAGAAATATAAATTCAAATTTAGTTTTGGATGATATGTTTGGAATTGCTCTAAATTTTGTTGATTACGAAAAAAATTTGGAAAGTGAACCCTTAATAAAGCAAGCTATAAAATTAAGATTAAAGAAGAATATGGTTTCGGAGGAATTGAGAATTCTTTATGTTGCTTTAACAAGAGCTAAGGAAAAATTATTTATAACTGGAACATATAAAACTAAAAAAATTTTTAAGAGAATTTATAATTTAAATAAGTGCAATTGTTATTTGGATTTTATTTGCAATGCTTTAATGAAACATGAAAAAGGAATTTATTTTCGTGAAAATTCTTCAAGGGAAGATTTTAAATTTATTGATAGGAGCAACTTAAAATTACAAATTGAAATATTTAGTATAGACGATTTTAAAAATGATTTAGATGAAAAGTTAAATTCAATTTCTTTTGAGGATTTTAAAGAAAATTTAAATAGAGAATGTAAATTTAATAAAGAGATATATGATGTTTTAAATTTTCAATATGAATTTAAAGAAAGTTTAAATTCCCCAATTAATCTTTCTGTTTCTCAAATTATATCTGGAAACAATGAGAGAAAAATAAATGTTAGTTTTAAACAACCTAAATTTTTAAATGAAAATAATGAAAAGGTTTATTCAAGTTTAGACATAGGTAATTTGTATCATTTAATAATGCAAAATATAAATCTTAAAAATGAGATTGATTTTGAATATATAAATTATGAAATTAATGGAATGATTCAAAAGGGAATTTTGAAAAACGATGATTTAAAATATATTAGCGTTAGTAAAATAGAAAGTTTTTTCAAAAATAATTTAGGTTTAAGGTTAATGAACTCAATTAAAAATGGTGAAATTGTAAAACGTGAATTCGAATTTTTAATGAAGCATAGAATAAATGAAATTTGTGAAAGTGAAGATATTAGAATTCAAGGTATAATAGATTTGTTTTTCTTTGAGGGAGATAATATAATTTTGGTTGATTATAAAACAGATAAGATGATTTTTTCCGATGATAATAAATTTTTAAATAAATATAAAGAGCAGCTTCATTATTACAAGCTTGCTCTTGAAAAAATTTTCAATAAGAAAGTTAGTGAAAGTTATATTTATTCTTTTGAGCTTTCAAAAGAAATTATTATTTAAAATTTTTGCATAAATGAAGTAATTTGTTTTTGTCATTGAGTTTTGGATATTTGTGAATGAGGGTTAAGAGGTAATAATTTAAATTCTTAATCCTCTCTTTATTTTTTGAAAATTTAAAAGTCTTTATATTTAAATGAGAAATTTTAATTGGGGAGAATCCCCACTTGATTTTGTAAAATTTATTTATAACTCCTTTTTGAATGTAGAAATCTATAACTTGAAATATATTTTGTGAAAAATCGTAATTGTATTTTGAAATACAGGATTTTATAAAACAAAAATCATTTTTAAAATTTTTTATGGAATATAGTAAGTTTGTTAATTGAGTTAATTGTTTTTTGTTAAAATTAAAATTCTCTGATATTGAGTTTATGATTTTATGTTTTTCAAAATTTGAATGGAAATATAAAATGCAAAATAATTTAATGTGAAAGCAATTGGAATTAATTAAATTATTTAAATTTACAATTTTAATTTGAGTTTTGAAAATAATTTCAAAAATTTTTAGAGAATTTAAAATTTTAATTCCTTCAATTGAAAATTCATTTGAAAAAATTTTTTTAAGCTCCTCATGTATTCTAAATTTTGTTATTTTAGAAATTAATTTTCTGTTTTTGATTATTCCAATGAGGGTTGAAAGATCAAATTTAAAATTTAATTTTGATTTTAAATAAATCCCCCTTAAAATTCTAAGAGGGTCTTCGTTAAATTTAGAATTTGCATTTCCGTTTGAACATATTATTTTGTTTTTCAAATCCTTCATACCATTAAGGGGATCTATAAATTCATTTAAATTTAAGTACATTGAATTTATTTTAAAATCTCTTCTAATGCAATCTTCAAAAGGAGATTTTACAAATTTAATTGAATTTGGATGCCTAAAATCTTCATAATCCTTTTCTTGTCTGAAAGTGGTTATTTCAAACCACTCTTCTTTGAAAAATATTTTAATACAACCATTTTTCTCTCCAATGTCTATGTGTTTTTTAAAAAGGTTTTTTATTTCATTAGGATTTGCATCTGTGGAAAAATCAAATTCCCGTGGAGTTATTCCTAAAAATAAATCTCTCACAGCTCCTCCAACAACAAAGCATTTAAAATTATTTTTCTCAAAGATATTAATTAGTTCTATAATTGTGTTTGTGAAAAAAATTCTCATATGAATATTTAATTGTAATTCCTTTCATTTTTATATAAAATAGGATTAAATTCTTAATTTGGATATTTTGAGGTGTTTAATGCTAAATCGCGTAAATATAAAAGATTTAAAAGTTGGGAGAAAAATTGAAGGAGTTTATTTAATTAAAAATATAGCTGTTAAATTAACTAACTCAAATAACAAAAAATATTTAGATATATCTCTTTGTGATAAAACAGGAAATATTAATGCGAAACTTTGGGAATTAAAAGATGACTATAACAATGATTTTAAGGAAAATACTTTGGTTTTTATAAAAGGATGTGTTTTAAGTTGGCAAAACACAATGCAAATTAAACTTGAATCTATATCAAGTGATTTTGATTATGAAAATGTAAATATTTCTGATTACGTTCAGTGTGCTCCAATAGATTCAAATGAAATGTTCAATGAACTTTTTGGACTTGTTGAAAAATTTAAAAACGATGATATAAGAAATATTTTACTAGAAATACTTTCAATTAAAAAGGATAAACTTTTGTATTATCCAGCGGCAAAAAGTAATCATCATGCAATTAAAGCAGGGTTATTGTATCATATTTTAAGTATGATAAAATTAGGAGAAAGTATATCAGCGTTGTATCCTATTATTAATAAAGAACTTTTATTTGCAGGAATAATACTTCATGATATCGAGAAAACTGAGGAGATGGATTCAAGCGAGCTTGGAATTGTTACTTCATATACTGTTGAAGGACAATTGCTTTCCCATTTAATCCAAGGGATAATGCTCGTTGATAGAGTTGCAATTAAAGTTAAAGCTAGCAATGAAATAAGAATGTTGCTTCAGCATATGATACTTTCTCATCATTACGAACCTGAGTATGGAAGTCCAATAAAGCCTATGATAATCGAGGCGGAGTTATTGCATTACATAGATGTAATTGATGCGAGAATGTACGATATGAAAAAAATTCTTGATAATACTGAAAATGGAAATTTCTCTGAAAGAATCTTCTCTCTTAATAATAGGAAAGTTTATAAATCAAATATTTTAAATTAGGGTGTGAGCATTTTGAAAAAGAACGTGGGTTTTTTTGAAAGTATAAAAATATCTGTTTTTGATTTTAAATCTTACTTGAGATTTGTTGAAATGGATAATTTAAAAGTCTTTTTAAATAGATTTATTTTTGTATTTTTAATATGCCTCATTTATCTAGTTCCATTTAAAAAAAATGTTGAAATCATTAAAGATTTAAATACGAACAAACAAAATATATTTGAGGAAATTAATTATTCTAATGGGATTTTAAATATTAAAAACTCTCCAACTGTATTTACTTCAGGTGATTTTATATTAATTGGTGATACTAGAGATAATTTTAATGAAAAGGAATTTAAAGATGTTGATTCGTATAAAACAGCAGTTTATTTTTTGAAAAATTCTTTTGTAGTAAGACAAGGATTAAAGGAAGTTGAATTTAAATATGGAGATTTAATTAAAATGTCATTTTCAAAAACAGATGTGTTTGCTATCATAGAAGTTTTTAATCAAGCAGCTAAAATGTCATTTATTTTAGTTCCATTTGCTAGAACAATTAGATATTTTGTTTTTGCTATTGTAACTTCAGTATTTGCATTTATGTTTTCTATAATAATGAGGTTTAGATTTAGGTTTTCTCAAGTATACAAAATGATTTTATTTGCTCAAGGTGTTCCGTTTTTAATAATTTCTATATTTGATTTAATATCTATTTTTAATGGTACGGTGTTTGTTTATCCATCTCATATACTTCAATTTTTAACTTTAACATTATTTTTAATAACTATGTTTTCAATAAAAAAAGATAATTTAATGAAAAATTTAAAGAATAGAAAATAAATTAATTGAAAAAATTTGTTGCATTTGTTAGAATGTATATGTTATGCACAGGTAGCTCAGTTGGATAGAGTAGCTGGCTACGAACCAGTTGGTCGGGGGTTCGAATCCTCTCCTGTGCGCCATATATATTTTTAATAAATTAAAAAAGTGGTGGTATGTTTAATATCATCACTTTTTATTTTTATAAAAATATAATTCCTAGAATTCCGGATATTAAAATTACTTTTATTGTTGAGAATTTAAATTTAAGTTGTAGAAGAACAAGTGAAATAAATATTAAAACCTCATTTAAGTTTATAGATGTTTCGTTTAAAAATATTTTAAAAGATAAATTTAAAATTGAATATATAAGAAGGGAAAGTATTATTGGCCTTAAATTTTTTAAAACATATTGAATGAATTTGTTGTTTTTAAATTTGTTAAAGCATTTAAAAATTAAAATTATAATTATAAATGAGGGAAGTACAACTCCTAAAGTTGAAAAAATTCCTCCTAAAATTCCTACGTTTTTGAATCCTATAAATGTACTTATGTTTATAGCAAAAGGGCCAGGTGTTGATTCTGATATTCCAATAAATTCTAAAACTTCATTTGATGTTGCCCAAGAATATTTTAAAATGTAATCTTTAATTAAAGGAATCATTGCGTATCCTCCACCTATTGTGAAAAGACCAATTTTAAAAAATGTAAAAAACAATTTAAATATCATAAATTTATATCTTGCCCTTTCTTTTTAATATGAAAAACCAAATGCAGTAAATTAAAATGGATAAAAACAAAATTGATATAGTATTTAAATTTGTAAATAAACACAAAAATATTATTAATGCAATTTTTGTGTAATAGTATTTTGATTTTTTAGCTTTGGAATTTAATTTTAAAGCTGAAGAACCTAAGAGAATAATCACCCCTATTTTTACACCTTCTAAAAATTTAATTATAATAGGAGAACTTTTAAAGAAATTATATGAAATAGATATGAGTGTGATAATCACAAATGAAGGGAGAACAATTCCAAGAGTTGAAACAAGAGCTCCTAAAAAGCCATTTATTTTATATCCTATAAATGTAGCACAATTAATTGATACTGGTCCTGGTGTGCATTCTGAAATTGAAAATATATCGAGCATTTCATCGGTTGTTATGAATTTATGTTTTTCGCTTATTTCTTTTTCAATGAAGGGGATCATTGAATATCCCCCTCCAAAAGTAAAAAGTCCTATTTTGAAAAATATATTAAACAGAATTAACAAGTTGTTATTTTTCAAAAATTAATCCTCCTTTTTGTGTTTTGAATTGTCAATAAAAATTAAGTTATCCTCTTCAGAAAAGTTTTTTGTGTTATAGTAAAACAAAACATCGTTTAAATTATTTTCATCTAAATATTTGTTTACGTTAGAGCTGAAAAATCTTAAATCTATTATATGAATTTCTTCGTAATGATTTGTTATAAATGGAACAAATGAATTTGCAAAGGAGTCTTTTATTATACATATTTTTTTGCCGTTTTTAACTGAAGTATTTATTTTAATTAAAGGATGATTTCTATCTAAAAATAAATTATATTGGTCGTTTGGAATTTTTAAATGGGAAAAATCGTACAATGAATCTGAAGTTTTCGTTATATAATCTACTTTAATTTTATTTTCAGGATTGGATTCGTATATGTGAATTGAATCTCTTTTCTGGTTTTTTAAATTAACTTTCGCAAACAAAGTCCCTAAAAAATTGTTAGATACTTCTTTAACATTAAAATCTGAAATATTAAGAGGAGTTATGGAAGATTTTTTGCAAAATTCCAAATAGCAATAATAAGCCCCTAATGATGTATAATGGTGGTCTGTTAAATAATAAATGTATTCGTCTTTGTGTTCATTTAAAATGTCGTAAGTATTTATAAAATTAACTTCAGGAACTAAATTGTTTTGAACGTATTCTATATATTTTTTTTGATCTAAGTTCCAAGCGAATCTAGGAAGATAGTGTTTTAATATTTCTGTTGACGTTGGAATTAAAACGAAAGAAACATTTCGTTCTTTCGACAAATTATTTATAAGCTTTATATTCCTATCAATTGTTTCCATATCAATTGAATCAAACATTTCAATTAGATAATTATTTTTTGACAAATAGACTCCATCAATATCTTTTCTGCCTAAAAGAATTTCACAATAACTTTTCATTGAAACAAAATCATCCCTAAAAGGAAATTGATCTTCCAAATAATTATTTAAGTTTTCAGTGAGCTCACCGCTAAAAAATTCTTCTAAACTAAAGGGAGGAGATTTTTCTAAATATCTATTTTCTAAAACTGAAAAATCTTTATCTTTAATAATAACATGGAGAATAGGAAAAACGAAAATTATAATTAGAAATATATAACTTAGATAAAACTTTTTTATCATATTAATTTCCTCCTTTTAAAATCTAAAATATAAAAATGGATTAAATGAGGAACTTACAATAAACGCTATGCTTACAATTAAACACAATATTAAAAACGAATTTGAAATGTATCCAGGAACTTTCGATTTTAATTTGCTCATTAGAGGCGTTGAAAATAAAATTGAAATTATAAAGTAAAGCAAAAAAGTTGATGAGTAATATATAAATGTAGAATCTATAAAGTTATTGATTGAGAACATTTTTTTAAAAAACGAAATCATGTAGTTCATATCATCAAAAACAAATATACACCAACCTATTAATAACAAAAATACTAAATATATTCGAGAAAATATTTTGGATTTATTTAGAATTTTAAGAAGGAACATTTTTTCAATCATTATTATTACGAAAAAGTACAATCCCCAAATAATAAAATTCCAATTTGCTCCGTGCCAAAATCCAGTGAGAAACCAAACAATAAATATATTTACATATTTGTGTTTTTTATTTCCCCCTAAAGGTATATAAACATATTGTTTAAACCAATTTCCAAGAGAAATGTGCCATCTTCTCCAAAATTCTGTTATACTTTTTGAAATGTAAGGATAATTAAAATTCTCATTAAATTTAAATCCAAACATTTTTCCAAGTCCTATAGCCATATCTGAATATCCGCTAAAATCAAAATAAATTTGAAAAAAGTAAGCTAATATGCAAAGCCATGAAGTTAGTGTAGACATTCTTGAAAATTCTATTTGACGTAACGTTTCGAAAAGATATCCCATGTTGTTTGCTATTATAACTTTTTTGGATAAACCTTCTATAAATCTTGAAACTCCATTGTTAAACAATTCCATGTTTTCTCTATTTTTATTGTTTATATCGCTTTCAATGCTTTCGTAAGTTACAATAGGCCCAGCTATAAGTTGAGGGAATAAAGCAACATAAGCACCAAATGAAATTATATTTTTTTGAACATTAATTTTATTTCTAAAAACGTCTATTGTGTATGAAAGTGTTTGGAAAGTATAAAAAGAAATTCCAATTGGGAGAGGAAGATGCAACAAACCAAAATCAGTATTGAATATAGAGTTTATTGAGTTTATAAAAAAATCTGAATATTTAAAAAATCCTAACAATGCGAGATTAACTGTAATAGATATGATTAAAAATAATTTTCTAAAGCTTTGATTGTGTGAAAACTTATGTATTAACATTCCCATAGTGTAATCTAAAATAGTTGAAAAAATTATTAGATAAATATAAACAGGTTCTCCCCAAGAGTAAAATATTAGACTTGCTAGAAATAAAATAGCAAGCCTAATTGAACGTGGAGATAAATAATATAAAATTATAACAATTGGAAGAAAGAAAAATAAAAATACTAAACTAGAAAAAACCATTAAACAACATCCTTTCTTAAATGTTTAAAAACTTAAGAATATCATTATTTATGTTTGAAAAACAAAATAATATATAATCATCTATATTAATCAAGAGAATTTTATCATTTAAGTTAATCTCACCTTTAGTATTTTCAGAAATTCTATTTATAATACTATCAACCCTATTTTTAATTTTTAATGTAAGATTTTCTTCAGAAATATTTAAGGGTTTTATTAAAAGTAATTCAAAATAATTTTCATCGTAATTTTCTGATGAAATAAGTTTGAACTCGGAAAAATCATTAACCTCAATTTCATAATCAGAAATTAAATTTGAATAATTTTTATTTACATACTTAGGAAAATTAATATTTTGATTTAGCTCATTGAAAATAATTTCCGAATTTAGAGATTCAGGAATAGTATTTTCAATTTCTGAATTTGTTTTTGGAGGTTGTCCTTGAATTGGTTCAAAATTTCCTAAATTCTTAGATGCTTTCTCTAATGCTTTATTGTAGATATCTTCAATTTCTTCTTCTCTCGAGTTAAATTTATTTTCTTTCACCGGTTGTTCCTGAATAATGGGTTTTGTTTCTTCAACATCAGAAATTTCAGAATTAGGAAATTTTTCTTCATTAGTAACTTGAGATTTGTCGTTAAAGTTTTGATTTTTTGATATGTCATCTATTAAATCTAAATATTCATTTTCCAAATTTAAATAATCTTCAACTAAAGTTGTTAATTGTTTTTCATATTCGGATGAAGTCGATTCTAAATTTTTATTGTACTCTTTATAAATTTCATCTGTTAAGGTTTGAACTTCTTCCAAAGTAAACAATTCCTCATTTGGTTTTTCTGAAATTTCATTTGTTATTTGATTTTCAGTTATTTCTCCAACAGCAGGATAAGAAGATATTCCTGAATTAAAATCATATTTTCCAAGATTTTCTGTTTTATCTGAAAATATTTTAACATTTTGTTCTTTTGGTATTGTTCTAGTGTAATTATTATTTGAAATAACATCATTTGTTTTATCTTTGTTATTTGAAAGATTATCTTTTAAACTGCAAGATACTATACCGAAAGTTAATGCTAGTAGTGATAACGACGAAACTGATATATATGTTTTTCTAATGTTATTCATAAAAACCTCCAATAAAAATACAAGGAGAATATTTTTAAATACTCTCCAAGAAAATTAACTTAATGCAAAATTCAAATTTTTATTTATAATTGAAACATCTTTATGTAAAGCAAAGACTACATAATTATCTATAACTTTTATGTAAGGATTAGATATTAAATAATATTCATTCGGCTTATTATCTCTAAAATCTTTTTCAAGTTCTTTTACCCTTCTTTCTATACCTAAAACCACCTCTTGAGAATTATTTTTATCTTTCAACTTAAATACAGATATTTCTGTACCTGAAATATTTTCACTAGGAATATTTGCAACATAATCAACTAAAATTTTAGGGTCTATAGCATATACATCCAAAAGCTCATCTTCATTTAAGCTTTTAAATTTAGGAAGTGATAGGCCAACTGTTATTTCATTAAACAATTCATTTGAAGAAATTAAATGATTTTTAGATGGAGAATCTAAATTTAAAAAGTCAACATTGCATGAGCTAAAAGAGAAACATAAAAACAAAACCAAAATAAATTTTATAAATCTCATTGAATAAATACTCCAATTCTTAATAAGATTTTCCAAAGATAACCATTTTATCAGTTTTTTCTCCACAACATATACACACATCACTTATTTTTTCTTGTTCGAATGGTATACATCTTGAAGTTATGGAAATTTGTTCTTTAATTAAAAGTTCGCAATTAATATCATCACACAACATAACTTTTGTAAATCCTTCTTTTGAAGCGTATATTTCTTTAAGTTCATCCATAGTTCTAGCAGAATATGTTTTTTCAACTCTTTTCCTAAGTGCTTTATTGTACAAATTAGTGTGTATGGAATCTAAAGTATTTTTTAAAATTTCATTTAGGTCTGAATTTAATGAAATAATTTGTTTTTCTCCAGTGTCTCTTCGATAAATTGTTAAACAATCGTTCATCAAATCTCTAGAACCTAATTCTATTCTGATTGGAATACCTTTCATATCATATTCATTAAACTTCCAACCAGCAGATTTATTTGAAATGTCAATTTTACATTTAAAATTATTCTTTATGCTTTCATAGATTTGAAGAGATTTATCTAGAACTTCTTTTTTATTAGTGTTAATTGGAATTACAAGTATTTCTGTAGGAGCGATTCGAGGTGGAAGACAAAGTCCTTTATTATCCCCATGAACCATTATTATAGCTCCAATTAATCTTGTTGAAACTCCCCAAGAAGTCTGAAAAACGTATTTTAATTTTTCATCTTTATCTGTGAATTTAATATCAAAAGCTTTAGAAAATATATCTGAAAAATTGTGAGTTGTACCACTCTGAAGTGCTTTCCCATCATGCATCATACTTTCAATAGTGTATGTGTTTTTTGCACCTGAAAATTTTTCTTTATATGTTTTTTTACCTTTAATAACAGGTATTGCTAAAATATTTTCACAAAATTCTTCATATATATTTAGGATTTTCAGAGCTTCCTCGATAGCTTCTTCTTCATTTACATGAGCAGTATGACCTTCTTGCCATAAAAATTCTGTAGTTCTTAAAAAAGGTCTAGTTGATTTTTCCCATCTCACAACAGAACACCATTGATTATAAAGCTTTGGTAAATCTTTATATGATTTTATTATATTTGAATAATGCTCACAAAATAAAGTTTCAGAAGTTGGACGAACACAAAGTCTCTCAACTAATTTATCATTACCACCGTGAGTCACCCAAGCAACTTCTGGGGAAAATCCTTCAACGTGATCACTTTCTTTTTGAAGTAATGATTCAGGTATGAACATAGGCATATATACATTTTCATGGGAAGTTTCTTTAAATTTTTTATCTAAATATTGTTGAATATTTTCCCAAATATTAAAACCGTAAGGTCTTATTACCATACATCCTTTTATACTTGAATATTCAGCTAATTCAGCTTTTTTAACTATGTCTGTGTACCACTTAGCAAAATCAACGTCCATTGAAGTGATTTCTTTGACTAATTTTTTATCTTCTTTCATGATTCCAACTCCTAGAGATATTAAAGTTTCTTTTTGTAATGGATAAATTATAACATTAATATGTATTTTTTGGAATATGAATATTAATGTTATAAAATGATTAGTTATTTGGAGTTTTATGAGTGAAATTGAAATAATAATTGGTTTAAACGGAAGTGGAAAAACAAGATTTTTGAATTCGTACTTAGAATTTACTAATGTTAAAAATGAAAGAATACTTACCATAACAAGCGGATATGGTAACACCAAAATAAGGGAAGATTTTAAAGATTCATTTAATAAGGTAAAAAATTTAACATCTATATTCGATATAAATGAAAAAAAATTTAAATATCTTATAGATGTTCATAGACCTCATAGAATTTTTATAGAAACAGATTATTCAGGATTTTCATATGTATGTAAAATAATAGAAAGTGAAGAGCTTAAAAATTTTTTGGTAGTAACTTCTAAAATAAATATAATAAATTCTAAATTTATAGAGAAAATTTTAAAATACAGATTATGTGAATATAATAATAATGTAATCATAATAAATAACCATGATAACTTAGAATTATCTTATGAGTATATAAATGAAATTAAAAATAATAATATAAATTCTTTTTTGTTTTGCGTAAATTCTTTTGACGAAGTGTATTTTAAATTTAAACATTATAAATTAATAAAAAGTGATTTTCATAAAAATGTTTTTAAGTATATAAAGGAATTAATATAAATGTTTGACAACTTGTATAAAATTTAATAGAATTAACTTGTTATTTTAAGATTTTATATTTTGCTCTCATAGTTTAATGGATAGAATAGCTCCCTCCTAAGGAGTAGATACAGGTTCGATTCCTGTTGAGAGTGCCAATTCTTAGTGTCATGTGTGTTATATGTGGCGCTTTTTTTGTTTTCATTTTCGGATTAAACGGTTTGTATTATAAATATTTAAATATTATAATAGAGAGTAATGAAAATACTTTTAAATTATGATAACATTTTTGGGAGTGGTTATTTTTTGGAATCGAATGGTTGGCTTATAATATTTTTAGTTTTTCTAATTTTACTTTCTGGATTTTTTTCTGCCTGTGAAACAGCTTTAATGTCTTTAAATAAAATTAAAATTAAACAGCTTGTAGAAAATCAAGTTAAAGGGGCAAAAGAAATTCAAAAATTAATAGAAAATCCTAGTGAAATTTTGAGCACCATACTTGTTTGTAATAATGTTATAAATATTTTGGCTTCCTCCATTTCTACTATTATCTTTATAGATGTACTAAAAGGTTTCGGGAAGGGTATTGCAACTTCTATATCTACGTTAGTTTTAACAGTTGTTATTTTAATATTTGGAGAAATAACTCCTAAGACAGTTGCGGTCTTGAAGATGGAAAAAATAGCTTTTAAAGTTTACAGGCCTTTAAAAATTATTGTTGTAATTTTAAAGCCTATAGTATTTATATTTTCTAAGATATCTTCGTTCATAATGATTCTTATAGGTATAAAGCAACAAGAAGTTCAAACAAATATAACTGAAGAAGAACTTAAATCAATAGTTAGTTTCAGTCAAGAAAAGGGAGTTTTAGAAGCGGAAGATAAGAATTTAATATACAATGTTTTTGAATTTGGTGATATAAGGGTTAAAGATGTGATGATACCGAGAGTTGATATGGTTACCCTTTCAACAAATTCCACTTATGATGAAGTGGTTTCTTTATTTAGAACTGAGCGTTTTTCAAGAGTTCCAGTTTATAAAGATAACATAGATAATATTATTGGAGTTATTAATATAAAAGATTTATTTTTCATAGATAAAGATGATGAATTTTCAATTGATAAATATATGAGAGAAGTTCATTCAACTCACGAATACAAAAAGATAAGAGATTTATTTAATGATATGAAAAAATCTAGAAGTCATTTGACTATAGTTATGGATGAATATGGTGGAACTGTTGGTCTCGTAACGATCGAAGATTTAATCGAAGAAATAGTTGGGGATATTGAAGATGAATACGATGAAGTTGTTGATAAAGAAATACAAATATTAAATGAAAATGAGTATTTAATAGTTGGTACTTTAAAAATAGATACTTTAAATGATATGTTAAACATAAATATAGAATCTGAATTTGAAACTATAGGCGGATATATAATTGAAAAAATAGGAAGGCTCCCTCAAGTTGGGGAAGTAGTAGAGTTTGAAAATGTTAAATTTAAAATTGAAAATGTAGGTAAAAATAGAATTAAAGGTCTTAGGGTTTACTCTTAAGGCCTTTTCTCATGTATTTTAAAAATCTATTTAATATGAACTCACATCTTTTATCATTCATCCAAAAAATATTAAGTTCATTTATGTTTTTATGGTAGTTACATGAAAAAAATCCTTTGTATGGGTTGCTTGTGCCTATGTATAAATTTTTAATTCTACTTTCTAAAATTGCACCAGCACACATTAAACATGGTTCTAAGGTTACGTACATTGAACAATCTTTTAAATTCCAAGATTTTAAGATTTTGCAAGTTTTCTCAATACATAAAATTTCAGCGTGGTGCGTTGAAGTTTTATTTGTTTCTTTTAAGTTATGGGCTTTTGATATTATTTCAAAATTTTTTGTGATTAGTGCCCCAACAGGAATTTCATTTAATTTATAAGATGAAATTGATTGTTTTAAAGCTTCATTTAAAAAGATATTTTCCATTTTTATAAATCCTTACTTAATGTTTTACTCAATATAACATAATTTATAAAAATGTTTAAGATTTTATTTATTGCAAATATTTTGTTTATAATATATAATTTAGTTGCCGTGGAAAGATGCTCGAGCGGTTTAAGAGGCATGCCTGGAACGCATGTATAGGAGAAATTCTATCGAGGGTTCGAATCCCTCTCTTTCCGCCATTTGTTGTGCTAGGTGGGGAACTAGCGGTGCCCTGTATCTGCAATCCGCTACAGCAGAGCCGAATGCTCCCCTAGGTTATTTTTCTGAAGGACTGAGTTAAATTGGATTCGTTGAGAATTAAGCTCCATGCATCAAAAACCTATTAACCCCGCCAGGACTGGGAAGTAGCAACGGTAAGTAGTAATTTTTGAGTGATGTGGAATAACTTAATTTGAGTTGAAGGTTTATCTATCGCTTTGGAGGAATTTATCGAAGGGAGATGCACAACTTTTTTAAATTTTAATTTTGATTTTTATTTTTAAGCATTCTATAATTTGTAGAATGCTTTTTGTATAAAAGGAATGATTTTTTATGATTAACAACTCTTTGTATACAAAGTACAGGCCAAAAACTTTTGATGAAGTTTGTGGTCAAAAATACATATCTGAAATTCTTAAAAATCAAGTTAAATCTAAAAAATTTACTCATGCTTATTTGTTTTCAGGAACTCGTGGAACAGGTAAAACAACTTGCGCTCGTATATTTTCAAAAGCTGTAAATTGTTTAAATAGTTCTGAGGGAAATCCTTGTTATAATTGTTCCATGTGCCTTCAAAAAAATTCTGATACGTTAAATGTTATTGAGTTAGATGCGGCGTCAAATAATAGCGTTGAACAAATTAGAAATTTAATTGAAGAACTTAGATATGCAAATTTTGTTGGAGGTTATAAAATTTATATTTTAGATGAGGTTCACATGCTTTCAATAAGCGCCTTTAATGCTCTTTTAAAAACATTAGAAGAGCCTCCTAAAAATGTTTTGTTTATACTCTCAACAACTGAGATAAAAAAAATTCCTCACACTGTTGTTTCAAGATGTCAACGATTTGAATTTAGAAATATTGAATTAGAAGATATTGTTAGTAGATTGAGGTACATTTCAAAAAATGAAAAAATTCAAATAGATGATGAATGTTTAGAGCTTATAGGAAATTTGGGAAAAGGTTCTATGAGAGATTCTATAACCATACTTGAAAAAATTTTGATTTATAAAGATGGAAATATTTCTATAGATGATGTGAGAGATATTTTAGGAATAACTTCAACAAAACTTATAATTGATTTTTTCAGTAGCATTTTTGAAAAAAATTTGGGAAAATGTTTAACCATAATTTCAAAATTGTTTATGGATGATGTGGAAATAAAAAGCTTTATTTCAGATTTTAGAAATTTGGTTAGGGATTTAATGTTTTTGAAAATTGATAAATTGGATTTTGATTTGTTAGTTGAGAAAAATAAAGATAATATTTCAAATATGATTGAGCTTTCTAAAAAATTAGAGCTTAGAGAATTAACGTACATAATTGATGGATTAAATGAAATTTGTGTAAAAAATTTATCAAGTGGTATAGAATATAGAATTTATTTAGAAATGTTTGTGATTAAAATCATTGAGGGAAATGTTTGTTATGAAAGTGAAAATTTTTCTCATGAGCAAAAATTTAAAATTAAAAGTGAAAAAAAGGTTAATGAATCTGAATTAAAGGAAACTTTGGAATTTGATTTTAATTTAAAATCCTGGAATGAATTTTTAGATTATTTAAAAAAATCAAGTTTTATGGTTTTGTATTCCCTTTTATTAAATGGAAATTTAAGCAAGGTTAATAATAATAAATTAAAATTTAAGTGTAATACAGAGGGAATTTTAAATAGGTTAAGAGATGAGGCGACCATAGCCCAAATACAAGACAACTTGTTTAAATATTTTAATAAGAAATTTGAGTTTATTGTTTATTTTGAGGAAGTAAGTAAAAATTTAAACATTGAGGACAAAATTAAAAATTTATTTGGAGAAGATGTTGAGATAGAAAATAAATAATTGTTTAAGTATATTTATTTGTATATAATTTATTTGTATTAACAAATTTATAGGGAGAAGGTTTTAAAGTATGAAAGGTTTTCCTGGAGGATTTGGCGGAGGAAATATGAATAATCTTTTGAAGCAAGCACAAAGGCTTCAAAAGGATATGGAGCAAGCTAAAAAAGTTTTAGAGGAAAAACAGTTTGAAGTTTCTTCTGGTGGAGGAGTTATTTCTGTTAAAATGAATGGTAAAAAAGAAATTTTAGAATTAAATTTAAAACCAGAAGTTGTTGATCCTGAAGACATTGAAATGCTACAAGATTTAATAATAAGTTGCATAAATGAAGCTTACAAAAAAGTTGACGATGAAAATAGTAAGGAAATGTCTAAACTTACTGGAGGTTTTAACATACCAGGTTTTTAAAATTGTATTAGCATGGTTTTTCCATGCTTTAACTTTTTATAAGGAGAAATTGTTATGTATGATTACCCAAAATATTTACAAGATATTATAAATGAGTTTTCGAAGCTACCAGGTATAGGATATAAAACTGCTGTTAGACTTAGTATGAACCTTATAAACAAAAGTGAAGAAGATGTTTTGAAATTTTCAAAGGCCATTGAAAATTGTAAAAAAGATTTAAAATATTGTTGTGTTTGTGGAAATTTTTCAGAAGATAAATTTTGTTACATTTGTAAAGATACTTCTAGAGATTTTTCTATTGTGTGCGTAGTTCAAGAAGTGAAAGATTTGTATGCCTTTGAAAAAATAAAGAATTTCCATGGGGTTTATCATGTTTTGCATGGAGTCATTTCACCTACAAAAGGAATTGGACCAGATGATTTAAATATAAAAAATTTGGTGAAAAGAGTGGAAGAGAAAAATGTAAATGAAATTATCCTAGCAACTAATCCAACTTTAGAAGGAGAAGCAACTAGTATATACATTTCTAGAATTTTTTCTGATAAAAAAATAAAGTTATCAAGATTGGCTTATGGTGTACCATTAGGTAGTGATTTGGAATATGTTGACGAAATAACTTTAAGTAGAGCTTTGGATTTTAGACAAAAAATATAAAAAATAAGCAAATAAAAAAGAAAAAATATCTTGACAAAGTATTAAATGATTTAGTAGAATGGTTGAGT
>CALADQ010000021.1 GCA_937890765.1 uncultured Candidatus Neoarthromitus sp.
ATCTTTGTCCTCCAAATTGCGCTTTACCACCTAATGGTTGTTGAGTAACTAAAGAATACGGACCTGTTGACCTTGCATGTATTTTATCATCAACCAAATGGGCTAACTTCAAAATGTACATGTATCCAACTGTAACAGGATTATCAAAAGGCTCACCTGTTCTACCATCATACAAAGTTAGCTTACCATTTTTATTAAATCCTACATCTTCCAAACATTTTTCTATATCTTCCTTGCTAGCTCCATCAAACACAGGCGTAGCTACATGCCAACCTCTAGCACTTGCAGCTAAACCTAAATGCACTTCAAGTACTTGACCTATATTCATACGACTAGGAACTCCAAGAGGATTTAAACAAATTTGAAGTGGACTTCCATCAGGTAAAAATGGCATATCTTCCTCAGGTAAAACTCTAGATATAACACCTTTATTACCATGACGACCTGCCATCTTGTCACCTACAGAAATTTTTCTCTTCTGAGCTATATAGCATCTCACCAATTGATTAACTCCAGGTGGAAGCTCATCGCCATTTTCTCTTGTAAAAACTTTGACATCTACAATTATTCCTTGCTCTCCATGCGGAACTTTAAGAGAAGTATCCCTAACTTCCCTAGCTTTTTCTCCAAAAATAGCTCTTAAAAGTCTTTCCTCAGCAGTAAGCTCAGTTTCCCCTTTAGGAGTAACCTTTCCAACCAAAATATCTCCCGTTCTAACTTCAGCACCAATTTTTATAATCCCATTAGAATCTAAATCTCTTATTGCATCTTCTCCAACGTTAGGTATATCACGAGTAATTTCCTCAGGTCCTAACTTTGTATCTCTAGAATCGCACTCATATTCCTCAATATGTATGGACGTAAAAACATCATCTCTAACTAATTGCTCAGATATAAGCATAGCATCTTCATAATTGTATCCTTCCCAAGTTATGAATCCTATTCTTATATTTTTCCCTAAAGCAATTTCTCCTAAATCCGTAGAAGGTCCATCAACTAAAACAGTTCCTTCATCTACAAAATCACCTTTTTTTACGATAGGTCTCTGATTTATGCAAGTTCCCTGATTCGACCTTTTAAATTTTAAAAGCTTATAAGTCTCAATTTTATCATCTTCACTTCTTCTAATTTTTATTTCTTGAGCACTTACATAACAAACCTCTCCCTTGCTTCTAGATTTTATTAAAACACCAGAATCTATAGCAGCCTTGTATTCTATCCCAGTACCAACAATAGGAGCACTAGCCTTCAAAAGAGGAACAGCTTGACGTTGCATGTTAGAACCCATAAGCGCTCTAGTAGCATCATCATTTTCCAAAAACGGTATCATAGAAGTAGCAACAGACACAATTTGCCTTGGAGATATGTCTAAATAATCCACCTTATCAGAAGAAACCAAAAGCATTCCTTCCTTACTTCTAACAACTATTCTAGAATTAACAAATTCTTTATCTTCATTTATTAATTCATTAGATTGAGCTATTAAATACTGGTCTTCTTCATCAGCAGTCATATAAACTATTTCATCAGTAACTTTCCCAGTAGATTTATCTACTTTCCTATATGGAGTTTCAACAAATCCATAATCATTAACTTTAGCATAAGTCGCCAAAGAATTTATAAGTCCAATGTTTGGCCCTTCAGGAGTTTCAATAGGACACATTCTTCCATAGTGAGAATTGTGAACATCTCTAACCTCAAATCCCGCTCTATCTCTCGACAATCCTCCAGGCCCTAAAGCAGATAACCTTCTTTTATGAGTAAGTTCAGACAAAGGATTCGTTTGATCCATAAATTGAGACAACTGAGAACTTCCAAAAAATTCTTTAACAGCAGCAGCAACAGGTCTTATGTTAATAAGATTTTGAGGAGTTATCATTTCAGGCTCAATAGACATCATTCTTTCTTTTATATTTCGCTCCATCCTAGTTAAACCAACTCTAAATTGATTTTGTAAAAGTTCTCCCACAGATCTTAATCTTCTATTTCCTAAATGATCAATATCATCTCTGTGTCCAATACCATTATTAAGACCCATAATATAACTTATAGTAGAAAATATATCATCAATCGTTATGTACTTAGGAACTAAATCTTGAATATTTTTCCTAATTTCATCTTTTATTTCATCTTCAGCAGAACAATTATCCAAAATAGACCTTAAAACAGGATAATAAACCAAATTGTTAATACCCAAATCACTTAAATCAAAATCCAAAAAATTATTAATGTCAACCCAATTGTTCCCAACAACTCTAACCCTTTTATCATCAACAACTAAATCAACAGAATTTATTCCTGAATTTTGTATTTTTTCGCTAATTTCCCTATCAATATAACTTCCCTTTTCGACTAAAATTTCTCCAGTGTTTGGATCAAAAATATCATCAGCAGAAACTTGATTTAATATTCTTCCGCTTATAGATAATTTTTTATTAAACTTATATCTACCAACTTTTGATAAATCATATTTCTTTGGATCGAAAAAATATTGATCTATAAGATTTTTGGCACTTTCAGCTGTTGCAGGTTCTGAAGGTTTAAGCTTATCATATATTTTTATTAAAGCTTGCTCCTGATCTTCAGAATCATCTTTGTTCAAAGTATTTTGAAGCCTCTCGTCATCGCCAAAATATTTTAAAATTTCATCAGCAGTAGAAATTCCCAAAGCTTTAATCAACCAAGTTATGTACAACTTTTTTTGTTTATCAATTCTCACATAAAGAACTTCGTTAGAATCAGTTTCATACTCTAACCAAGCACCTCTATTTGGTATAATGCTCGAAGAAAATAATTTCCTACCATTTTTATCGACTTCATAATCATAATAAACCCCTGGAGACCTAACAAGCTGACTCACTATTACACGCTCAGCGCCATTTATTATAAAAGTTCCTTGAGGAGTCATGCGAGGAAGATCACCCATAAAAACTTCTTGCTCTTTCAATTCACCCGTATCCAGATTTTGCAATCTAACCTTAACTTTAAGAGGAGCTGCATAAGTGGCATCTCTTTCTTTGCATTCCTCCATATCATATTTGGTTGAAGCAATATCTAACTTGAAATCAACAAACTCAAGAACATGCTTACCATTAAAACTTTTAATAGGATTTACATCACTAAAAACTTCAAGTAATCCTTCTTTTAAAAACCATTCGTAAGAATTAAGTTGAACCTCTATGAAGTTTGGCATATCAATAACGTCTTTTATTTTACCAAAACTCATTCTAGTTCTTTGACCTGATTTAATAGGATATATCATGAATTTCACTCCTTATTTTTAAGTAAAATCATGTAAATTTATTTTAAACTTTTACAAAATAATAAATTTATATAAAACTAAAATACTTAATTTTTAAACATTCTTTTTTGAACACATACTAATTTTAAGATAAATTTACAATAAAAAACAATAAACAAAATATAAAACACAAATTTATATACATTCTAAAATATTATCATATATAAAAAAGTTAGTCAACAATTGAAATCTACACCAACAAATTTTCAAAATAAAAAAGATGTTATAAAGGAATAACATCTTTACACTCTTAAAAATTTCAATTTTTATTATTTCAATTCAACAGTTGCCCCAACCTCAGCAAGTTGTGCTTTAATTTTTTCAGCCTCGTCTTTAGCAACACCCTCTTTTAAAGTTTTAGGTGCGCTATCAACTATTTCTTTAGCTTCTTTTAATCCAAGCCCGCAAACTTCTTTTACAACCTTAACAACTTTTAATTTTTCAGAACCAGCACTAGCAAGAACTACATCAAATTCAGTTTTTTCTTCTGCAGCTCCGGCAGCTCCACCAGCTCCAACAACAGCAACAGGAGCAACAGCACTAACTCCAAATTCCTCTTCACACATTTTAACTAATTCATTCAACTCTAAAACGCTCATATTTTTTATAGCTTCAAGTATCTGTTCTTTATTCATATGTATAATCCTCCTTAAATTTAAAAATTATTTATTAAGCCTCACCAGACTCTTTAGACTCTTTAACAGCATTAACCACATAAACAAAATTTGAAAGCGGCGCCTTTATACTTCCAAGCAACTTCGCAATAAGAATTTCCTTAGAAGGTATTTTCGCAAGCTTTTGAATTTTTTCACTATCATAAAATTCTTTTTCAACTATTCCAGCCTTTAAAGATATTTTCCCAAACTTTTCTGAAAAATCATTTAAAACTTTAGCCGGAGCTATTATATCATCATAACCAAAAGCTATTGAAGTAGCTCCTTCCAAATAATCAATTATGAAATCATATCCCATTTCTTGAGCGACAATTTTAACTAACCTATTTTTATAAACTTTATATTCAACACCTACTTCTCTCATTTGTCGCCTTAACTGTGTATCTTGTTCAACATTTATACCTTGATAATCAGCTAAAACTATACAATTAGATCTTTCAAATTTAGATTTTATTTCTTTAACCTTTTCAATTTTAGCCATCATGTTCTTAGTCATTAGCCACACCTCCCCACAAAAAATAAAATCCCTCTTAATTCTTAAAGAGAAACCTAAAATAAAAACGAATATACTATATATTCAATAAATAAATTAAATGTTTCTCCTAAATAGGCGATTCAAATCGTTACCTAAATTAACTTTAGACCTATTATCTCCGGATTAATCTAACTTAGTTGTATTTATTTTTACGCCTGGCCCCATGGTACTACAAACAGATATACTTCTTAAATACTGCCCCTTCGCCGAAACAGGTTTAGATTTAATTATAGCACCTATAACCGCATTAAAATTTTCCATAAGAGAAGCAACTCCAAAAGACTTTTTACCTATCGCAACATGTACTATAGCAGTTTTATCAATTCTATACTCTACCTTACCTGACTTTATCTCAGAAATAGCCTTAGATAAATCTGTTGTAACGGTTCCAGATTTTGGATTAGGCATCAAACCTTTAGGTCCTAGAATTTTACCAATTTTCCCAACTATCCCCATCATATCAGGCGTAGCAACAACCACATCAAAATCAAACCAATTATGATTTTGTATTTTAGAAACTAAATCTTCATCACCAACATAATCAGCACCGGCAACTGTAGCCTCCCTAGCTTTATCACCCTTTGCAAAAACCAAAATCCTAACAACTTTACCCGTACCATTTGGTAATAAAACAGTACCTCTTATTTGTTGATCAGCATGTCTTGGATCTACCCCTAACTTAACATGAAGTTCAACAGTTTCATCAAAATTAGCCTTAGATGTCCTTATAACAAGATCAAAAGCTTCACTTGGAGTATAAACTGCATCCTTAGCTATTAACTTGCAACTTTCAACATACTTCTTTCCCAATAAAAACACCTCCTTATAAAAATCTAATTCTCAACTTCTATCCCCATACTTCTTGCGGTTCCTAAAATCATACTTATAGCTGTTTCAATGCTAGCTGCATTTAAATCCGGCATCTTAAGTTCAGCTATTTCTCTAATTTTATCCATCCCTATCTTTCCAACCTTATTTTTATTAGGCTCGGGAGAACCTTTTTCAATTCCCAAAGCCTTAGTTATCAAAACTGCAGCTGGTGGAGTCTTCATAATAAAACTAAAAGACTTATCTTGATAAACAGAAATTACAACAGGTATTATTAATCCTGCCTTATCAGAAGTTTTAGCATTAAATTCTTTACAAAAAGCCATTATGTTAACACCATGAAAACCTAAAGCAGGTCCAACTGGCGGTGCTGGTGTTGCTTTACCTGCAAGTAATTGCAATTTTATTACACCTACTATTTTTTTAGCCATAGCTTTACCCTCCTTACAAAATCAAATGGAACTAATTTACGCGCGAAATCTGGGAAAAATTCATATCTACAACACTCTCTCCCATCATATTCACAACACCTTTAATCCTCTTCTTTTCTAAATTTATTTCTTTTATAACCGCATACTGACCTTTTAAAGCTCCAAACTTTATTTTAACAACATCTCCTACACTATAGTTCGAGTCATCATTTACAACTTCCCCTATTCCCATAAAATTTATCTCTTCTTCACTCAAAGGTACCGCCTCTTTACCCGTAGGGCCGACAAAACCAGTAACACCTCTAATATTTCTAACTCTAAACCACATTTCATCACTCATAACCATGTTAACAAAAACATATCCAGGATAAATTTTTCGAGACACCTTTTTAATTTTATCTCCACTTTCTTCAACAACGTCCTCTGTAGGAATAATTATTTTCAGAATGCTGTTTTGCAATCCATTGCTTTCAACTAATTTTTCTAAACTATTTTTTACCTTATTCTCATATCCAGAATAAGTATGAAGGACATACCAACTTGACAATACGGACCCCATTTTGTACTATCCTCCTTCAACAAACAATATCATTTGCAAATTACTTAAAAAGTAAATCAAATACTCTCTTCAACAATAAATCCAAAATACCTATATATAAAATATATATAGCTACAAAAACTAAAACAACAAAACTAGTATTCTTAAACTCTTTGCCTTTTGGCCACGTGATATGAGCAAACTCTCTGACAACTTCTGAAATTAAACTTGATTTTTTTTCTGCTTTTACCCTTCTATTATTACTAGCCAAAGAAAACACCCCTTATATTAAACTTATTTTGTTTCTTTATGAGATGTATGCGTTCTACAAAACCTACAATATTTTGTAAACTCTAACCTTTCAGGATCATTTTTTTTATTCTTCATAGTATTATAATTACGATGCCTACATTCAACACAAGCTAAAGTAACCTTAACTCTCAAATTTATACACCTCCAAACTGCACCTTACTGGAATCTATCATACTTTTATAATTTTGTCAAATTATAAAGTTATAGATGGAAAAACCACCCATAACTCATTATTTACCTATTTTAGTAACAACTCCAGAACCTACAGTTCTACCACCCTCTCTTATAGCAAAT
>CALADQ010000022.1 GCA_937890765.1 uncultured Candidatus Neoarthromitus sp.
TTAGTTTGTTTACTTTCACCCGTGTTTATTCATATTTAGTTAATATTTTTCAAAAACCATTGTCTTTTTATGAAGTCTTCCTATCTAAGTACTCCTTAGCTTTATCTTAAACTCAATTTTTGTTATTTATCAATTCTTCGTAATAGAATACTACACACACCAATAGCTAAAACAAAAATTAGGAGTAGTGGCAAAATACTTTCAAATTGAAAAACATTTTCTACCATTAGTTTATATCCCCATGTAGCTAGAAATAATTTTCCCATTGTTTCAAACGCTTTTGGAAGAAGTTCAGTCGGAAACATAATTCCAGAAAGCATGATTGAGGGTAAAAAAACAAGAATAGAAATCATAGAGGTTTTTGCTTGATCTTTTACTGTCAAACCAATTATGCTAGCAATACTAAGTGATACTCCAATAAAAATAGCAAGGCTGATAAAGTACATACCCGGATTTTGTGGTATTTCAGCATCAAAAACTAGCGGAGCAGCAATATATAAAATAATACTCATAAGGAACAAATGAATATATGCTGAAATGTTTGTTAAGGCAAGACCGAGATATAATGGAACACCATTTGCTTTATAGACATTTTTTATATCACTTCTATAAATTTCAACAAGTGATGGGGGAAGACCAATTAACGCTCCCATTGTTACGCCAAATACAGTCATTGACTGAATAAGCGTGTATCTCGCTTCTGGCATAACTGATGTAAATATGATTCCCATGATTGCAAAGAATAAAATGCGAATATCGCTAAAAGAGCTGGGTGGAACAATATAGCAAGTTGTCAGTAATGTTTTGCTCCTCATATCTAATTTCCATTGTAAAGATAATCCATATAGAAATGCTCCCATTGTTACTCCCCTTTTTGCAATTTTTATAAAGTGTTGTTCCAGTGAACCTCGATTTATCTGAATATCTACTATGGTTTTTCCTTTTTCTCTATACTCCATAAGTAGTGCAAACAAAAATTCCCCGATATTTTCAGATTCATATTTTTCAATTCCGTTTTCAGTTTGGATTGTGATATTATAATGTTTCCCAATTGTTTTTCCTAACTGTTTGACACTCCCAATAAAAGCAATTTTCCCATTGGAAAGAATAGCAATTCGGTCACATAAATTTTCCACTTCCGTCATGTCGTGGCTTGCTAATATAATTGTTTTTCCCATTGCTTTTAACTGTCGAATTTGCTCATGTAAAGATAATCGTACCTCAACATCAAGTCCCGCAGTTGGTTCATCAAGAAACAAAATATCTGGATTTCGTGTTAAAGCAAGTGCTAAATGAAGTCGCCGCTTTTGCCCTATTGACAATTGATAATACTGTTTTTTGGCAAATTCATAAATACCAAGAGCCTCAAGTGTTTCTTTATCAAGAGATTTCTTATTCCATTTAGCAAATAGCTTGACAGCCTCCAGTGGTTTAATATGTTCTGGCAAACAAGCCGACTGCAATTGAATACCCATGATTCCATTTATGGTAATGTTTCCGCTATCATATTTTCGTAAACCCTCAATACATTCAAGAGATGTAGTTTTTCCTGAGCCATTTACGCCGAGCAAAGCAAAAATTTCTCCTTGTTGTACGCAAAAATCTAAACCATTCAACACAACATGAGTTCCATAACTCTTTGATAAATTTCTGACTTTTATAGATTCATTCATTGTTTTTCCTCCTTAAATAGAGAAACTCCTAAATGCGAAAAATAGAAGTCCAATGCTTGCCCAACATATATATTGGCAATTTCCTGATTTTCTTTCCATTCATGGTCTGTACTTTGAAATTGTCCTAATTCAATAAGTTTAGGAAGCATGCTCATATCTCCACCTGTAAAATCTGTTATCATTTCCCAATAGACTTTTGCAAAAGATTGCCCTTCATCACTTTCTACGGGAACACCTGCATTTTGAAGCCTTATTGCTTCGTCTTGAAGCTTTATAAAAGTATTCATAAAAGCCATCCCGCTGTCTTTATCAAAACGACTGCGAATATGATCAAGCATTTGGTCATCAAAATGTTTAATCAGCCAATATAACTTATTTTTCATCTGCAAATTAACAATAATATCAGCATATTTTTTGAAATCAACTGGCTGTATTTGAAGTACTTCTTCTCTTAGCACCTCCAATTCTCTCAACGATTCAGACAAACTGTCTATTTTTAGTTTGATAGCGGCTGCCTTCTCCGTTAAAACATCAGCAATTTCATCTGGTGTATCAAGTGAAATCAATTGATTTTTTATATCATCCAAAGAAAATCCCAAATGTTTGAGCGATAAAATCTGATGAAGTTTAACTATATCTTTATCTGTATATAAGCTACGCCCTCCTTTACTCATGTAGGATGGAGAAAGTAATCCTTCTCTATCGTAGTGCTGTAATGTCCGTACAGTAATGTCCATTTTTTTTTGCAACTTCGCCAACGGTCATATAACCTTGTGGTATTGCTTTATTTTTATTCATATCGCACCTCTTGCTGCTCTATAGTATACCTCATTACGTTACGTCACAAGCAAGTTATTTTGCAAAGATTTAATAAGAAAGTCAGAATAGTAAGTTGCTATCTAAAAATTCTTGTGTGTAACTTTATCGCACATGAGCAAATTTTCTCCTGGGTTATCATTATAAATAAATTTATAACTTCCACACGCTCCAGCTCCTGTACCTGTAGAAAATTCAATTTAAATATTTTATACTTCGGAATTTATAAATTTTTCCCCGAACAAATTTCCAATAATACTTAACTCACTCATTCAAATCTTTCTCCAAAAACAAATACTAATAACAATGTTTTAAGTGAAAAGTCCACTCCTATAAAAACAAAGCCATCCGATGAAAACTATCATAACAATTAATATCAAAACTTTAAAAAAATTTATTGTTCGTATATTCTTTCTCCTAATTTTTCAAAAAATCTTTAAAGTGTCAAAAATATCGTCTCATTAAATTAATTTTAAGAGCTTATTTTTATGATCCTAATATAAAAATTACATTTAAAACAAAAATCCTTTTAAAATATACGTAATGGTGTTTTAAAAGGATTTAGCATGTTTATGTAATTATTTTTGTATAATTTTACACACTTTAGCTACTTACATATGTATCATTTAGATAATTATAAACATATTGTTTATTGCTTTTTCATTAATTTTTAATTCGTTTTTCCTCTTTTGTAAAATGTTTTTTATTGACTAGTGTTAATTTGGACTTCTTCTTAAATACACTTCAAATTGCTCATCAGTCAGCTTATCTCTGATAAAATCTATGGTTTCAATTTTTCCTGAATAATAATTAGATTTTAAAATTAAGTTCCTCACATACTTCAAAATATTATTTATCTTGCTTTCGTTATTTTTATTATTCTCCACCATTATTTTCATCCTATCTATAAACTCACAGCAAAATAAAAAGATTGCTAGAACTAATCTAGCAATCTTTAATTTAACATTTCTATAAATGAAAAGTTACTATCATAAAATACAATTACCACTCAAAAAATATTTTAATCTAAATTATGTAAATACAGTTTTATTCTCAATCTTATCCCATAAATTCTCAAAGCTAATAATTATCCTTTAAAATACATAAATTTACGTATACTATTATACTTTTAAATCGTTGACAAAATCAACAACTTAATTTTACATATTGTAGAATTGTGTTAAATTTCCTTATGTCTTCTCAATCCCTTTATTTAATAGCATATTTAAATTAAACATGCTCTCAATATGGATAACTTCACACAAAAAAAGACCTTCATTTTCTGAATGAAAATCTACCAAAATTTAAGATTATTTGTCGAATTTTTTATAATCTCAGAATTAACTCCAATTATATCACAAAAAAGACAATAGATATTTTCTATTGTCTTTTTATAAAGTCTTCCTATCTAAGTATTCTTTAGCTTTCTCTTCTGTTAAATTAAACTCATTTATTAGTTTCATCATTATTTTGTCTTCTTCAAATCCAAATTCTCTACACAACTTTATTGTCGCATTTATCTCTCCTATTTCGATTCCTTCTTTTCTTCC
>CALADQ010000023.1 GCA_937890765.1 uncultured Candidatus Neoarthromitus sp.
ACCCCTATGGTAGAGTAGGTCATCGCCAGTTCTTTCCATAAGTAAGGTTCTTAAGTCCTTACTTTTGTTTTATCTTCATTTTCTGGGGGCTATTTTATGAAGGAGGTTTTATGCATAAATAAAGGATTTATAATTTCATTAGATTATATTTTTAATAATAAAAATATAAATTCGTATGTTTTAAATAAATTTATTCTTTCTTTAGATATTTTTGTTGATAGAGTTGCGGCTATTAAGGTTAGTTCTTGTGATTTGATTTTGGATATTAAACATTCTACTAATTTTCCAATAGTGGGATGTATTGATAGGATTTATCCAAATAGTTTAGTGAGCATAACTCCTACTTTAAATGAAGTTCATGAACTTGTAAAAGCTGGTGTTGAAATTATTTATTTGGATGCCTCTAATAAAATTAGGCCAAATAATCAGAGTGTTTATGAATTTTTTTATGATGTTAAATCTTCTTTTCCTGAAGTTAAATTTATAGCGGAAGTTTATAATCAAGATGATATTGAAAATATTTTGCCTTTAAATTTTGATGGGATTTCTATTAATAGTGATTGTAATCTTATTAACAGTGAATTTTTAAGATTTGTTGATGTTCCAATTATGTATAATTACACGTTAAATAAGTTAGTGGATATGGATTATTTTTTTGAAATAGGTTTTGATAATACTATAGTTAGTTCTAAGTTTTGTACTCCACAATACAAAGTAAGTGAGTTTATAGAAAATATATTTTAGATTTAAGGTGATTGTATGAAGAAATTTTTGGGGAAGTTTTTTAGTTTTTTATGTGTATTTTGTTTGGGTATTTTTTCAATTGGGACTTATGCTTCTGATTATTTGATTTATAATCCTAAAGAAATTATGTTAAATGGTAATACTACGATTGAAGGAGGAAGACAAGCTTTTAATTCTAGAGATGTTCAGAATTATTTATTTAAATCTCAATACCCTTCGAATGAAGAAAAAGTTGTTTTTTTAACTTTCGATGACGGGCCTTCTCTTGATAATACTCCCAAAGTTTTAGATATTTTGAGAGAAAATGGTGTTAAGGCAACTTTCTTTTTGTTAGGTTCAAATTTGGAGAATGGCGGTAAGTACGAAGAAATTTTGAAACGAACTATTCAAGAAGGTCATGCAATTGCAAATCACGGTTACAGTCATAATTATTCTTTTTTGTATCCAGGGCGGAATATAAATTACACGAATCTTAAACGTGATATAGATAGATCACATGAGATTATGAAAAAAATTTTGGGAGATGAATTTGAAACTAAGGTTTTAAGATTGCCAGGTGGTCTCAGGTCGTGGAAAGGTCAAGATGATACGTTAGATAAATTAAATCAAGAAGGATATTCTGTTATCGAGTGGAATGCTTTGAGTGGTGATTCGGAAGGAAGAGTTAAAAATTCAGAAGATCTTGTGAATAAAGCTATTAATACTTCTAAAGGTTTGAACTTTGTCGTTTTATTAATGCACGATTTTGCTGGAAAGGCGGGAGCTTATTCTGTTGGTGCTTTGCCTGAAATTATAAAATATTTTAAAGACAATGGTTATGTTTTCAGAACCATGTATTAATTTAAAGATGGTAAGTTGTTTGTACTTATCATCTTTTTGTATTATAATATTGACAAGTATTAAATTGTTGAGGTTTGGTTATGGAGAAAAAAATTTTGTTGGTTGAAAATGAAATTAGTATAAGACAATTTTTGAAAATAAATTTCGATAGAGAAGGCTTTACTGTTCTTGAAGCAGATTCAGGTGAAAAGGCAATTGAAATTTCTTTGATCGAAAAACCTCAGGTTGTTTTATTGGATATAGGACTTGAAGGGGATATGGATGGTTTTCAGGTTTGTTCAAATCTTAGAAAACATTTTCCTAAGATGGGAATAATTATGTTGACCGCTCGTTCTCAAGAAATGGAAAGAGTAATGGGGCTTGAATTTGGAGCTGATGATTATGTTGTTAAGCCTTTTAATCCTCTTGAAGTTATGTTAAGAGTTAAAGCTTTAATAAGAAGAATTGATGAAAAATTTAGTAGTGATATGATTTTAAATGGTCCATTTAGGCTTGATTTGTATTCTCAAAAAATATATAAAAATGATAAAGAGATTGATGTTACTCCTAAAGAATACATGTTGTTTAAGATTTTTGTGGAAAATCCCGGTAAAGCTTTGAGTAGGGACGAGCTTATGAATATGATTTGGGGATATAATTATTTTGGCGATTTGAAAATAGTTGATGTTAATATAAGAAGGCTTAGATCTAAAATTGAAGATGAGTCATCTAAACCTAAGTATATAGAAACGGTTTGGGGAACTGGATATAGATGGAACAATGAAAAATAATTGGTTTAGGCGTGTATTTTTAAATCGAACTATAAGGTCGAGCATTATCAAAAGCTCCATAAGTATATTTATTTTCATAATACTTGCGTTATCTATAAGTTTAGCTTATTACGTTAGAGAAGCTTATTATAAAACAATTTTTGATAATCTTTCAACTCAAATTTTAACTGCCGTTGGAAATTATGAAAATAATAATTTAAATGTTTCTTTAGAAACGGCGGTGCTTTTAGATTTAGATAATTTTTCTGGTGTAACAAATGCTCAAGTTCAAGTTATAAATTTAGATGGAAATGTGATTATGGATAGCTCAGGGATAGTTCATGAATTTCCAATTGATAGCTATGATTTTAAGCAGGCTCGAGATGGAGCTTTGGGTGAATGGATTGGAAAAGTTTTTTATAGTAAATCTAGAGTTATTTCTGTTGCTTCACCTATTAAAAGTTATAATCAAGTTGTTGGAGTAGTTAGATTTGTTGTTTCTTTGGAGTCGGCTAATCAGAATATAAGAAAAATAATTTTATCATTTGTTATTGCGGCCTTGATTGCTTTGATGTTTTACATAATTATAATTGGAATCGTAACTAATAAAATTGTAGACCCAATAAAGTCCCTTATAAATATAGCAAACAAAATGGCGTTAGGGCAATTAAATGTTCGGTGCGTTAATCTTCCTAAAAATGAAGTTGGGGTTTTGGGAGATACTCTTAATTATATGGCCGATGAAATATCTAAGAAAGATGAATTGAAAAATGATTTTATATCTACGGTTTCGCATGAATTGAGAACGCCGTTAACTTCTATTAAAGGTTGGGCAATTACTCTTCAATATGATAATTCTTTAAATGAAGATATTTTAAATGGGCTTAAGATAATTGAAAGTGAAACCGATAGGTTATCGGCTATGGTTGAGGAGCTTTTGGATTTTTCTAAATTTATTTCTCATAAGGTAACTTTAAAATTAGATACAGTATCTATTTTTGAAATTGATAATTATATTTTTAATTATATAAAACCTAGGGAAGATAATGAGGGATTTAAATTTTTACACGGAAAAATAGAAGAGAATTTTTATTTAGACGTGGATTTTAATAGATTGAAACAAGTTTTGGTTAATGTTCTTGATAACGCAATAAAATTTTTGAAAGATAACGGTGAGATTACGTTAAAATATTTTTTGGATAAGCAAGAAAATACAATATCCATAGAAATTATGGACAATGGTATTGGCATACCCAAAGATGAATTGCATAGGGTTAAAGAAAAATTTTTCAAAGGTAAAACAAGTAAATCTAAAAATGGTTTAGGGTTATCTATAAGTGATGAAATTATGAAACTTCATAAAGGAAGTTTAAATATAGATAGTGTTTATGGTGAATGGACAAAGGTGATTTTAAAGTTGCCTGTTATTTATTTGGAGGATTAATGAAATTTATAAGAATTTTAAAAAATTTTTTTCTTGTATTTATCATTTTGCTTTTTACATCTTGCTCAACTTTTAATGCAAGTTTAGAGAGTCTTTTAATATCTCCTAAAGTTGAAAATATAGTTATTGAAGGTACGTGGACTGTTGATAAATTTTTTTATATGTATAAAAAAAATTACAATGCAACTCCAGAGATACCTTTAGATAGTTACTTTTTTATTTCTAAAGATTACATAAGAATAAATGATATGCTTATTAATTATGAAAAATATAAAGTTAAATCCACAACTCTTAAGGATTATATGAGAATTAAATTTAAAATAAGCGATATTTCATTTTTGAATTTAGAAGATAAAAAGATAGATATTTTTTCAATTCAAGATGACGAAAAAAAGGTTTATGAACTTTTAAAATATGATGAAGATACGCTTTTGTTTTATTATAACGATGACATAATGTATTTGTTAAATAAGGTTAGCGATAAGATAGATGAAAGTTTAGAAGATTACGTAAAAAATAATTATAAAAATAATATTTACAATGATAATTTAGGAGAGATAATTAATACGGGTTTTTTGATTTCGTTTAAATCTCAACGTGAAGTTAAGGAATCTCCAATTCCAAAAAATAATTATAAGTCGATATGGTTTTATCAAAACAGTGAGGGTGTTTATTCTCATAAAGTGCTCGATGATATAATTATTCCAAAAGATGAAGAGCTTTTAACTTTAAAGGTTGAGTCGAGTGAAAAAAATAGTTTGTACGAAAGGCTTGTTGTTTACAAAAATATTTTGTCAAAAGATAAAACTGAGCTTAAGCCTTTGACTGAATATTCTCAAAATACAAATGAAGAATTTATAAATCAATTTATAGATGTGACTTACGTTAATGATAATTTTATTGGAATAGAATATGAGCAAAATACTGAGTATCTTGGTGAAATTAAAAATGATAGGCTTGCTATGCTTTCAATTGAAGAGCCATATATTTCAAAAAGATTGAAGTTCTCAGATATTTTTCCCAACAACGCGAAAGATTTTAGTGTTAGTAGGAAAAAGTTTTTGAATTTAATAGGCGATGATACTTTAGAGTTTTACGATAGTGAGGTTAGAGAAGATAGTTTTAAGCTTTTGAGATATGCTGGAAGTTGGTTTTTAAGAGGACGAGTAAATTCTAAAACTGGTTATGATGTTGAACCAATTGATTTTGATATAGATGTTTTGCCTAATGAAAAACTTGTTAAAGATAATAATTTTTCTGTGAATTTGGGGCAAATAAAATTGAAACAACCTGAAGTTGTTGATGCGTTTGTTTCTCCAAATGGAAATATTATTTTTATTCTCACTAATGAAAATCTTTATGCTTATAGAATTGTTGGAGATAAAATTAGCACAAATACAATAGGAGAATTTCCAATTGAAAAAGGAGATATTGTTATTTCGAGTAATTGGTATTTTTCGGATGAGGCGGTTAAAGTAAATAAAATGTTTGAAGAAATTAAATAATATTGTTTGGAGTGTTTTAAAATGAAAGAATTAGATTTTAGAAATAAAAGTTGTCCTATACCTCTTGTTGAAACAAGAAAATTTATAAATTCAAATAGAAATGAAGATTTTAAAATAATACTCGACAACGAAGTTGCATTTTTAAATATAAAAAAGTTCTTAGAGAATAATAAATTAAATTATTCTTCTAACAAAAGTTCGAACCTTTACACTTTTGAAGTTATTTTTGATGGAAATGAAAAATTGCCTGAAGAAAAATTTCAAATAAATAATTTTTCGATTTTTGTAATGGGTGATAAATTTGGAAATGGTGTAGAAGAGCTTTCAAAAATTCTCATGAAATCATATTTTTACGCATTAAACGAAAGCATAACTTTGCCTAGCAACATTATATTTATAAATTCTGGAGTTAAATTGTTGAAAAAAAGTAGCGGAGTGTTGGCGAGTTTGGAGTCGTTAAGACGAAAAGGCGTTTCAATTTTAGCTTGTGGAATGTGCGTTGATTATTATAACTTAAAAGACGAAGTAAGTTCGATTGCTGAAATAACAAACATGTATTCCATAATTGAAATTTTAAATAATAGCGATAATGTAATAAGAATATAAAAATTTTTAAGGTAGGGGATTCGTTATATTTAAAAAAATTATTATAATCGGTGGTGGCGTTGCTGGAATAACTTCTGCAGTGGCATTATGTGAACAGGGAATTTCTCCTGAAGATATTTTGATTTTAGATAGAGATGGAGAGCTTGGTGGAGCTTTAAAATATAACTTAGATGGAAGTTATGGATTGGTATCCCTTAATAGTTTTGTAAGCTCTTACGAATTTCTGAATTTTTTGGTGGAGAAAGTCGAAAGATTTAAAATTAAATATTATTTAAATACATATGTAAGTGAAGTTAGTGAAAAAAGTGTAAAAATTATATCTAGAGAATTGGGAAGAATTGAAATACATTTTGAGGTTTTAATAATTGCAACGGGAAGTAAACAACTTATTAATTTAAATTCTTATGTTTGTGATGAAAATATTTTGAAATTAATTACAACTGGGAATTTTTTTCAAAAAAATATTGCTTTAAGCGGGATTTTATTAGCTAAAGATGTGTTGATTATGGGAAGCACTTCAAGGGAATTGTTTTTGGCAAAAAGAATAATTTTAGAAGGTGGAAATGTTAAAGGAATTGTTGAAAGTGAGTCTAGCATAGTAAGCAATAATTTGAATTTAATAAAATTTATTAAGATGCACAATGTAAATATATATTTAAACGCCTCAATAGAAAAAATAGGTGAAAGTTGGTTGGGTTTACAAAATTATTTAGATGTTTTGATTAAAGTTGATAAAAGTTTTTCAAAAAATATTTTGTGTGGAAGAATAGTTTGTCCATTTAAATACTTCCCAGAAACTAATTTTTTAGATGGATTTTTGGATCTTGGAGATAGAGATGAAATTTTGATAAACGATAGGTTTATGACTAGCAGAGAGGGAATTTTTTCAATAGGAAACAATTGTAATTTAAGAGTTAATGCAGATTCGGTTTACGTTGATGCAATTGAGTTGTCAAAATGTGTTTTAAATTATATTAACAAAATTGATATTTCGCAAAATAAAAATGTAAAAATTAATTATGATGTGAATGAAATAGATTTAATTTCACCTAAATATTTAACAAATAATAAGGGAGAGAAACACATTGTCATTTTGTCAAATACTCAAAACATATCTAGAAACGTAAAAATTTTGGTAAATGGAAATCAGTTTTCAAATTTTAAAATTTTGAGATTCGAAAGATATATGGAATTGTTGGTTGATTTTGATTCATTTGATGAAGAGTTGGAAAGTTTTCATATATCATTTATCTAAGCGAAGATTTTAACCTTCGCTAATTTATTTTTTTGAGACAAGTTTTGCATAAAAGTGAATTTGTATTTGAAATTTTTACGTAATCATTGTTTAAAATTTTATTTTGACATACATAACATATTTTCGTTTCTGAATTTTCATTTTTGGTTTTGGATTTTTGTTTAAAATCAAATGAAGATTTTTGACTATTAATTGACTTTTTGTAAATAATCTTTTCAGATGGAACTTCCTTTCTTTTAATTGAAACGTCCACATCAAATAAATGATTTTCCAAAAGCATCAACTCAAATCGTGGGTTTTCCTTATCATAAAATTCTTCAACATAAATTTTTGTTATTTGAGCATCGTTCACAATGATTCCACTTTTCTCTATTCCATCAAATATACTTTTAGTTATGTTAATTGTGTCAGGATGTTTTTTCTCATATTTGTAAAAAACATTTAATATTGCTGTTACGGAAGTATTCAAAACTAAATTTGGATATTGTTTTCTCACCTCGTATGAAATTTGTTGTTCATAAATTCCATATCTATCGTGATATGTTCCTGAATTATTAGGCAAAATATATCTTCCATTTACAGAAGAAAGTTTAAAATTAGATTTTGAAATTGGAGTTCCAAGAACTGTTATTTTAATTATGTTTTCCATAAAATCCTCGTAAAATAAAATATTTGATAATGAAAAATTTTTTAATTATAATATAAAATATAACAAAATTTGAAAATTTTCAAATTTATGGCTTGGGAAGTGATTAATGTATGAAAGATACAATTGTTTTAGCTATAGAAACTAGTTGTGATGAAACTTCGGTCGCATTAGTTAAAAATGGAAGAAAAATATTATCAAATAAAATTTTTTCACAGATAGAAGTTCACAATAAATTTGGTGGAGTTGTACCTGAAGTTGCTTCAAGAAAGCATTTAGAGGCGATAAATTTTGTTATCGATGATGCGTTAAATGAAGCTAACATGAAGTTAGATGATGTGGATGTTATTGGAGCTACTTATGGGCCTGGGCTTGTTGGAGCTTTATTAGTTGGACTTCAGTATGCTAAAGGACTTAGCTATGCTCTAAATAAAAATTTCATAGGAGTTAATCATATAGAGGGTCATATAAGTTCATGTTTTTTGGATAATGAAGAACTTGAGCCTCCTTTTATGAGCCTTGTTATTTCTGGTGGGCACACGATTATTCTAAATGTTTTGGATTACTGCTTTTACGAAAAAATTGGAGAGACAAGAGATGATGCAATTGGAGAAGTTTTCGATAAAATTGCTAGAAAATTAAATTTATCTTATCCTGGTGGCCCTAATATTGAAAAGCTTGGGAAAAATGGCGATGAAAATGCTATTTGTTTCCCTATGAGTAAATTTGAAGATGATAGTTTAGATTTTTCTTACAGTGGACTTAAGTCATATGCACTTAATTATATAAATCAATGTGAATTGAAAAACATTAAGTTTAGTAGAGAAGATTTCTGTGCTTCTTTCCAAAAAACAGCAGTTGATATGTTAATTAAAAATGTTGAAAAGGCAATAAATAAATATGGAATTAAGACATTGTGCATAGTTGGAGGAGTTTCTGCCAACGGCTATTTACGAGAAAAATTTTTAAATTATTTTAAATGTTTGAAAATTTATTTTCCATCGAAGGATTTGTGTACTGATAATGGGGCGATGATTGCTTCAGCTGCTTATTATTCTTATTTGAAAAATGGTAGGAGCGAGTATAGTTTAAATGTTTCTCCAAGTGTAAAATTTTAAAGGTTTAGGTGGAGGTTCATGAAATTTATAGAGCATTCGAATTCGATGTACAAAAGTAATAATAAGTATGTAAGTCATAAAATGAAAAAGGTTAGGAAAATTATAATTGAATCTGTTGTTTTTATTTTAGTGCTTCTTGTGCTTGTAGGTATTCTAAGCGAAGGTGCAAGAAACAATAACTCTATTACTTCACTTAAAAAATCTCACAAGTTGGGAAGTTATAAAGATTATAAAATTACGTATGGGGTTTCTGGAAATGGACCTAGCATGGTTTTGTTTGAATCTGATATTGGAGAGACGCTTTTAGAATGGAATAAAATCATACAAGAACCGTTAAATGGTGTTAGAATGATTTATTATGATAGACTTGGATATGGTGGAAGTGATGTTTATAAAAAACATATAAGTGTTGAACTGCAAAGTGAGATATTAAACAGTCTTGTTAGTAACACTGGATATGAAGGAAATTACATATTAGTAAGTGAAGGATATGGTTCTCTTATACATTTAAAGTATTTAGAGAATTATAAGGATAAAGTTGATGGAATGATATTTATAAATCCAGTTGTGTTTCATAAGGGAGCAGATTCCGGATATTTGAAGAGTGCTTACGAAAAATTATCACTGAATTTGTTGAAAATTTTTTCAAATTTAGGATTACCAAGAATTGTTAATAAATTTTTTGATTTTTTTTCAAATCCGTATATAGAACTTTATGAAGAAGAGGTTGTTTCGCGTAACAAAGATAACTATATAAGTAGAATGATGAGTCGTGATTATTATGATACCGTTCTTAAAGAAAATTCTAGTATGAAAAGATATTTGAAAAATAAAAACTTGAATGATTTGGGTGTGTATGATATACCAATTATAATTGTGGATTTAGAAAAGAATAAAAGTGATGAGTATGAGAAATTTCTTAAATCTCATTTTACAAACTTAGAAGTTATATATTTTGAAGATTTAAATAAATTTTCTTACGATAATTCTGAATACATAATTAATTTGATTTCAAATTTGAAATCAAGAATTGATGAAAAATAGTTTTTAATACTTTGAAAGGAGTAATTTGATTTTGGAAAATAATTTTTTAGAAGAAAGAGAATATGGAAGTACAGATGATAATATGAGCAATAGAGCATTAGTCAAAGTAAAAAATAAAAGAACAAAAAGTTTGTTGACTTTGTTTATTGTATTGATTATTTTATTTAGTTCTGTTGTAGGAAGTTTAATTACTATGTATGTTATGCCTAGTTTAGCTTTTTTTAAAAAGACTCCATTGTACTCTTCAGTTTCAAAAAATAAAAATATTGAGTATGTTGGCCCTACATATTTCAAAGAAGATGAAAATGCTTTAACTGTAACTGAGATTGTTAGGAAAGTTGGGCCAGCTGTTGTAGGGGTTAGTACTCAATCTATAGTTGATAGAGGATTTTTTGGACTTCAGCAACAGGAAGGAATAGGTTCAGGATTTATAATAAATGAAGAAGGGCATATTCTAACTAATTATCACGTTATTGAAGGAGCTAGAACAGTTAAAGTTATATTTTATGATGGAACAGAAACAGATGCAAGAGTTTTAAATTACGATGAGGCTAATGATATAGCTCTTCTTAAACTTACAGATTCTTCAATAAGTGTTCCTGCTACCGTTACTCTTGGAAACTCCGATGAATTATTAGTTGGTGATTCTGTTGTTGCAATAGGCTCTCCACTTGGAAAAGAATTTTTAGGCACTACAACTGCAGGAATAATAAGTGCTTTAGATAGGGATGTACACATTGAAGGAAAAACTTTGAAGTTACTTCAAACTGATACAGCTATAAATCCTGGAAACAGTGGAGGTCCTCTTATAAATTCGAGAGGCGAAGTGATAGGTATAAACACAGCTAAGTTTGGAAAATCTGGAATGACAAATGTAGAAGGGATAGGTTTTTCAATTCCTATAAATCAAGCTAAACAAAAACTAGAAGAGTTATCTAAGCCTATACTTAGAATAGGAGTTCAAGGAAGAATTATTGATGATGAACTTTCAAAGAAAGTTAATTTGCCTAAAGGAATTTATGTAGTTCAGGTTGAGCCTTTTTCAAATGCTGAACGAGCAGGATTATCTCAAGGAGATGTTATAATTAAGTTCGGTGGAAAACAAGTTTTTACTTTTGATGATCTTAATGAAATAAAATCAAAACACAACATTGGAGATAAGGTTAAGGTTGTTGTTCATAGAAATGGTGTAGAGAAAGAGTTGGAACTCACTTTAAATGAATAAAATGAAAAGCATAATACATTTTTGTATTATGCTTTTTTATATTAATTTTTCCCAAATCATGTACAATTCTTCGAGCTTTTTTTCAGTTTCTGTTATTTTCAAATTTACTTCATTTAAATTTTCATGATTTGAATAAATTTCTTCTAGAGTTAGTTTGTGTTGAAAATCTGAAAGGGATTTTTCTAAATGCGAAATTTCAATTTCTAAATTTGAAATCTTTTTTGAAACTTTTTTGCCTTCTCTGCTTTTCTCATGAAATTTTGGTTTGCTTTGCTCTTTCGATTTTACAAATTCCTTATTTGTGGATTTCTCATTTATAAAATTATCAATTTCAATTGATTCGTCAAATCTATTTGGATTTTCATTTTTAGATATGTAATAATCGTAATTACCTAAGTACTCTATTAGAGAATTATTTTTGAATTCGTATATTTTTTCAACAACTTTGTTTAAAAAGTATCTGTCATGGGATATAATTAAGCAAGTTCCTTCAAAATTTATGATGGCTTCTTCAAGAGATTCGCGGGTGTAGATGTCTAAATGATTTGTTGGCTCATCCATAAAAATTACATTTGAATTTGAAAGAATTATTTTAATTAAATTTAATCTGCATTTTTCGCCACCACTTAAAAGTGAAATTTTTTTGTGTATGTCGTCATTTTTAAATAGGAAATTCGATAAATATTTTCTTATGGTTTGGTTTGTTATGTGTGGAAATGAGTCTCTTATTTCTTCAAATATTGTTTTTGTTGGATTTAAATCTGATTGTTCTTGGTCGTAATAACTTATGTTTAAACCGCTTCCATAAGAGATTGAACCATTCGATTGAATTTCTTTTCCGCACAAAATTTTAAAAAATGTTGTTTTTCCGATTCCGTTTTCTCCTATTATTGCAACTTTTTCATTGCTTTTAACAGATAGATTTATGTTTTTGAATATTAATTTTTCCCCAAAATATTTTGAAAGATTTTTGACTTCGATAATGTCATTTCCAGTTTTCTCAATAAATTTAAAATTTATATCTTTAATTTTTGAAGTTGATTTTGGTTTTTCGATTAAAGATATTTTTTTAAGGCGTTTTTCCCGACTTTCAGCGGCCTTTATCCTTTTTTCACTGTGCTTTTTGTTTCTGTAAGAATTAATTATCTCTAATTCTCTTTTTAAAAATTTTTGTTGTGTGTCGTATTTATGTTGAAGCTCTTTTTCGTAATCTGATTTTAGCTCTAAAAATTTTGAATAATTTGAATTAAAGCATAAAATTTTTGAGTTTTCTAATTCGTAAATATGCGATACAACTCTATCAAGAAAATATCTGTCGTGAGAAATTACAATTAACGTGCCTTTGTAATTTTTCAAATAATTTTCGAGCCACTCAATCGATTCTAAATCTAAATGGTTAGTAGGTTCGTCTAACAACATGATATCAGGATTTTTTAAAAGGAGTTTAGCAAGGTCTAGCCTTTTTTTCTCACCACCACTTAAGAATTTTGATTTTTCATTAATCCTATTTTCATCAAACTTAAGTTTGTTTAAAACTTTTTTTGTTTGGGATTTGTAAACATATCCTCCATTCATTTTAAATTTGTTAGAAAGGTTTGTATATTCTTCAATTATTTCTTTATCTTGACTATTTTCTAAAATTTTTGAAAGTTCTTCAATGCGATTTTCAATTTTGATTAAATTTTCGAAAGATAAAAGAGCATTTTCGTAAATAGTAAGCTCTTCATTGAAATTAGAATTTTGAGTTAAGTAACCTAATGTTTTTGATTTGTTTATAAAAATTTCTCCAGAAGTTTCTTCAATTTGTCCTGATAATATTTTTAAGAGAGTTGATTTCCCTCCACCATTTTGTCCTATTAATCCTATTTTGTAGCCTTCATTAACATTAAATGAAATATTATTTAAAACTTCATTCACACCAAAACTTTTGCAAATATTTTTCAGACTAATTACAAGCATTTTTTTCACCCATGTTTAAAAATAAAAATTTATTTATTATTTTATCATAAAAAACATATAAAAATATTTAAATTGTAACGTAAAAAGTTTAGAATAAAACATATAAATTACTAAAGGAAAAAAATTTATTTTATTATGATGTGAAGGAGGTCATATGTTAAGTAGTGTTAAAGGCGGTTTAATTATATCTTGTCAAGCTCTTGTGGATGAACCACTTTGCAGTCCTTTTATTATGGGAAGAATGGCAAAAGCAGCTGAAGAAGCTGGGGCTGTTGGAATAAGAGCTCAAGGGTTTGAAGACATTGTTGAAATCAAAAAAATTGTTTCGCTTCCTGTTATAGGAATTGTGAAAAGAAATTATAAAGATTCTCAAGTTTTTATAACTCCGACAAAAAAGGAAATTGATGAACTTATTAAAACTAAGTGTGAGATGATAGCACTTGATTCAACTAATAGAGTTAGGCCAAATGGTGAAGAGCTTAAAGATCTCATTGATTATATAAAATCGAAAAACGTTTTAGTTATGGCTGATGTTTCAAATTATGAAGAGGGAATAATGGCTCAAGAGTTTGGAGTTGATTGTGTTTCTACAACATTAGCAGGTTACACTGATTACACAAACAAAACAGATTTTCCAGATTTTGATTTGATAAAGAAGTTAGTGGAAGATTTAAAAGTTCCATTAATAGCGGAAGGTAGAATAAATACTCCAGAAGATTTAAAGAAAGTTTTCTCTTTGGGAGTTCATTCTGCTGTGGTTGGTTCTGCAATAACGAGACCTCAACTTATTGGGAAAAAATTTGTTGATGCTATAAAAGATTTATAAATATTTTTAAAATTTAATATTTTGGAGGCTTTCATAATGAAAGGAATTTTTTCTGCTTTATTAATGTCTTTCGATGAAAATGGAAATATAAATGAAAGAGGCTTAAGAGAAATTGTTAGACATAACATAGATGAAATGAAAGTAGATGGGCTTTACGTTGGTGGTAGTACAGGAGAAAATTTTATGCTTTCAACTCAAGAGAAGAGAAAAGTTTTTGAGATAGTTAAGGATGAAGCTAAACAAAAAGTTAAATTAATAGCGCAAGTTGGTTCTATAAATTTAAAAGAGGCAGTTGAATTATCAAAATACGCAACGGATTTAGGTTATGATTGTTTAAGTGCTGTTACACCGTTTTATTATAAATTTGATTTTCAAGAGATAAAAGATTACTATTATACGATTATCGAAGAATCTAAAAATAATATGATAGTTTATTCAATTCCAATGTTAACCGGTGTTAATATGACGTTGGATAATTTTAGCGAGCTTTTTCAAAATGAAAAAATAATAGGAATTAAATTTACAGCTCCTGATTTTTATTTGTTAGAGAGGCTAAGAAGTAAATTTGAAAATAAATTTATATATTCTGGTTTTGATGAAATGCTTTTGCCTGCTCTTTCATTAAATGTTGATGGCGCAATAGGATCAACTTTTAATGTTAATGGAATAAGAGCGAGAGAAATATTAAATTTTGTTTCTCAAAATAATTTGGAAAAGGCGAGAGAAGTTCAAAAAGTAACAAATGATTTGATTTCGGAAATTTCAAGCAATGGTTTATATCAAACTTTAAAATTAATTTTAGAAGAGTTTGGAGTTAATGCTGGTTTTTGTAAAAAACCTTTTAAGAAAGAAACAAATGAAATGAAGTTAAAAGCTAAAGAGATATTTTTAAAATATTTTGGTTAATCTCATTTAAGTTTGTTTGGAAAGGAATTTTATAAATGAAAAGCTTTACAGGTATTGATTTTATTGTGTTAATTGGTTATTTAGCAATAGTCCTCTTTATAGGATTGAAATTCTCTAAACGAGAAATGCAAGGAAAGGAATACTTTAAAGGCGATGGAACTATACCGTGGTGGGTAACGTGCGTTTCCATTTTTGCAACTTTATTAAGTCCCATATCATTTTTATCTTTAGCAGGAAATTCTTATGGAGGAACTTGGATTCTTTGGTTTGCACAATTAGGAATGTTTATAGCAATACCGCTTACAATAAAATTCTTTTTACCAGTGTTTAGCAGATTAAAAATAGATACGGCTTATCATTATTTAGAAATGAGATATAAAAGCAAAAGTTTGAGAGTTGTCGGTGCAATAATTTTTATAATTTATCAAATAGGAAGAATGTCTATAATTATGTATTTGCCTTCAGTTGTTTTAGCTAGAATTTCAAATATAAGTGTTAATTTCTTCATTATATTAATGGGAGTTATTGCTATTATTTATTCTTATGCTGGAGGAATAAAATCAGTTTTATGGACGGATTTTATCCAAGGAATAATTTTAATAATTGGTATTGTTGGAAGTCTTGTATTTTTAATTTTTAAAATTGATGGTGGAGCTTCAGAAATATTTAGAACTATGTTCACTGAAAATAAATTTTTAGGTGCAAATGAAATAATATTTGATGTTAATATTTTAAAAACAAGTGTGTTTATGATTTTAGTAGGTGGAGGATTAAATACATTTTGTTCTTATATTTCAAGCCAAGATGTTGTTCAAAGATTCACAACAACTACTGATATAAAAAAGCTTAATAAAATGACTTACGGAAATGGAGTATTGTCAATTGTTGTTGCAACGCTTATTTATTTAATTGGAAGTGCGTTATTCGTATTTTACAATCAAAATCCAAATTTACTTGTAACGGCTCATCAAGATCAAATATATGCTTCGTTCATAGCTTATCAACTTCCTGTTGGAGTTACTGGAATTTTGCTTGCGGCAATTTATGCAGCGGCACAATCAACTTTATCAACTGGACTTAATTCAGTTGCAACAAGTTGGACTTTAGATATACAAAATTATGTAACTAAAGGTTTGAGTCTCAAAAAGCAAACTGCAATAGCTAAACTGGTTTCATTGCTTGTTGGAGTAATTTCTATTGTTGTTTCAATAATTCTAGCTAACGGTGAAATAAAATCTGCTTATGAATGGTTTAATAGTTTTATGGGAGCTGTTTTGGGAGTTCTAGCTGGAATATTTGTTTTAGGAGTGGTTTGCAAAAAAGCAAATAAGAAAGGCGCGTATGCAGGTTTTATAATTGCAACTATCGTTGTTCTTGCGTTGAAATACAATTTGTTAAGTTTTGAAGTATCAATTTGGTCATATTCATTGATAGGAATATTTGTAACTGTATTAGTCGGAATGGTTGTTAGCAATATAGCTAAAGATTCGAAAGGAGAAGGAGTAAATTGATTTTTGGAAATATTAAAGATTTAGATTTGTATTCAAAAATGGGAAAAGAAATAGAAAAGTGTCTCAAATATATAAATGAAAATGATATTTCAAATTTTTCTAAAGGTGTTCATGAAATAGAAGGAGATGATTTCTTCGTAAACATTGTTGAATACGATTTGTGTAATGATGATGAAAGATTTTGGGAAGCTCATAAAAGTTATTTGGATGTTCATTTTATGATTTATGGAAGTGAAAGAATAAAATTGAATTTCTTGGACAACTTATGTATTAAGGGCTACGATGAAAAAATAGATTTTGTAAATTTAGAGGACTCAACTGAAATGATTTCTTATGTTGATTTAAGAGATGGATATTTTTTAATTTGTTATCCTACTGATGCCCATAAAACAGCTCTTAAAATTGATGGAGATGAGCATGTTAAGAAGGCGATTTTTAAAATCAAATTAAAATAAATGAGGGGGAATTTGAAGTTCCCCTTCTTCAAAAAAAGAATTAAATCAGTTTATTTTGAAAATTTTTGTGATGTTGGGAGTGATTGTTTTGAAATTGTGTTTATCATTTGATATTGGAGGAACTTTTATAAAGTATGCTATAATAGATAGCACTGGAAAAATTAATTTTAAAGCAAAGATACAAACGCCGAGCTTTCCTTGTCGAGATACAATACCAAAAAAGATAATTGAAATTTATGAAGAATTTAAAAATAAATTTTCAATAGATTGTATAGGAATTTCAACAGCTGGAATAGTAAATGTTGATACAGGTGTTGTTGAATATGCTGTCGAAAATATTCCAGCTTATACTGGAACAGATTTTATTGCAACTGTAGGAAAAAAATGTAACGCAGTTGTTTTTGTTGATAATGATGTTAATTCAGCAGCAGCTGGAGAAATGTGGTTAGGTAGTTCTAAAAATTTGAAAAATTTTTTGTGTTTGACTATAGGGACAGGAATAGGTGGAGCTATTGTAATAGATAATAAAATTTATAGAGGAAATAGTTTTGCAGGTGGAGAAGTTGGACATTTTATTATAGTTCCAGATGGAAATAGATGTACTTGCGGTAAATCTGGATGTTATGAAAGATATGCTTCAACGTCGGCACTTATTAGAATGTACAAAGAAGAGATTGAAAAAAATGGTTTAAGAATTGGCAAAGATTTTGATGGTGAATATATAGTAGATTTGTATTACAAAGGTGATGAAATTGCCAAGAAAGTTTATAATAAATTCTTAGATTACATTGCTTATGGAATTGCAAATTTAAGTCATATTCTTGATCCTGGTACAGTCATAATAGGTGGAGGAATATCTGCTCAAGGCAAACCTTTCTTTGATGAAATTAATAAAAGATTTAAAAAATATGCTCTTGAGTCTTACGCGAGGAATACGGAAATAAAGCAGGCGACATTGGCTAATGATGCAGGAATGATTGGAGCAGCCTTCAATGCGTTCACAGCTTTTAATATGTTCTAAAGATTAATTACACTTTAAATTGGGGGTAAGAATGTTTTGTCAATATTATTGGTTCCTATAGCTCTTGCTTTAGATGCTTTTGGAGTATCATTAAGTTTGGGATTTTCAAACAAGTATAAATTAAGACAGCTTATGTTGTTTTGTTTTAGTTTTGGATTGTTTCAGTTTTTACTTTCGTTTATTGGAGCAATATGTGGCGATATATTTAATTCGTATATTTTAAATATTAATAAATTTTTTGGTGGATTTATAATCTTATTAGTTGGATTTATGATGCTTAAGGAAGCTTTTTTAAAGGAAAGAGAGGACAACGAAGAACGGGTACAAAAGAGGTTGTTCAACAACCTCTACGTAACCTTGGGAATTTCCGTTAGCGTGGATGCGCTTGTTGTTGGATTTAGTGCTTACAGTATTTATAGTTTGAATATTATATTTTTAAATACTTTGTTAGTTGGTGTTGTGACCTTAGCTTTGTGTGTTGTTGCAATTATTTTATCGATGTATTTAAGAAATAAAATTAGTTTTATTGCAAAATATGCAGATTTAATGGGTGGAATAATATTAATACTTTTTGGTTTAAAGATGATTTTTACATAATTCTGTAGTATAATTTTTATTAATTAGCAAGCTTACGATGCTTGTTAATTTTTTATATAAAAATTTTTTAGAGGTAGTTGCTGTGAAAAATGAAGATATTTTAAGTAAAGCTGGCCTGAAAATTACGAAATCGAGAGATGTTGTTCTCAACATATTTAGAAGTACGGATAAAATTTTAAGCGCTTCTGAGATTTATGATATTTGTAAAGATAAAAATTTTAATATCAATTTATCAACAATTTATAGAATTTGTGAAGCATTCTCTTCTAAAAAAATTTTGGATAAGTTAATAAATAGCCATAGGATAAATGGATATAAATTTTCTAATCAATCTCATTTTCACACGTTAAGTTGTAATTTGTGCAATAAAACAATAAAAATAAATTGTCCATTTAACATTTTGAGTCAATATATAGAAAACAGTACGGGATTCACGTTAACACAACATGATATTGATATATCTGGAATTTGTGGTGAATGCAAAACAAGAACTAAAAATTAATTTAGTTCTTGTTTTTTGTTATTATAAGACAAATTATTAAAATGAAAAGCGATGTTAATGCTATGGTTCCTCCTGGGGCTGTATTTAAATAATAACACAAAAATAATCCTAAAATTACTGAGAGCATTCCAAATATTATGGAGAGCAAAGTGGTTTTTGTGAATCCTTTTTTAAATGTAAATGATGCGGCAACGGGGATGACCATTACAGACGATACAACCAAAAGCCCAACGACTTTTATTGATGCAGAGATTGTAGCACTTAGTAAAACAGAAAACAAAGTGTTGAAAAACGAACTGTTTAGTTTTGACACTTTTGAAAATTCTTCATCGAGAATTATGAGGACGAATTTTCTTGAAAATTTTATAAGTAATATTATTACAATTATGCTTGTACATACGATAAACATCAAATCAGATTTATTTAATGTAAATATACTTCCTAAAATTATGCTTTCAATATTTATGTTAACAATTCCACTACTCGAAATTATAATTGCAATTCCTAAACTCAAAGTTAGAATTATAGAAAGTGAAATCTCAGAAAAGTTTTTGTAATAGTTTCTCAAGAATTCTATTAGAATCGCACAAACAATTGTATATGAAATAGACATTGCAATTGAATTTATTCCAAATAAATATGAAATCGCAACACCAGCAAATGAAGCGTGAGAAAGAGTATCGCTTATGTATGAATAACGTTTTAAAACGATGAACGTTCCTATAAATGGACATATTATTGAAATAAATATTCCTGCAATAAAAGCATTTCGTATAAATTCATATTTAAACAAGATACATTATACCGTCCTTCATTAAAAATATTTTGTTTGCATAATTCTCAGAAAAATTTTTGTTGTGTTCAACTATGACAATCGTAATGTTTTTATTGTTCAATTCTTTAAGGTCGTTGTAGATTATAAATTTTCCCTCTTCATCTAAATTGTTTGTTGGCTCATCTACAATAAGCAATTCTGTTTTTTTCAAAAGAGCACGAACGAGCATTAATTTTTGAATTTGCCCACCAGAAAGTTTTCCTATTAATGAATCCATAGAATTTTTTAATTCGTATTTCTCACAAAGCTCAATTGCGTTTTTAAAACTAACTTTTAATTCTCTTGAGTTGTATTTTAAAAATTCTTTTACCGTTATTGGGAAATCACGATTAAAATTTGAAGATTGTGGAATATATGAAATATGATTTGTATTTATATTTACCGAACAATTGTTTGTTTTGATTAGATTTAAAATTATTTTCAGAAGTGTACTTTTGCCTGAACCATTTTTTCCCGTTATGCAAACAAAATCTCCTTTATTTATTGAGAAACTTACATTTTTGAAAATTTCTTTTTTATTATCAAAACTAAAATTTAAATTTTTTACGTCAATTATTTTATTATCAAAAATATTTTCATCGTAATTTATTTTATTTAATTTAACAGATTCTAGCATAAAATCTCCATTATTGACATGTATTATTTTTATATGTATTATAAACTTAATGCGATTGGTTTGCAATAAAATTATAAAAATAAAAGGAGAAATTAATTTAATGATAAAAAATTTTAAAGTTTTTTTCGTGTTGCCATTTTTATTTTTGATATTTTTATCTTGTACAAGCACTTCAAGTGAAGATAATAATTCAAAATTGAAAATTGTTTCAAGTTTAAATCCAAATTACAATCTTGTAAAATACATAGCTCAAGATAAAGTTGAAAATTATTTGTTGCCATTTAGTTCGGATTCTCACAATTTTGAATTTAAACCTTCCGATGTTAAAAATATAGAAGATGCTGATGTGGTTTTTTATATAGGATTGTCTATTGATGATAAGATTTTAGATTTGTCAAAAGACAAAAATAAATTTATTAAAACAACTGAGGGAGCTTCTCTTATAAAATTGGATGAAAATGATTTAAATAATCATGATGGATACATTTATGATCCACATGTTTGGTTGAGTCTTAAAGAGTATATTGTTATGGGAAAAAATGTTTTGGATTCTCTCGTAAAGTTAGATCCAGAGAATGAAAATTTTTATAACAAAAATTACGAAGATTTTTTGGACAGGGCAAATTCAATTTTTGAAACTTACAAAAAAGATTTTGACACTTTGGTTAATAAAGAATTTTTAAGTAATCACGATTCGTACGGATATTTGGCTAGAGATTTTGGGCTCGTTAATTCAAGTTTGTATGATATTGCAAATCATGGTGAATTAAATTTGCAAGGAATGATTAGTGCTATTGAAAATAAAAACATAAAACTCATACTCGGAGATAAGTCAAGTTCAAATAACGAGCTTGAAGTTATAAGTAATGCTTTGAATTCTCAATACAAATTGGTTAGTAACTTGGAAGTAGAGGGAGATTATTTCACAGAATATGAAAGATTATTGAGTTCGATTTATGATGGATTAAGATAGGAGAAAAATTTTATGGATTTTGATAGTATTGTGTTAATGCATAAACAAGATGGAAAATTTTTAGGTGAGGGCTTTAGCGTAAATATTGAAAAATGTTTTGATAATATTAAAGAGTTTTATGAGGAAGATGAAAAAATATTTTTGACTTTGAGTTTGGAGAAAGAATTTTCAGATGAGGAATTTTATAACATAATTGAAAATTTTGATTACGATGAGTTTGAAAATTTAGGAATTCAAATTTCTCCAAAAGATGATGAGTATTATCCAACATTTTTAATTGAAATACCTAATTCATCTGTTGAACATATTAAATTTAAAATACATTCTTTACTAGATTTGTTTGATGAAAAAGTAGTTAAAATTTATTGTAATAATATGTAAAATAGTATACAATTATCAATCATAGCTAGCTATTAAATTAATTTTAGTAGCTAGCTCTTATTTTAGGTGATAGTTATGAAATTTTTGCAAAATATATCTTATAAGATAATAAGTTCCATTGAAAAAGATTTTAAATTTTCAAAATATACAATTGATTCTAGAGAAAGTTCAATTAGTGTTTATGTGAGAGAAAATAGAGATTTTGTTCTCTGTGTAAATTTCACAAATTTAAATTCATACATAAATTCAAACAAGGCCATTCATAATTTTTTTTATTCAAAAGGGATTAAGTATAGTTTGGTGAACATATTTATAGTTCCTTCACTTGAAGGAATTGAAAATACATATTTTCAAACTGATGTTTATGAAGAGGCAATTTTTATTGAGGAAGAAACGGGAAAAGTAAAAAGTTTTAACATTCATAGCGTTGGATTTTTAAATCACGTTAAAAATATTTGCAAAGGTTCACAAAAAAAATCTACAGATTATAAAAACAATCACATAACAATGTCTATAATATTGTTTGTTATACTTCTGTATTTTATTTTTGGAACAATATCTGGAGATATTTCTTCAATAAGAGATGAAGTTCTTCTTTGGGCGGGAGCTAAGATGGATGTTCTAATAAAATCAGGAGAGTACCATAGACTTTTTTTGTCTGCGTTTATACATAAAAATTTTGTTCAATTGATAGTTGGAATTATAACTTTGTTTTTTACAGGGAGCATTGTTGAAAAAAATATTGGGAAATTGAATTATGTTATTTTGATTTTGCTAGGAATATTTTTTGGAAATTTTGCAAGCTATGTATTTAATTTTTCAAATGTTTTTGGAGTGGGACTTTATGTTATAAATTATGCTCTTATAGGTTCGTTATTTATTTTGGCGTTTAAGCATCGACACAAAGTAAACAAACTGTTTTTTATTTTTGTATTTTCGCTTATAGGAATTAATTTAATAAATAGTATGTTTTTAATAAATATAGATAACTTTGGAAGTTTATCGTCATTTATAATTGGAATTATTTTTACAAAATTAGTTTATTCGTTTAAGAAATAGTTTAAGAAAATTTAAATTTTTAAAAAGGGAAGTTACATTATGATTCATAAAAACGTTAATGTGTGTGAAAAAGAAGATACAAAAGATTTTAAAATCGATGAAAATATTTTTTCCTTGGATACTATCGAAATAGATAAAGACAAAATAATTAAATCTCCTCCTAAAGCGAAACACTTTACAAATAACGAAGCTTTTCCTATTTTGAGTATAGGACTTATAGTTATTTATGGAATCATATACCTTTTGTGCGTATATGGAAAACATAATTTAATTGATGTTGATTTTGGCTTTTTAAAAAGTTTGGGAGTTGCAACTGGAGATGAAATATTAAGTGGAAATTTTTCTGCTTTAATATTAAATGTTTTTGTTCATAGAAGCATTTGGGATTTGGTTAACACGATTTTTATTTTGGTGTTTTGTGGATTCTTCATTGAAAGATACATAAAAAGAAGCGTCATTTTAAGTATGTATTTTATTTGTGCAATTATATTTAATATAATTTCGTTGTTTGTTTTCCCACAAGAATATTATTTAGGTTCTTTTACAATAATGGCTTGTCTAATAGGAATGTGTTTGTATTTTTCTTATAGATTTAGAAGATTTGTAATGACAATTGATTTATATATTTATTTTGCGTTAACCGTAATAGGATTTTTCTTAAGCTATATGATTTCATTTTATAACGTACTTCAATTTGCAATATCTTTTTTATCTGGAATTTTCGCAATATTTGTTTTAGATACGAAATGTTTGAGAGAAAATAGGAAAAGATGAAGATAGAACAAAACACAATTTAAAATTGTAAGTTATGATTTAAATTCACTTTAATAAAGTAAATTTTTATGATATTATTTTTGTTAGGAATTTAGATTGTTAATCGTAAAAAAATTTTTAGATTGCATTATTTTAATCATGTAAAAATAAGGAGTGATATTTTGAATCTTTCTCAAATTAAAATTAGGTTAAAAGCTGAAAACATTCAATCCTTTATAAATGACTTTGTAAAAGTAGACGGTATTGTAATTTCTGATATAAAATTATGCGATGATATGATTTTAATAAATAAAATTAAGTATAAATCTTTTGGTGCAATTAGTATAGGATTAAAGATTGAGCGTATACAAGATGGAGTTTTGTCTGTAACTATAAAAAAACTTAAGGCGATAAGTATACCTATAAGTGTTGTGCCTGTGAATTTTATACTTAAAATGGTTTTAAATAAAATAGATGTGCCTGGAGTGTTTTGTGATGGAAAGCGTATACAAATTGATTTAGGAATTTTGTTCAAAAAGTTTGAAGTTGATTTTTTATCTCTTGATATAAAAGATATTAGTATAAATAATGAAAGCATTGATGTGGTTGTTGGAAATTTTGATTTTGATATGGAAAATTTAATGAGTAAGTCTAAGAAGAATGAAAAAACAGAAAATAAGGAACAATATAATGAAGTTGAAGCTCCAAAAATTAAAGTTGTTGACAAAGTAAATTTTTCATATCAAAAAGTTAATGATGTTCAATCAAATTATTTCATAAAGGAAAGTCATGAGCTTCAAAATTTTAGTTATAAGGAAAGTGATTCTGTGGAAGAAAATGAAATTTATTTTAGTCAATATTCACGAGTTAGAAATAGTCTTTATAATGAAAAATTTGAAAATTCAAGTAGAGAAATAATTGGAAAGATACTTTTTGTTCTTCCTGATATATGCGTTTTGTGTTACAGACTTTTGAGAGACAAGAGAATTAAAAAAGGACTAAAACTTTTGTTGATTTTCACTCTTTCGTATTTGTTAAATCCTTTTGATTTTATAAACACAAAATTTTCAATTTTAAGCAAAATTGACGATACTCTCCTTTTAATATTCACGTTGAATAAAGTATTTACTTCAGTTGATAAAAGGATTTTGGAATTGTATTTTGACGGAAGTTCTGACACTTTGGATTTTTTAGTAGATAGCTTTGATGTTTTCAATCAGTTTTTAGGTGGAGATAGAATAAATAAATTGTATTCTATTGTTGAAAAATTTGTAAAGTAAGAGACTGAATTAGTAAGTAAGAATAAAATTCATAATTAAACGAATAATAATTCTGTGAATTTATTAAAGAGAGGGTTTGATTATGAATCGTTTTTTATTTGGAGGAGTTGCAGGTGCTTTACTAGGTGTAACCTTTGCAATGTTTTTTCCTTGTTGTGGTAAAAAATCTTTAAACAAGATTAAGAGAACTAAAGACAAAGTATTTAAAAAGCTAGGGGACTATATATGTGAAATAATTTAGTCAGACTCTTTTATAAGAGTCTTTTTTTGATGTTTTTTAGTTAAATTAAATTTTGTGAGAAGGAATTAATTTATAATGAAAATATTTTCTATTGGAGAAAAGATTAAAAGAAGGCGTAAAGAATTGAACATGACTTTGAAAGATTTAGCGGGCGATAGAATTACGATTGCTCAAATGAGTCTTATAGAATCTGGAAAATCTAAAATCGCAATTCATCTTTTGGAATATTTTGCTGATGCTTTGGATACTTCCGTTGAATATTTACTCGAATCAGAAAGTAAACAAGCCATAAGATTGTGTGATTTTTATGAGAATATGGCAATTTGTAATTTGTATGAAGAAAATTTTGTTGAAGTTGAAGAAGCGATTGGAAAAATTTCATCGATTGCTGATGAATATGATTTGGAATTTATAAAATGTAAAACTTATCTCATAAGAGGAAAGTATTTGTATTACACAAAAAAATTTGACGAATCGGCAGAAAATATTTTGATTTCAAATTTTGGATTTTTAAAATTTCCACCAAGCGAGGAACTAATAGAATCATTTTTGTATTTGGGATATATTTCACTTGAACAAAAAAATTATTTAAGTGCGATTGCTAATTTTAAAAGTTCAATTGATTTTATAAAAAAGCAGTTGTTTAAGTATGATGTTACACTATTTAAAGTTTACTATTTGATATCTAAGTCTTATATGGAACTTGGTTATTATGATAAAGCAAAAATTTATATGGAAAAATCTATTCACGGTTTGAACAAAGTTTATAAAGTTAGAGATAATGCTTTGGATTTTATGAATAAAGCGAAAATTTGTATGGAAAATAAAGAATTGGAAAATGCAATTAAATTTTCTGAAATTTCTAGAAAATGTTTTGAAAAATTTTATAGGCTTAGGGATAGGCAACTTGTTGAAATAAATATTTCAAGTGATTTGATTAATCAAAATGAAATTAATAACGTTGAAATGTATTTGACGAGAGCAAAAAATTTGCGTGACAATTATGGATTCGATGATTCTTTTGAAATATATAAAAATTTTGCTAGGTTAAGCATAAAGAATGGAGATTTGGACAGAGCAAAATATTTTCTTGAAAAAGTTGAAAAGTATCTTAATAAAAATAAATTTTCAAATTTTATGGATTTTTACATGTTAAAGTATGAATTGCATGTTAGTGAAAAAAATTTCTCAGAAGCTGAAATATATCTAATTATGTCTTACAATATGTGCAAAGATTTTGGGGAATATGAAATGGCGGGAAATTTTTGTGTAGAATTGGGCAAGTACTACATTAAAACTAATAGATTGCTTGAAGCTGAAAATATTATAAACGAATCTCTCATTCAGTATGGAAAGGTTGGTTATAAATTTGGACTTTGATTTTAGTTGCAACGGTGGAGAAGTTCTTTCTATAGGGGAAAAAATTAAAAAGTTAAGGAGCTACAAAGGAATTAAGCTTAAGGATATTTCAAATGAAAATTTGTCAATTTCTAAAATAAGTTGCATGGAAAATGATAAAACTAAACCCGATAAACTTTCTTTAGAAATTTTGGCAAAAAGTTTAGGGACAACTTATGAATATTTAAGTAAGGATATACCGAGCCAAATTTATGATAACATAGATTATTTGAATTTTAATTTTGATTTTGAAAAATATAAATATAATTTAAAAATCGCTGTTAAAAATGAGCTGCATGAAATTGCTTTTTACATATGCAATCAAATATTTAAAAAAGTTGTTTTTGAGAAAGTAAATTTAAATGACAACGGAAAAATCATTTCAATAATTCCTATTTACGTAAATTCGTTGACGAAGTTAGGGAACTATGAAAATAATTTATTTTATAATTTGGATTTAGCTTGTTATTTTTTCATGAAAGGAGAATATCAAGTCGCTTCTTATCATTTTAATTTTTTGAGAAAAATATCTTTAGATTTTCACAATTTCAGAAAATATGAAGTGATTGTTTTTATAAACGAGTTAAGTTGTTATGTTAATTTAAACAAGTACGATAAAATTTATGGATTAATAGACGATATAGAATTTTATATAAAATCATGTGAAGATGAAGATATGTATATTGAACTTTATTATTTTAAAATGATTTGGATTATAAAATATGATTTTGAAAATTTTAGTCCTGAAAAAGTTTTAGAATTTTTAGATTCGTATAGCTCTGAAAAAAAGTTAGAGTTCATTTATAAAATTTGTAGAATTTTGAGAATCTTAGGTTTTGATGATGAATGTATATATTTGTGCGAAAAATTAATTAATATTGTAAGTGAAGAGAAAGTTTTAGACAAAAGTTTATCTTGTAAAATTTTGTTGTATGTCTGTGAGATATTTATAGAAAAACATATTTTTGATAAAATAGATACTATAATGGAAGAAAGTTTAAAATTATCTTCTTGCGTCGATTGTTCTGAATATGTTTTTAAAGCTTACTTTAACAAAGCTTTGTACTATTATAGGAAGAATGATTTAAAAAATTTGGAAACTTCGTTGAATTTTGTTGTTTGTTTTTTAAATAGGATTGATGTTCGAGAGCATAAAGATAAATTTTTAGATATTGGATTTATGTTTCATAAACTCGGAGATATAAAAAGCTCAATTAATATTTTGCATAATCTTAAATAAGAAAAGAGATGTTAATTAACATCTCTTTTTATAATTATTTTAGACCATTTTCGTATTGTTCTACCATTCTTTTAACCATTTCACCACCAACGGAACCACATTGTTTAGAAGTTAAGTTACCATTGTAATCAGTGAAAGGAACTCCCATTTCATTAGCAACTTGGCTTTTAAATTGTTCTAAACCATTTTTAGCATCTGGAACTAATTTACCCATATACAATCCTCCTAATAATTAAAAAAGTATTATTTAATAACCTGTTAACATTAGATTAACAAGTTAATATTAGTATGAACTTATATATAATTTATAAACATGAAATATTTTGGAATTTTAGTTAAAAAGAAGTTTCTATAAGTCGCTTAAAATCTATAAATTTGATTATTTATTAAATTTGTGTTATAATTCCAACGTGTAATTTTACTATTTGAGAAATAATATTTTTATGGTTTTGTTTTAAATTTAGGAGGATATTTAAGGTGCATAAAAATAAAGTTTTGGGTTTATTTTTATCTCTATTGATGGCATTTAATTTTATGATTGGTGATAATGTAGACGCAAGTATTAAAGATTCTTTAGAAAAGCAAATAAAAGAGAACAACGAAAAGATAAATGATGTTAAAACTTCAATTTCTGAGATTGAAGGAGAGATTGATGTAGTTGATGATGAGTTATCTAAAATTAAAAGTGAAATTGATCAGCGTAATAAAATTGTAAATGAATATGTGGAAAATATAGAACAGCATCAAAAAAATATAGATGAGAAAAATCTTCTTATAGAGGGAGTTTTAAAAGAGGTTGAAATTACTGAAAATAAAATCTCAGATTTGAATGTTGAATTGCAAAAGAATGAAGAGGAACTTTATAAACTAGAGGCATTGTTGGCAGAAAGGATAAGAGAGTTTTATAAATATTCTCAAAATAATTCTTTGGGTTTAGATTTGTTACTAGTTATGGTTTTTGATATGAATAAAGATTTGCAAGAGGTATTAGATACTGTTCACAGTATTTCTAAAATCACCGAAAGCGATAAAAAATTAATAGAGAATATTAGGCAAATAAAAGACAACATAAATAGGGATAAAGAAAATTTAGAAAAGGAAATCCAAAATCTTGATTTGTATAAGAAAGATTTAGAAAGACAAATACAGGAAATAGAGAGTATTAAACTTACTCTTGTAGATAAAAAACAAGAATTGGAAGTTGAACTTCAAAAGGTTAAAGACTTGGAAGCACAATATCAAGATAAATATAATTCTTTAGATGAAACTGCGAAACAAAAAAGAGATGAGCTTCTTAGGATGCAAGAGGACAATGAAGAATTACAAAAACAATTGAAAGAGTATTTAAATTCCATAAATAATTCTGGATTTGTTGGTGGTTCAAATAGTGTTAGTCCAAGTGGTTACCTAAGACCTTCAACAGGTTCTATTACTTCAAATTTTGGAACTAGAGTTCACCCAATTAGAGGAACTAGATCAACTCATACTGGAGTAGATTTTGGTGCAGGTTATGGTGATAGCGTTTTAGCAAGTAGGGCTGGTGATGTTGCTTTTGCTGGTTGGTACAATAATGTTTATGGAAATGTTGTTATTTTAAATCATGGTGGAGGATATCAAACGTTTTATGCACATATGTCAAGAGTTGCAGTTTCAAAAGGGCAAGTTGTGGATCAAGGGCAGAGAGTTGGATATGTTGGTTCGACTGGTCTTAGCACAGGGGCACATTTGCATTTTGAAGTTAGGAAAAATGGAGAGAGTTTAAATCCAATGAACTTTTTGACAAGATAAGAAATGGTTTTTATAATAGATTAAATTTTATAAAATTTTAATGAAAAGGATGCTATTTTCAGCATCCTTTTTGTTTACTCACAATAAAAAAGTGAAAAAATATGTATAAGAATCAAAAAATGGTTATAATTTAAATACAGTTTAATTTTTTATTAATAAATTTTTGGATTTTTTAATTTGAGCTTTTATGATATTTAATCTCTGATATTGGTGGTGGAGGTATAGATGAAAAAAATTAGTATTTTCAGTAGAGAATATGAAAAGAGAATACGGAGAAAACGATTTGCCATTTTACTTATGGTTATAATATTTTTTGCTTCATTGGTTGGGTATATTGTAAACTTTTCTCAAGTTAATGATTATGTTAAAGATTTTTATTATTCAATGGTGACAAAACAGGTTTTAAAGGATGAACAAGATACTTCTTTGAATGCAAAGGAAAATAATAAATTAACTCAAGATACAAATGATGAAAATGATAAAAACCAAAATCAGTTTGCTGTTGTCGATAATTTGGATTTAGGACCAGTGCATTCAAATAAGGAAGTTAAATTATCTGATAATGAAATTTTGAATGTGGTTTATTATAAAAATGGTGATGAAGTCGAATTTCAAGGAATAGATGAAAGTTTTGTTGACAAATATAAGGTGGATATTTCACCAAATAAAAAATTAATTTTAATTGATGATTTTAATAATCAAAATACATATTTAGTGGATTCAAATTTCAATGTTTATAATCTAGATCCAGAGTTTTTCTATTCAAATTCTGCCAAAGCTAGATTTTATAAAAAAGATGTTATGTCTAATTATGAAAACTACGTTTGGTATAAAAATCCAAAATTTATGGATGACAATACTATTGTTTATGTTTCAAATTTACCATGGTTTGGAAAAAATGAACAATATGTTTGGAAAACTGATGTTTCAAATTTAAATGATCTCAAATATTTTATGACATCTGTAGCGGGGCAAAATATTGATTTTGTAGAGTTGACAGAAGAGGGTATAAAAGTTAATATAAATAATGAAATCAAGTTATTAACATTTTCTTTTGTTCTTAAGTAACTATTTTTGTTGATTTTAATTATTATTTTATTTTTATATATTTTTTAAAATATAACTCGTTTAGGAGGAGTTTTTATAATGAACGTTCAATTAAATACTCTTGAGAATAGCAGAGTTGAACTTATTATTAAAGTTGAAAATAAGGAATTTGTTGAAGCGATTAATAAGTCGTTTAAAAAGAATGTTGGTAAATACAATGTTCCTGGATTTAGAAGAGGTAAGGTTCCTTTTAATGTTTTCAAAAAAATGTTTGGAGTAGAGTCTTTGTATAATGATGCTGTAAATATTTTAATTGATAAGACTTATAGAGATGCTATACAAGAGAATAAACTTGAGGTAGTTGATTATCCTGAAATTGATTTGATTACTTGTGATGAAGAAAAGGATCTTGAGTATAAGGCGGTTGTTTATGTTAAGCCTGAAGTGAAACTCGGAGAATATAAAGGAGTTAAGGTAGATGAAGTTAAGTATGATTTATCTCAGGAAGATGTTGAACGTGAGTTAAATTCAATGAGGGAGAAAAATTCGCGTTTAATTTCTAAGGAAAGCGGTTTAGTTGAGCAAGGAGATATAGCTGTAATAGATTTTAAAGGTTTCATAGATGAGATTCCTTTTGAAGGTGGAGAAGGTAAAGATTATAGTTTAGCTATTGGCTCTAAAACTTTTATAGACAATTTTGAAGATCAGTTAGTGGGCAAGAAAAAAGATGAAGAGGTTGTGGTTAATGTTACTTTCCCAGAGGATTATAATGTTGAGGAGTTAAAGGGAAAGCCAGCAAAATTTGAAGTTAAGATAAATGATGTAAAAATTAAAGAATTTCCTGAGTTAGATGATGAATTTGCAAAAAGTTTTTCAGAGTTTGAGACTTTAGATGAGCTTAAAAAGGATATTTCTGAAAAATTAGAAACATCAAATAGCAATAGAGCTAAAGCGGAATATGAGAATGCCGTTATCGAAAAAGTTTGTGAAAATGCTGAAGTGTATATACCTGATCCTATGATAAATAGTGAAATTGATAAGCTTGTAAAAGATTTTGAAAATAAGATAAGATATCAAGGTATAAATTTAGATAAATATTGCGAATATTATGGTATAACTTTGGAAGATATAAGAAATAATTTCAAGGATAGAGCGAGTAAGCAAGTATTATCTAGTTTAGTTTTAGAGGAAATTTCTAAAAGGGAAAAGATGGAAATTACTGAAGAAGAATTAGATAATAAAACTTCAGAATTAGCAAAACTGTATGCCGAAGATGGAGATAAAATAAAATCTATAAAGGAAACTCTAATGAGTTCGTATAAAGATTCTTTAGAAAAAGATATATTGTTTTCTAAAACTGTAGAATTTTTAGTTAACGAGAGTAAGAAAGAATCAATTAAATAAACATAATTTTATGGGAGGTAGGTTATGGCTTTAGTGCCTATAGTTGTTGAGCAAACTAGTAAAGGAGAGCGTTCTTATGATATTTATTCAAGATTATTAAAGGAACGTATAATTTTTTTAGGTGATGAAGTTAATGATGTAACCGCTAGTTTAGTAGTGGCGCAATTATTATTTTTAGAAAGTGAAGACATGGATAAGGATATACATCTGTATATAAATAGTCCAGGTGGTTCGATAACTGCTGGTATGGCTATTTATGACACGATGCAGTATATAAAGCCTGATGTTTCTACTATATGTATAGGTATGGCAGCTTCCATGGGAGCGTTTTTATTATCATCTGGAGCTAAAGGAAAAAGATATGCTTTGCCTAATAGTGAGATAATGATTCATCAACCGTTAGGTGGATTTAGAGGTCAGGCAACTGATATAGACATTCATGCTAAAAGAATACTTAAAATGAAAAGTGATCTTAATAGAATATTAAGTGAAAATACAGGTAAGCCACTACCGCAAATAGAAGCTGATGTGGAAAGAGATTATTTCCTAAGTGCAAATGAAGCTAAAGAGTATGGTTTGATTGATAACGTAATAACTAAGAAGATTAAATAAGATTTAGTGGAGTCTAGTTTGTGTGTGAGGTGTAATTTATGGCAAAATTAGATGAAAAAAAGCAACTTAAATGCTCTTTTTGTGGTAAGAGCCAAGAACAAGTTAAGAGATTAATAGCGGGGCCTGGAGTTTATATATGTGATGAGTGCATTAACTTATGTTCTGAAATCATAACTGATGATTGTGTAGATGAGCAAAAAGTTGAAGTTTCCAAGATACCTAAACCAATAGAAATAAAGGAATATTTGGATCAATATGTTGTTGGGCAGGAACAAGCGAAGAGATCGGTTTCTGTGGCTATTTATAATCATTACAAAAGAATAAATTCTCCAGTTAAAGATGAAGGTGTTGAAATACAAAAAAGTAATATTCTTATCTTAGGGCCAACTGGTTCTGGAAAAACTTTAATTGCTCAAACGTTAGCTAGATTTTTGAATGTACCGTTTGCTATTGCCGATGCTACTACTTTGACAGAAGCAGGGTATGTTGGTGAAGATGTTGAGAATATATTGCTCAGGTTAATACAAAATGCTGATTACGATATAGAGAGAGCAGAAAGAGGAATAATATATATTGATGAGATTGATAAAATTGCTAGAAAGTCTGAAAATCCATCAATAACTAGAGATGTTTCTGGAGAAGGAGTTCAGCAGGCTTTGCTTAAAATCTTAGAGGGAACTGTTGCTTCTGTTCCGCCACAAGGTGGAAGAAAGCATCCGCATCAAGAGTTTATACAGATAAATACTGCTAATATATTATTTATTTGTGGTGGTGCTTTTGATGGTATGGAAAAAATTATAGAACAGCGAACTGGTTCTAGATCAATGGGATTTGGAGCTGATATAAAATCTAAAAATGAAAAAGACTTAGTAAAAATATTTAAGGATATATTGCCTGAAGATTTATTAAAGTTTGGTTTAATACCAGAATTTATTGGTAGGCTACCTATAGTGGTTTCTTTAAATGCTCTTACTGTAGATGCTTTAGTTCAAATATTAAAAGAACCTAAAAATGCTATCGTAAAGCAGTATAAGAAGTTATTTGAATATGATTCTGTTGAACTAGAATTTGAGGAAGGGGCTTTGTATAAAATATCTGATAAAGCAATAAGTAGAAATACAGGTGCTAGGGGTCTTAGGACTATAGTGGAGGATTTGCTTTTGGATGTTATGTATGATATACCATCTGAAAAAAATGTTGATAAGGTTGTTGTTACGGAAAAAAGTGTAGATAATAAAAAGATAGAAGTATTTTATAAAGATGAGAAAAAGATTGAAGAAGAAAAGGATAAGGGGATAGAGAGTGCATGATTTATGTAGATTCTATTGATTTGTTTTATGTTTTTAATTAAGAGTAGCGAATTTATTAAATCAGCTATAAATTATTCTGATTTTCCAAAAGAAGGTTTGAAAGAAATTGCCATTGTTGGCAGGTCAAATGTTGGAAAGTCTAGCATTATCAATTCTTTGCTTGGAAGAAAGAAGATTGCTAAAGTTAGTTCAACGCCTGGAAAAACTAGGATGATTAATTTTTTTTTAATAAATAATTCATTTTATTTGGTTGATTTTCCAGGATATGGTTATGCTAAGGTTTCTAAGTCTGAAAAAGACATGTGGAAGTATAAAATAGAGGATTATTTTAAAGATAGGCCTGTTCTTAAAAAAGTGATTTTGTTGATTGATTCTAGACATAAACCTTTTGAAAGTGATATTAATATGTTTAATTGGATAAGGTATCTTAATTATGATTTGTCCATTGTTGCTACTAAATCTGATAAGTTGAAATACAGTGAAATCAAAAAAAATGAAAAATTATTTATGAAGTTTTTCGATACCTCAAAAATTATGTTTTATTCTTCTATTAAAAATGATAATAGAGATGAGTTGGTAGACTTCGTATTCCGTGAAATTTAGAGTATATTATTTTTATAATATACTTTTTTTATTGTAGCATGTTTTATTTATCCACATAAGATTATTATGTAAAAATAAAATAATTTAAGGAGTAAAAATGGATTTTGTTAATTTAATGAATCAAATTAATAATCAAGGGTGTGTAAATGATATGATGCAAAATTTTTGTCATAACAACAATAGTAATAATGGAATTGGAAATGGTATCTTGCCTTTATTGCTTTTAGCAGGTTTAGGAAATAATAATTGTCAAAATAATGGAGGAACATTAACTTGTTATCCATCAAATAATTGTAGTAATCAATGTTTTCAAGGAGTTCAACCTTATGTAATTCCAAATTCAGATTCAAATTTAAGGTATAGAACAAGGAGGGTTAGACAAGCTTATGTTGAAGTGCCAGTTTCAACTTATCAAGTAGTAAATCCAATATGTACTAATAGTTCATTTTTAAATAGTCAGTGTCCAACTACTATGAATATAATGCCTTATAGCAATCAAAAAGGTGGAATGGACTTAGGAACAATTTTGTTGTTGATGTGTTTATTTAGCAGATGTAATAACAATTATGATAATAATGGAAATATGTGTCATCCTCATACACGTCCACAACCAAGAAGCAATGCATCTGAATTGTAAAAAATTAAATTTGTGATTCAAATATATGATTCAACTTTATATGCAGTTGGAAAATTAGGAGGGGTTTTTATCCCTCCTAAAATATATGGAGGATTTTATGTCTAAAAGAAAGAGAATTTATGTGGAAGAGAACTATTATCCAAATCAAGATAAAATTCAATATAATAATTTATTGTCAAATTACAATAACATAGTTGATTTATTAAATAACATAGATATTAATAATTTGAGAAATATTGTTTCGATGATTTTTAACGGGAATGATATAAATAATTTTAATTTCAATAATTTGAATAAAGAAATTAATTATATGGATGGAATTTATAATAGAAATGAAACTATAATAAATTTTTTTAATTGCTTGAAAGGAATTTTAAAGGATGAGTTTTCAGAAATTGTAGAGAAGTTTATTAAGTTTTATATGGATGAAATAAACAATGAAAAATTATAATTGTAAATTAATTTAAAATATGTATAAATAACTAAAATATGTGAAATCATATAACTGTAAATGGAGATTAATATTTTTTCTCCACAAATCCCCCTTAAATAAGGCTACCTTTCCTAAAAAGAAAGTAGCCTTAAATTATGGAGTTAGTGATAATTCAGATGAGCATTCTTCACATATTCCATACAAAAACAAATCTAATTCTTCAACTTTATATGTTTTAATAGGAAGGTAATTTTTAAAAGATTTGTCTAATTTAAAATCCTTAATCTCATTACATTTCTTGCATTTAATATGACCATGTGGAGTTATTTTCGCGTCGTATCTAAAATTTTCCTCACATACGTTAAACATTTTTACGAGTCCAGAGTCGACTAAAGTATTCAAAGTTTTGTATACCGTAGCTAAACTTATTGTTGGAATTGATTTTTTAATGTTTTTATATATTGTATCAACAGTTGGATGATTACACGTAAACATTAAATAAGAGTATATGTTTATTCTTTGTAACGTCAACTTTAAATTTTTTTCTTTAAATACTTTTACTATATCATCAATATTGCTTTTATTACTTAACATAAAAAACTATCCCTTTTAATAAAATAACTACAATAATTATATAATAATTATTATCATATGTCAAAAAAATGTAACACTAAAGATTGTTTAAAATTTTATTAGAATATATAAAATTTATTATCCTAGTTAATATTAAATCATAAAACATAAATAAAATTGAAAAACCTCCACTAAAAATTGTAATTGATGTGTATGTAATTTTTAGTGGAAGAAATAATTTTGAATATAGAAAGAAAACTATTAAAAATAAAATATTGAAGTAGGATATTTTAAAAAAAATTTCAATGGGTATATTGCAAAATTTTTCTATGTAAAACTTTATTATTGGATACGATCCGAAAAAAAATAAATATATTATTGCATATTCAACTAATCCAAAAATAATTGCGCATATGGTGGAAGAAATTAAAATTAAATAACAATATTTAATGTTTAGCTTTATTATGGATAGGCAACTTATCATTGACGAAATAGTTAACAGTGTTAAGTCAGCGATGTTTAATATTTTTGAAAAAGTAAAGAGCATTACGTTTATGGATATTAAAATAGAACTTTTTGTAATTTTATTAGTACTTACCATCTAGCAACATGATATTAAATCGCACCCACACAATTCGCAACAAGAATCTAAACACAAAAGAGTGCAACAAGTATCACAACATCCACCTCCACAACAACCACATCCATTATTATCGAATCCAGCTCTTTTTGTGTATGTTTTTCTAAATTCGTTGTTGGAATTTACGAATGAGTTATAAGATTGAGCGTATTCAAAATTATTTGGCTCTAAGTTGTATGCTATTTCAAAATGAGTTTTGCTTTTATCATACCAACCTTCTTTGTAATAAATTTGTCCAATTAGGTAATTCCATTCTGCATTTCTATTTTCTATTTTCCAAAGTTTTTGTCGAGCTTCATCTAAAGAATTTGAGTTTATTAAATTGCGAATTTGAGATAGAGAAAAGTTTTCGTTTGAATAAAAATTGTTCATTAAATAATCGTAAGCACTATTGATTTCTAAAATTTTTTTGTTTATTTCGTCAAAGTTTGAATTATCTTCATTTAATTTTGAATTGTAGAAATTTATTAGTGTTTTGTATGAATCTTTTACTTCTTGAATAGAAGCATTTTCATTTAAATTTAAAATATCAAAGTATTTTTTGTTCATCTTTCTTAACACTTCCTTTTTTATTTGAACATTCAAAATGGTTTACAATTTTATCGACTTTTAGAGGCATACCCATTTGAAGTATGTTTTCGATTAATTCGTAGTTTTTCGTTACGGATAATTCTTTAAAATTTTCTAGACATTTAAAATTCACGTAAGTTAGTAGTGAAAAATATTTTTGTTTAATGTCTCTCTTGAATTGTAAAATATTATTTTCATTTAATGAAATTTTGCTTTCTGAACGTATAATTGGGTTAAATAAATTTTTTCTAAAATCTTTTTCGATATCATCAAAGGCATCTACTATGTAAATCCACTTACCTAAATTATAACCTAAAATTCCAAGATGATGTAAAGAGGTTTCATCGAAATTGTTTATCTTGCCATAAAAATTTAAAATTTCTTTTGTTAAATTAGAAAATGGATGTGCGTATTCGTCAATAGATAAAATTTCATCAGAATTTTCCAATTTTTTCAGATTGTGAAGATTTTCATCTATAATTTTTTTAATTTCGTCAAATTGTTCAGGCATTTTCTTCACATAACAGTTTGCAACTGGGAAAATTAATTTTGAAAATAAATTATTTTCATCATTTATGTCGTCAAGTATTTTATTATGTGTTAAAATTGTATTTATATGACTAGCGTAATTTATGCTCTTGTTGTTTTGTACAATTAATTTTTTTTCAATTGGATGAATTATGCAGGTTTTTTTAATTACGGTGTGGGGTTTTGATGAAAAACTGTCTAATAAAATTGAGATAAATGTTATATCGAAATTTATACTTACTCGTGGAATATTGCCATAATTTTTTTTGATTTCATGACAAAGACTACAGTAATAACTTTTGAAAGTTGTGTAATGTTTTATTTTTAGATCAGGTTTGAAGGGATACATATATCCGAACATTAAATTACTACCTCGTTAAAATATTTTTTATTATAAGAGTATATCACAAAAACGTATTTTGTAATTTAAATCTTGAGAAGTATTTCACTAAAATAATTATTTGGAGGTTTAATATGGAGTGCTATTTTTTATCTACGTCATTTGAAACGGTCGAATGTTTTAAGGAGTGTGTTTATTACAACAAGGATAAGGAAGACCCAGTTGAAGATTGTCCTTTTGCACAAATTTTTAAAGGGAAAAGTTATAGTGATATAAAGAAGGAAGCGATAAAATTAAGTTAATTTAATTACATATTTTTCATTGGTACTTCGTTAAGTACCTTTTTGTTTTTTTGTAAAAATTATTTTTGCGTATTGTTGTTTTAAATTTTTTGTAATCATGATAACATTTAAAATCAAAATTATAACTAGTTTTACTCATTTCTAAATACATGGAAATTAAATTTGTAATGGTGTAATATGTACTTATAAAAAATAATTTGGAGTTGAGATGTTTTGTATAGTATAGATTTTTTAAAAGAGGCAAGTTATATAAAACAAGAGATAATTGAAAATAGAAGATATTTTCATAAATATCCTGAAATAGGATTTGAAGAATTTAATACTTCAAAAAAAATTGTTCAATATTTAAATGATTTGGGTATAGAAAATAAAATTGTTTGTTCTACAGGAATTGTTGGTATCATTCGTGGAAATGGTGATGGTCCTGTTGTTGCTCTTCGTTCTGATTTAGATGCTCTTCCGATTTGTGATAGAAAAAATGTTGAATACTCATCACAGATAAACGGAAAAATGCATGCGTGTGGACATGATGGACACATGGCAATTTTAATGGGAGCTATTAAAATTTTAAATAAACATAGGGATAAGTTTAAGGGAATTGTGAAAATAATTTTTGAGCCAGCTGAAGAAACTGTGGGTGGTGCAAAATTTATGATAAAAGAAAATGTTTTGGAGAATCCAAAAGTTAATGCTATAATCGGGCTTCATGTTTCAGAACTTTTGGAGGTTGGAACTGTTGGAGTTAATTATGATGTTGTAAATGCGGCTTCTAATCCTTTTAAAATAATTGTGAAGGGAAAAGGTGGACATGGTGCACATCCAGAAGATTCAATAGATCCTATAGTTGCTTCGTGCAATTTGGTTACGATGCTCCAAAATATTGTAAGTAGGGAAATAAGTCCGCATAATCCTTCGGTGATAACCGTTGGGAAATTTTGTGGAGGAACTGCTCCAAATATAATTCCTGAAGAAGTTGTTTTGGAAGGAATAATTAGAACTTTAAATAAGGAAGATAGGGCTTATGTTATAAATAGGCTGAAAGAAATTTGTAATGGAATAAGTGTTTCGATGAAAGTTAGCATCGATGTTGAAATAATTGATGGATATCCGTGTTTGTTTAACGATAGCAATGTTGTTTCAATCTCTGAAAAAGTTTTTGAAAAAATATTGGGTAAAGAGAATGTTATTAAAAATATTTCGCCTTCAATGGGAGTTGAAAGTTTTGCGTATTTCTCCGAAAAAGTTCCATCAATGTTTTACTTTTTAGGAACTAGAAATTCTAAAACAGGAATTGTTCATCCTGCTCATGGAAGTTTGTTTGATTTAGATGAAGATGGGTTAGTTATAGGGGCTGCATTGCAAAGTGCCCTTGCTGTGAATTATTTAAATAACAATTGATTTAGGAGAAATTATGAAGCAAGAGATTAAAATTGGAGTTAACGAAAAGAATCAAAGACTTGATAAATTTTTGAGAAAACTTTTTAAAGATGTGAAATTAAGTTTGATTTTTAAAGACATAAGAAAGGGAAACATTAAAGTTAATGGTAAAAAGAAAAATCTAGATTACAAACTTCAAGATGGAGATGTCTTGAAAATTTTTGGTTACCATTACGATATAGAAAAGAAACAGTGCGAATTGGCTAATGTTAAATTTGACAATGCAAATTATCAAAAACCTAAAATATGTTATGAAGATAAAAATTTATTAATTGTTATTAAAGAGAAAGATGTTCTTGTTCATTCAAATGGTGATGATGGGCTTAGCGATTTAACCAAAAATGTGAGAATTTATTTATCAAAAGAAGGTAAGTACATTCCTGAAAAAAATTTAACTTTTTCGCCATCGCCTGTTAATAGATTAGATAGAAATACTCATGGATTAGTTATGTTTGGGAAAAATAATGTTTCATTAAATGAATTAACTTGTCTTATTCGTGAAAGAAATGTAAATAAGTATTACAAAGCTCTTGTTGAAGGAAAAATTAAAGATGGAATTTACAAAGCTTATATAAAGAAGGATTCTAAATTAAATAAATCTTTTGTTTGTGATAAAAAGGACGAATCTTCAAAAGAAATTCTTATGGAAGTTAAAAATTTAGATACCAATGGAATTATAAGTTTGTTAGATATAAAACTTATTACAGGGCGAAGTCATCAAATTAGAAGTCATCTAAAATTTTTGGGTAATCCTATAATTGGAGATTTAAAATATGGAAACAAGGAAATTAGGAGCTTTTTTTTCAATAAGTATGGTGTAAAAAATCAGTTATTGTTTGCATATAAACTAGAATTTAATGGAATAGATGAAAATATGGAATTAAATTATTTAAATGGTAAAGTTGTGGTTATGCCTTTACCATCTCAATTTAAAAGAATTATTAAACAAGAATTTAAAATAAATTTTTAGAGGAAAACGGATGAAAGAACAATCGACAGGAAAAAGTTTTATAGCCTTATCTTTTGCTGGAGTTATGGTAAAGATTATGTCACTCATTTACGTTCCAATTATTATAAGAATACTTGGTGATGAGGGATATGGAATTTATTTAGTTTCATACGATATATTTAGTTTGATTTATGTAATAACAAATTCTGGTATGCAAATAGCAATTGCTAAACAAATAGCAGAGTTTGTTGCTTTGAATCAACAACAGAATGTAATTAAAACATTTCAAGTTGGAAAGAGAATATTGTTCTTAATAGGTTTAATAAGTTCAGTTATTTTGTTTTTAAGTGCGAAGTGGGCATCGAAAATTGTAGGAAGCGAACGTGCGTACTTAGGAATAATGTTTTTATCGCCAACAATATTTTTTACATCTATATTGGCAGCTTATCGAGGTTTCTTTCAAGGAATTTCAAATATGACTCCAATAGCTCTTTCTCAAATATTAGAACAAGTATTTAATATTTTTACAAGTGTTTGGTGTGCGGCTTTCTTAGTTAAATATAATTTGGAACTGGGAGCTGCCGGAGGAACTGTTGGAACTACATTAGGAGCATTAATTGCGATAATATTTTTGTGGTGCGTAATTTTAAAAAGAAAAAAAGAATACGCTATGGATTTTTTTACGCCGTATTTAACTCCAAACATGGAAAAACAAGATACTGTTTCAGTAAAACAAATTATTTCAACGTTTTTTAAATATGGGACGCCAGTGATATTAACTTCAGGAATACAATATGTTGGTGCTGTTATAGATTTGGCTTTGGTGAAAAATAGACTTTTATTTGCTGGTTTTGATAGTGGAACAAGTGATATTTTGTATGGGCTTTTAGGAAAATATAAAACTTTGGTTTACGTACCACTTGCGTTAATTGCTGCTTTGTCTGCTGCAGTTATACCAAGCATAGTCAAGTCTGTTGTTTTAAAAAATAATGAGGAATTGTTTATTAAGATTAAATTTGCTCTTAAAGTGAGTTTTTTAATATCAGTGCCATCTTTTGTTGGATTGGCAGTTTTAAGCAAACCTATATATTCAATTTTGTTTTCTGAGAAATATAGTAGCGGATATATTTTAATGATTTATGGCTCGTCGCTTGTTGTTTTTATGGCAATAGTTCAAATACAAACTACAATTTTGCAAGGATTAAATAAGTTTTATTCTGTTTTTGTGAGTTTGTGTGTAGGGGTTGTTATTAAGCTTGTATCTAATTATGTTTTTATAGGAATAAAATTTATGAACATAAATGGTGCGGTTATAGGAAGTATTTTGGGATTTTTAATTCCAATGATAATAAATTCTTTTTTGATAAAGAAGTATGTAGGTTTTAAAAGTGAGTTTTTTAAAAATTCTTTCAAGCCATTAATAAGTTCTTTGTGCATGGGAGTTTGTGTAATATTTTCATATTCAATTTTAAAATTTGTATTTGATAAATTTTCATTTGGACTAGTGTTATATTTTTCATTTGGAATTTCAATATTAATTGGAATTTTTGTGTATTTTATTTTGATAATATTTTTTAAGTATTTAAATAAAGATGATTTAAGTTTTATGCCGTCATCGTTAGTTAATAGAATACCTGAAAAAATAAAGAGTAGATTCTTTTAGAGAACCTACTCTTTTTTATTTAAATCTAAATGGTCGCCTTCTTATATCTCTCACAACTGTAATTCCAAAAACTCCAAACCCTGCAAATATAATCAGTAAATTTTGAATGATTTCAAATTTTGGAGGAATGTAAGATTTAATTAAATATAAAACTAAAACCATCAAAATGCTTAGCAAAATATAAATTATATATTTTGGAATTTCGGGTTTTATTTTAATTACCTTTTTAATTTCACGCAAATTTAAAATCACAGATAAAAATGAATCAGCGATTAATGCGATTGCATAACTTAAAATATTTATTTTGTAAAATCCAGCTAACACGTATATAATTACAATTTCTACGAATGAACAGATTAAAGAATTTATCAAAATTTTGTTTTGTTTTCCTAATCCGTTTAAAATACTATAAGTCGTTAATGAAATGAAAAACATTGGTGTAACCAAACTTGCAAACCAAATATACGAACCTAAATCTGTTCTTTTGAAAAACATGTAAGAAAGTTCATCCGGAATTACAAAACATACGACCATCGTTGCCAATCCAAGTATGAAAGAAATTTTTATGACTTCACGTATTCTTTTTTCAGCAGTATTCATTTTATTTTTGCTTATGGATTTTGACAAATCGGGAATTAATAAAGTTGATATTGAACTCACTATTATTATAGGAAATAAAACTATATTTAAAGCCATTCCATTAAATTTTCCCATTATTGAAAGCGCTTGAGAATAATCAAATCCAGCTTTTAAAAGCCGTCTTGGAATAATTAACGTTGTTAAAGTTGAAAGAAATGTAGTTATAAGACCATTTATACAAAGTGGAAATGCAATTTTAAGCATATCAATTAACAAGCTTTTTCTTGTTATTTCAGTAGAAGTATTACTTGTGCATTTATGTTTAATTTTTTTGTAGTAAGAATACAAGAACACGTAGCTTAAAAATTCTCCCATGCAGATTGATATGTATGCAGCAGTAACTGTTGCTTCAACAGTTTTAAATTCAAAAAATTTAATCACAAGGATTAAAACAACTATTCGTATAAATTTTTCAAGTATATCAATTATCGAAGGAATGTTTATTTGTGAAGTACCATAAAAATACCCCTTCAATATGTTCGAAATTGAAATGAATATCATAGCAGGACATATTATTTTGATTGCTGTAATTATTCTCATATCTTTTATAATAAATTGAGCTATAAGAGGGGATAAGGTATAAACAACTGTAGCTATTATTAACGACCAAATTAATGTAAATATCATTGAAGTTTTCACTGTTAAATTTACTTTGTTAAAGTATTTATTATCGAAATAAATTGCAGTAAGTCTTGATACAGAAGTTAAAATACCACCACACATTAAACATATAAACAAATTATATATTGGCATAAGAAGACCATAAAGTCCAAGAGCTTCAGCGCCTAATTCTTTTGATAAAATCAATGAAAATGTAAATCCTAAAATCCCAGTTAATATATTGGATGAACTTAAAATAAAAGATTTTTTATAAAAATTTTCTTTTTCCAAAACTTACCCTCCCTGTAAAATTATATATTTTAAAATTATTCGAAAAAAATATTTTTATTCTAATAAAATTTGTATAAATATTTTGGAATTATGTTCGTAATAAATAGCATGGGTACAAATGAAAAATAATAAAATATTTATTTTAGGTTATCCTAATAGGGGTATGATAATTTTGCTGATATTTTGTGTATGTGTTTGAGGTAAGTAACTTTATTTGGTATAATTTTAGTAATTGTTATCACTAAAGTTTTAAATATATAAAACAGTACGTATATATTTTTATTTAGTAGGGGTTAAGGATGTATAATCTGTATATGGATATGTATAAATATTTTTAAAGAGGGAGAATTTAATGGGAAGATTAGAATTAACATATGGTAAGGCGTTGAAAAAGATAATGGTAATAACTAATCCTATAAAGAAATTGTTGCTTAAAACTCATTGTGTAACTCACAAGTTTATAAATGAAAATTCTATTAAGATTTTAAATAACGAGAGTTTATACGATGTTAGTATATTTATGAAAAAATATCTTAGTTCAATAAATGAAGGTGTTGTTTGGGCTGATCAAGATTATAAAAGCACTAATCATTTTTATAGCATAGATACTCTTAAAGGTCTCTATGGTTTTTCAAATCTTCTAAATGAATTTAAGAAATATTATAGGACAGCAATGTTTTATTTAGAAAAAGGGTGTATTGAAAAATGTATGTTTTATGTTGGCGTTTGTCTACATTTAATACAAGATTCCACTGTGCCTCAACATGGAAGTGTTGATTTATTTAAAGAACATAGGTCTTTTGAGCTTTGGATAATATCAAAAATATATGAAGAAGATAATTTTAAGGTAGAAACAGGTATAAAAAGATTTGATAGAGTTGAGGAATACATTATAAGGAATATTGTATTTTCTCAAAAGGTTAGCAAAGAAAATGAACATATTCTAGATAGGGACGAAAAATATATGAATATTGCATCTAAAATAATAAGGAGAGCTCATGAAACTAGTGCGGGATTTTTAATAGATATTTATGAAAAAATACTAAAAATTATATAAGATTTGAAAATACAAAAAGATATCCTAAATTTAAATTAAATTTAGGATATCTTTTATTTTATAGGTTATAATAGTATGGAATTAAATTTGTGTTTTAAATTTAATTAATGTATAATCATCTGATTACATGAAATTATTATTTGTATTTTAATAGAAGAAATAATTAAAATTCAGAAAAATATTTGTTATGAAAAAATACTAAAATTATTGTATATTTTTATTTGAAATTAAATATTAATTTTATAAATATTGAGGTGATACTTTTATGAATGTTAATGTTGTTCATGAAATAAAACGTTCAGAAGAAAGAGCTAAAATGATTTTAGATAGCTCTAAAGAGGAAAGTAAAAAAATATTCAACGATGCCTTTAACAAGGCTAATTCTGAATATGAAAAAATTGTCAATGCCTCGAATGATGAATATAAAAAAATAATTTCAATTTATGAAACTGAAGGCAACGAAGCTGTTTTGTCATTAGAAAAAAAATCTGAATCGAGCATTTTGGATATTTTAAATGTTTCTGATGAAAGAAAAAAGTTAGGAGTTAAAAAGGTGGTTGAGGGGATTGTTAATTTATGGCAATAGTTAAGATGAATGAATTTTCCTTGTATTTCCTTAAAGAAGATAAAGGAAAAATATTAGATGAACTCCAAGCTTTTGGAGGATTGGAATTTAGTGATTTTGAAAAATATTCTTTTGAAGAAAATAGAGATGAAAGCTTGATGAAAGCTTTAGAAAATTTTAAATATTTGAAACAAGATGATGATGATATTTTAAATGAACAGAGCTTAAATAAACTTAAATATTGTTTAGAAGTTATGAAGCCTTATGTCCCAAAACAATCTATGCTTAAATCTTTGACGGATGATAAAGTTGAAGTTAAATATGAAGATTTAAGAAAAATTGTTTTGTCTAGTTCGTGGGAAAAAATTTACGATGACATTAAGGAGATAAATACAAAAATAACTTCTCTTGATTCTGATTATTTAAAGTGTGTTTCAGATATTGAGAGCAATAGGTGTTGGGAAAATTTATCTTCTCCAATTAGGGATTATAAAAATCTAAAAAGCGTATCTTGCTTTTTTGGAAATATATCTAGGCAATTTGAGCAAGAGATAATTGAAAAATTTCAAACTGATTTTAAGTTTTCAAGTGTTGATGCTGTAAGTTGTACTCAACAGGATAGTTTCCTTGCAATAATAGTTCACAACGATATGAAACAAGAAGCTGTAGATTATTTGAGAACGAAGGGATTTAATTTTCAAGTTCTTGATTTTGATGAAAAAGTAAGTGACTATTTGAGGAATTTAGAGAATAGAAAAATTTTAATAATAAATGAAAAGAATAAGCTTTTAGATAAGATTAAAGAATATGAACATAAATATTTAGATTTGCAAATGGCTTATGAATATTTTAATTCTAATGTTTACAAGTCGAGTGTTTCCCAAAAATTTTTGGAAAGTGAATCTATTTTAATATGTGAAGGATATTTAGAAGCAGATAATGTTGAAAGTTTTAAAAAATCCTTAAGCAATGCAGTTGGTTCTAATTTTTATTTAGAGATTAAAGAAATAGATTTAAATAATTCTGCGGATGTTCCAATAAAACTTACGAATAGTTCTGTAGTTGCTCCTTTTGAGGGTGTAATTGAGATGTATAGTTATCCCACTTATAGTGAAGTAGATCCAACTCCAGTTATATCTATATTTTTTATAGTTTTCTTTGGGATGATGTTAGCTGATGCAGGATATGGATTGTTGATAACTATTTTTTCTGCGTTTTTATATGCTAAATCCAAAACTAAAGACAAGAAAAATACTTATAAAATGTTTATATTTACAGGTATTTCAACTATAGTTTGGGGAATACTTTATGGGGCTTATTTTGGAGATTTTGTTCAAAGATTTTTGAAAATTAATGTTCCCGTTGTTTTAGATGTAAACAAAGATATTATGACGATATTCATTATTTCCATAGCATTTGGTTTTGTACATTTGATTTTAGGCTTAATAATGAAAGCTATAGTTTACGTTAAAAATGGAAAATCTGTAGAAATTTTATATGATGTCCTACCTTGGCTTTTGGTATTAGGGGGAGTTTTGGTTTTTGCTTTGAAAGGCATGGTACCATTTTTTAATTCTTCCGTAGCTACTTGGATGTTAGTAATAGGTGTTGTAATTTTACTTTTTACTCAAGGACGTGATTCTGAAAATTTAGTTGGAAAAATTGGAGGAGGGGTTTATGGAGTTTATGGAATAACAGGATATGTTGGAGACATAATTTCGTATTCTCGTCTTTTAGCACTAGGTTTAGCTTCAGGATTTATTGCAAATGCTTTCAATATAATGGGAGGTTTAATACCATTTCCATTTAATATAATTGTAACTCCGCTTATGTTGGTACCATTACATTTATTTAATTTGGCTATAAATGCTTTAGGAACTTATGTTCACTCTGCAAGGCTTCAGTATTTAGAATTCTTTGGAAAATTTTACGCAGGTGGTGGAAGAAAGTTTATGCCTTTTGGATATACGGACCAATATATAAGGGTTAAAAAATAGAGAAATGATTTTATTATTTAGGAGGAATTTTTAAAATGACTTTTTCAGAATTTTTAGTACAATATGGTGGATTAATGTTGGCGTTATTGGGAGCTGCCTTGGCAGTTGGATTATCAGGAGTTGGATCAGCTAAAGGTGTTTCAATAGCAGGTCAGGCTTCAGCTGGACTTTTATCAGAGGAGCCAGAAAAATTTGGTAAAACGATATTATTAACAGCTTTGCCAGGAACCCAAGGATTATTTGGTTTTGTTATAGGTCTTTTGATATTTTTGAATTCAGGGGTTTTTGATGGACAATTTCCACAAATAATACAAGGTTTTCAATTTCTAATGGCAGGATTACCAATAGCTTTAACAGGATTATTTTCAGGAATAGCTCAAGGAAAGGTTTGTGCTGCTGGTATACAAATTTTAGCTAAAAATCCAAAGCACACTACTAAAGGTGTAATTTATGCAACACTTGTTGAAACTTATGCAGTTTTAGGTTTTGTTGCTTCATTATTCATGGTTCTATTCTTTAAATAGTTTGGAGTGATTAAATAGTGTCAGATTTTAAAAATTTAATCGAGAAAATTGTGAGTGATGCTGAATTAAAGAAACAGGATATAATCAATAAAGCTAATTGTGAATCAGAAAAAATAGTTGCAAAAAAAATAGAAGAAGGTAACTCTTATAAAGAAAAACTTCTTAAAAAGGCTCATGTAGAAGGAAAAAATTTAAAGGAAAAAATAATTTCTAAATGTGAACTTAAAATTAAAAATAGTAAGCTTAGTGCAAGAAGAAAAATTTTAGATGAAGTTTTCAACGATTCCTTAAATGAATTGTTGAATCTTAATCAAAAAGATTTCGAAAAATATTTGATTAATACCTTGAGAAATTTGGATTTAGATGGAAAATATTTTTTGCTTGTATCTGAAAAATATTTAAATGTAGGTGAAGATTTAATGAACCAAATAAATTCTAATCCAAGTTATAATTTTGAAATTGCAAAAGTAAAACCATCTGACAGTTTAAAAGGTGGTTTTATTTTAGAAAAAGATGGGGTGTTTATCAATTATTCATTTGAAGTTTTAGTTGACTTTATTAGGGATGAAATTGAATTTGAAGTATCAAACCTTCTGTTTAATTAGGAGGTGTATTAATGAGTGAAAAATTATATTTAGATGTGATACCTAAAATTCGTGTTTATGAAAAAAAGTTGTTTGATAACATTAAATACAATAGGATGATTGAACTTGAAAATGAACAAGAGGTTTTTAAATTTTTGTCTGAAAGCTCATACTCAGAAAATATATCTCAAGAAATAACAGTTCATAATTATGAAAAAGTATTTTTGGAAGAATTTCGAAAACTATTTAGAAATCTTAAAAATGTATTTGATGATGAAAGTTTAATGAATATATTTTTGAAAAAATATATTTACAACAATATTAAGCTGATGATTAAAGCAAAATTTTTAAATGTTGATTTAGGAGATGTTTTATTTGAAATCGATGGATTTGATAATGAACACGTTTTTTCTTCAATAAAAAATGACAATTTTAATGCTCTTCCTAATGAACTTTCAAAATTAGTGTCTTTAGTTTGTAAAGATTTTGAAGAACATAAAAATCCTCAAAATGTAGATATTATTATTGATAAGGAAATGTTTGAAAGTCTTATAGAGGATGCTAAAAAAATCGGAGATAGTTTTCTCATAAAATATATTGAAAATTTAATCGATGTATTTAACGTTAAAACTCTCTTTAGAGCTAAAAAACTAAATTTGAATAAAAATATTTTTGATAAGGTAATAGCATATGGTGGGAATATTCCTGTTGCAAGATTAAAATATATGTTTGTTGAACCAAAGGAAAGTTTAATAAATAATTTTTCAAATTTTGTTATTTACAAATATATAAAAGATGGAATTGATATTTATTTAAACAATGGTGTTTTAAGTACTTTGGATAAACAATTAGATGACTATACTATGGATTTTTTGAAAAGTGCAAAGATAATAACAACAGGTTTAGCTCCTATTATCGGTTACATTAATGCCAAGGAAAATGAAATAAAAAATATGAGAATTATTTTAGTTGGCAAAATTAACAAAGTTGATTCAGACTCTATAAAGAGGAGGCTGAGAGAAAATTATGTATAAAGTCGGAGTTGTTGGTGACAAAGATTCAATTTTTGCTTTTAAATCGTTAGGAGTTGAAATTTTTCCTTGTGTAGATTCTGAGGAAGCAAGAAGGACAATAGATAAATTGGCAATGAAACACTATGTTGTCATATTCGTAACAGAAAATATAGCTAAAGATATAATGGAAACAATTGATAGATATCAGAAAAACAATGTTACAGTTGTGGTTTTAATACCTAGCAGTCAAGGAAGTTTAGGAATTGGAATAAAGAAAATAAGAGATAGTGTTGAAAAAGCGGTTGGCGTAAATATTTTATAGAAAGGAGTAAGAATTACTTGAAGATTGGAAAAATAATTAAAGTTGCAGGTCCGTTGGTAGTTGCTGAAGGACTTGATGAGGTTAAGGTTTATGATGTCGTATGTGTTGGAAGCAAAAAATTAATTGGGGAAGTTATTGAGATTAGAGGAATACATGCTTCCATACAGGTTTATGAAGAAACTTCAGGAATTGGCCCTGGAGATGAAGTTATTTCAACAGGTGAGCCTCTAAGCGTAGAACTTGGTCCAGGATTAATTGAATCGATGTTTGATGGTATTCAAAGACCATTGAAAAGATATATGGAAGCTTCTAAGTCTAGTTTTTTAGAAAGAGGAGTAGAGGTATTTTCACTGGATAGAGAGAAGGTTTGGGATTTTAAACAAACTGTTAATGTAGGAGATGAGGTTTCTTTCGGAGATGTTATTGGTACTGTTCAGGAAACTCCTGTTATATTACATAAAATAATGGTTCCGTACGGCGTAAGTGGTATAGTAAAAGAAATTAAAACGGGAAAATTTAATGTAACAGAAGTTATTTGTATTGTTGAGACAGAGGATGGAGATAAACAAATATCAATGATGCAAAAATGGCCCGTAAGAAAAGGAAGACCTTACGTAAAAAAAATGAGACCTGAAGAGCCTATGATAACTGGTCAAAGAGTTATAGATACATTTTTTCCTGTTAGTAAAGGTGGTACAGCATCTGTTCCAGGACCATTTGGTGCTGGTAAAACTGTTGTTCAACACCAGATAGCTAAATGGGGAGATTCGGAGATTGTTGTTTATGTTGGATGTGGTGAAAGAGGAAATGAAATGACTGATGTTTTGATGGAGTTTCCAGAACTTATAGATCCAAAGACAGGACAAAGTCTTATGAAAAGAACGGTTTTAATAGCTAATACTTCTAATATGCCAGTTGCTGCTCGTGAGTCTTGTATATATACAGGTATAACCATAGCTGAGTATTTTAGGGACATGGGATATTCTGTTTCGATAATGGCAGATTCTACATCAAGATGGGCTGAAGCTTTGCGTGAGATGTCTGGACGTTTAGAAGAGATGCCAGGTGATGAAGGATACCCTGCTTATTTGGGTTCTAGGCTTGCAGAGTTTTATGAAAGAGCAGGAAGGGTTGTTTGTTACGGAAAAGACCAAAGAATAGGAACAATAACAGCAATCGGGGCAGTATCTCCTCCAGGTGGAGACTTATCTGAGCCTGTTACCCAATCCACTTTGCGTATAGTAAAAGTTTTTTGGGGCTTAGATGCTCAGTTAGCTTATAAGAGACATTTTCCATCTATAAATTGGTTGAATTCTTATTCTCTTTATGCCGATACGGTAGGTAAAGCACTAGAAAAAACAGGAATGTATGACAATTGGAACGATATGAGGTTAAATGCGATAAGTCTTTTACAAGAAGAGGCTCAATTAGAGGAAGTTGTCAGACTTGTTGGTATAGATGCTTTATCTGATAAAGATAGGTTAAAATTAGAAGTCTCAAAATCAATAAGAGAAGATTATCTACAGCAAAATGGTTTTCATGAAATTGATACGTTTTCTTCTATGGAAAAACAATATAAGATGATTCTTTTAATTTTAAAATTTAAGTCAGAATCTGAAAGAGCATTAGAATCTGGAGTTTACCTAGATAAAATTTTAAAATTGGATGTGCGCGATAAAATAGCAAGAGCCAAATATGTTCCAGAGGACGAATTATCAAAGATAGATGATATACTCAAGGAACTTGAAAACGACATGAGCAAATTAATACAGGAGGAGGGAGTAGTTAGTGATTAAGGAATATCAAACTGTTAAAGAAGTTGTAGGTCCTCTTATGGTAGTTGAAGGTGTTTCTGGAATTAAATATGATGAACTTGTTGATATTGAATTGGGGAATGGAGAAAAGAGAAGAGGAAAAGTACTCGAAGTTAATGGATCTAGAGCTATGGTTCAAATTTTCGAAGGTTCAAGTGGTATATCACCGGAAACAACTAAGTGTAAATTTTTAGCTAAACCACTTCAATTAGGTGTATCTGAGGATATGGTTGGAAGGATTTTTGATGGAATGGGTATGCCTAAAGACAATGGACCTCAAATAATAGCAGAATTTAAACGTGACATAAATGGTATGGCTATAAATCCAGTTGCTAGAGATTATCCTTCTGAGTTTATACAAACGGGAATATCTGCCATAGATCATTTAAATACTTTAGTTAGAGGACAAAAGCTTCCAGTTTTTTCAGCTTCAGGCCTTCCGCATGCTGAGTTAGCAGCTCAAATAGCTAGGCAAGCTAGGGTTTTAAATTCTGATTCTAAATTTGCTGTTGTGTTTGGTGCTATGGGAATAACTTTTGAAGAAGCACAATTTTTCATAGATGATTTCACAAGAACGGGAGCAATAGACAAATCTGTTTTATTTATGAATCTTGCAAATGACCCAGCTATTGAAAGAATTGCAACTCCTAGAATGGTTTTGACTTGTGCTGAATATTTGGCTTATGAAAAAGGAATGCATGTTCTAGTAATAATGACTGATATGACTAATTATGCAGAGGCTTTGAGAGAAATTTCTGCAGCTAGAAAAGAAGTTCCAGGCAGAAGAGGTTATCCAGGTTATTTATATACAGATTTATCTACTTTGTACGAAAGAGCAGGAAGACTTAGAGGAAGACCAGGTTCTATAACTCAAATACCAATTTTAACAATGCCTGAGGATGACAAAACTCATCCTATACCGGATTTAACTGGATATATAACTGAAGGGCAAGTAATTTTATCGAGAGAATTATTTAAAAAAGGTGTATTACCTCCTATAGATGTTTTACCATCTCTTTCAAGACTTAAGGATAAAGGAATTGGTAAAGGAAAAACTAGAGAAGATCATGCAGATACTATGAACCAATTATTTGCAGCTTATTCTCAAGGTAAGCAAGCAAAAGAATTGTCATCTATTCTTGGTGAATCTGCTTTATCTGAAACTGATTTAAAGTATTCTAAGTTTGCTGAAGTTTTTGAAGAAAAATATTTAAATCAAGGTTTCGATACTAATAGGAGTATTGAAGAAACTTTAGAACTTGGTTGGGAACTTCTAAGAATACTTCCTAAAACTGAGCTTAAGAGAATAAGAGATGAATATTTGGAAAAATATTTAAAAATTGATTAGGCTTGGGGATGATTTGTTATGGGAAGATTAAATGTTAACCCTACGAGAATGGAGCTTAGTAAATTAAAGAAGAGATTAGTTGTCGCTAGTAGAGGTCATAAGCTTTTGAAAGATAAGCAAGATGAATTAATGAGGCAGTTCATAACTCTTGTAAAGTATAACAATGAATTAAGAAAGAAAGTTGAAGAAAAACTTTCAGAGTCATTCAAGGATTTTGTTATGGCAAAAGCAATTCTAGGAAGTGAATTTTTAGAAGAAGCTATATTTTATCCAACTAATAAAATTTCTCTAGATGTTGGTGTGAAAAACGTGATGAGTGTTAAAGTTCCAATTTTTAAATTTAGAGGAATTTCTCAGGATGTTGATAATTTTTCTTATGGATTCTTTAACACAAATGCTGAGCTTGATGGGGCAATTGTAAATTTGAGAACTGTTTTTTCAGAACTTTTAGAGTTAGCAGAAGTTGAAAAATCTACTCAACTTATGGCTGATGAAATTGAAAAAACTAGAAGAAGAGTTAATGCTTTAAAGTATAGGACGATTCCAGATTTGAAAGAAACAATTAAATATATAAAGATGAAGCTTGATGAAAATGAGCGTGGAGCTTTAACGAGGCTTATGAAAGTTAAAAATATAATTGCTGAGAGAAGTAATTAAAAATTAAAGTCACTTTGTTTGAGTGGCTTTTATTTTTTTGTATTAAAATTTTAAATAGGAATTTCGTAATGTAACATGTATAATTAAATGTATTAAAGAAGGAAGGGATTGTAAATGTAGTGTTATATGTGAAAGCAAATGTAGGACGTAGGATTAGAAATAAGAGACAACATTCTAAAAAGAATGAAAAATTTAAATTTCTAATTTGCACTTTATTGTGGTTGTTCTTAGTTATAATAGCTCCTGTGTTTTTAGCTTCGAAAATTATAAGTAATATGTTTTATGTTACTGTGAATTCAAATTCTATGTTCCCAACCATACAACAAGGTGATAAGGTTATTGTTTCAAAGATGAATAAAAAACAGAAAATAACAAGAAATGATATAATAGTTTTTTATTCGAAAGAGCTGGGGAGGATGCTCGTGAAAAGAGTCATTGGTTTGCCGGGGGATGTTATAAATATAGATGAGGATTTTAATTTGCTAGTAAATGGGAATGAAATTATAAAAAATAGTAATGTTAATTTACATGATGAATATAATTATGGTGATATCCAATATGATAGTAGGATTGTTGTGCCTAATGAATCATATTTCGTTGTCGGAGATAATTTTAATAATTCTTTTGATTCTAGATTTTGGAAAAATAAATTTATTTCTAGAGATTTCATAATTGGTAAAGCAATTTTATTAATTTCTCCACCTAAAAGATTTTCAATATTTTAAGTAACTAATAAATTAAAAAATCATAATATTTTTTAAAGAAAATTTATTAGGATTGATATTATGATTTATGGTTTGATATTAGCGGGAGGAAAAGGTTCCAGACTCTATCCTTTATCAAGAGTTAATAAACCTAAGCAGTTTCTTGATATTATTGATAATAAGACTCTTTTGAAGTGTACGATTAATCGAGCATGTAGTATAATAGATTCACAGAATATTTATATAGTAACAAATAATGAATATAGAGATAAGTTGGTTTGTGAATGTAGTGATTCTATATCTGAAGAAAATATTATAGTCGAACCTCTCAATAAAGAAACTGCTGTTTGTATTTCACTTGCAGCAGTTAAGCTTTTAAAGAAGGATAAGGATGCGATTATATTTGTTTTTCCTTCAGATCATTATATAGATTCATCACATAATTTTTTAAATGTTGCTAATTGTGCTTTAGAATTTGCAAATAAAAAAAGAGGACTTGTTACCATAGGCATTAAACCTATTGAGCCCAAGACAGGGTATGGATATATACAAATAGGAGATCCTATTAAAAATAGTTACAACTTAAATAATATAAATTCCTATAAAGTCGAAAGATTTATAGAAAAGCCAAGTTATGAAATTGCAAAAGATTTTATATTAAATGGTAATTACTTTTGGAATAGTGGTATGTTTTGTTTTAGGGCAGATGTTTATTTAAGGGAACTTGAAAAATATTTACCTAAAATTTATAAAGGAATGATGCAAATATACAAAAGTTTAGGGGAGAAAGACGAAAATTTAGTTATAAATAATATTTATAGACAATTAGATGGAATTTCAATAGATTTTGGAATTATGCAAAAAACTAGAAAGGCTTATGTTATTTCTGGAAATTTTGTTTGGGATGATATAGGAAGTTTTACTTCTCTTGTGAGAATTTTAGAAAAACGAGGAAATAATTTTATTAAAGGAAATGTTTTATCTGAAGATAGCGAAAATTGTTTGGTTTTTGGTGATAAGAATTTAACTATAATATTTGGTGTTAAAGATTTGATAGTAGTTAATACTTCAGATGTTATATTGATAATTGATAAAAATAGAGAACAAGAAGTTAAATATTTATTTGAATTATTGAAAAATAATGAGAAATTTAACGAATTTATTTAAAAATAATTTGTTCATCGGAGGGTTAAATGTCAGAACGTTTAGTTTCAAATAATTTATATGATGATTCTCAAGAGGAAATTAAAATAGATTTAAAAGAACTTCCAACTTTAAAGGTTGAAAATATAAAAATTGATTCAAGATTAACTACTTGTGTTAGAGTACCTACTGATAATTTATTTAGAGGAAATATAATGGATTTTCCTATAATAGATGTTATAGTTAATGATAGAGTTGTAGAAATAAGAGGATTAATAATAGGAAAACTTTATTCTGGACTTGTTTTAAATTTAGAGTATATTGATGGAAATAAAAATTATTTGCTTGAAGATTTTACTGTTGAGTTTGGTGATGTCATTTCAGAATATATATGTAAAACTTATAGAATAGCTTTTAAAAGAGATGTGGAAGAAGAAGAATTTAATGAGTGGTACTTTAAATTACAGCAAGAAGCGGATAGTATAAACGATTTTATAAAAAATATTTTGAGTAGCGAAGAATTTTCAACTGTTAATAAGGATTTAGATTCATTTATAAAAGTTCTTCATAGCGTTGTATTCAGAAGGGATATAGAAGAGCATACTTTTAATTATTGGAAGAATAAGTATAGTGAAAGAGTAGCCAAACAAACGGATGAAGAAGCTAGAGCTTCTATAACTAATCAAATGATTTATTATAAAAAATTTGAATAATCTTATAGATGAAGAATAATTTTAACATGAAGGCAGGGAAGATAAAATAAAATGAGTAACGTATTAAATCCATCTATACTTTCTGCTAATTTTGCAAATTTAGAGAGAGATTTAATTGAATTAAAGAAAAATAATATAGATAGGATACACATTGATGTGATGGATGGAAATTTTGTTCCCAATATAACGTTTGGGCCAAGTCAAATTAAAAGTTTGAGAATGATAAGTGATTTTTATTTTGATTGTCATTTAATGATTGAAGAGCCAATTAGATTTATAGATAATTTTTTTGATTCTGGCGTAGATTGTTTGACTGTTCATGTTGAAGCATGTAAACATGTTCATAGAACTATAGAATTAATAAATAGCAAAGGAATTCATAGTGGAATTTCTCTCAATCCATCTACATCTGTTAAAGATGTAGAAAATGTTTTAGATATCGTTGATAAAATTTTAATAATGACTGTTAATCCAGGTTTTGGAGGACAAAAATTTATAAGTTCAATGATTAACAAAATACAAGAATTGAAAGAGATTTTATACAAAAAAAATATTAAGAACAAAATAATACAAGTAGATGGTGGAATCAATGATATAACTATAAAGAGTGTTTATGATTTGGGAATAAGAGATATAGTTGTTGGATCGTATATTTTTTCAGGTAAGAGTATATCTGATAATATAAAAAATTTAATGAATAAAATAGGGCAGTGATAATGAATTTATCTCTGTCCTATTTTTGTATAAAAATTTAATTTTTAGAAACAATTGTATATATGTATTTTTAAATTGGAGGGAAATTTTATGATATTGATTAAAATTTTTTTATCCATGATTCTTTTTGTTATATTCAATAAAATTTTGATTTATGTGAGAAAAATGTTAGAAAATAAATTTAAAATTAGGAACATGGAGGATTCCATAATTAATCGTCAAGATTTAGTAGAGTTTGGTATGGATTATTATTTAAATTTGTGCAAATACATAATAATTCAAAAAAATTTATCCAAAGAGGTTCAAATTCAAGATATAACTGGAAGAGAAATTGTTGATATTAAATTTACCAATATGGGAAATCAAGTTTATAGTTCATGTATATTAAAGGATTTTGTAGATTCAAATACACCAGAAGGCGTTAGCTATTCTGAGGTTTTGGATTTGATGAATTTCATGATAAAAGATAATGTAACTCATGGACTTATATTTTCAAATTCTGATTTTGATGAAGATGCTCTGAATTACATAAATGATTTAAATAAAAATTCTAAAAAATATAAAATTGAAATTATTGATGGGTATGAAATAATTAAATATGCAAGATTAAGGAATGAAAAATCAGAGGGAGGGTTTATATATGCCTAATTTTTTTAAATTTGTTATATTTGTATGTTTTATAGCAATGCTTCCTATGATTTTAAATATTATTGATAACATTACAAAAATAATTAACATTGTTAACTTTAAAAATAGTGTTTTGAAAAATCTTTGTAAGTTTAATCAAAAAGAATTTTTGGATTTTGCCATTGAATTTTTAAGTAGGACGTATGGATTTACAAATCAATTAACAGATGAAAATATTTATTTATTTGACGGTAAAATTTATAGATTTTTGTATTACAATAATAGTGATTGTGATAAATTTCATATTTTAGATGCAAGAAAGTTGATAGCTTTTTTTGAAAGTAAGGGAGTAAAAAAGATTTTTATATTTACTACAAAAATTTTTACAGATGAGGTAGTTAATTATTTTGAAAGTTTGAAGATTGATTATGATATAAAATATATTCATGGTAATGATTTGGACTTGAACTATAAAGAATTGGTTTTTAAATATTATGGGGCTCAAAAGTATGTTTAATTATTATTTATTTTATATTTAAAATAATGTAAAATTTAATAATTGTATGAGCTTTATAACAAGATGATTTGCATAAGGGGGATTATGCTTAATGTACAATGATATATCTAAAGTAGTAATTAAGAGATTACCAAAATACTTGAGGGTTTTGGAATATTTTATGAATCAGGAAATAGAGAGGGTTTCATCAAAAAATCTTGCGAAGAAATTAGGCTCGACTGCATCACAAGTTCGTCAAGATTTTAATTGTTTTGGGGATTTTGGACAACACGGTTATGGTTATAAAGTCAATGATTTATATGATAAGATTAAGAATATTTTAGGTTTAAATAAAAAATATTCGTGTATAGTAGTTGGTATTGGAAATATAGGACAAGCTATAATTAATTATTCAAGTTTTTCTGATATAGGATTTCAAATAAAGGGTATATTCGATATTAATCCTAAACTAATAGGAGTACAGTTTAAAGGAATGGAAGTTCTAGATGTTGAAGAGCTTGAAGAATATGTAACTAAAAATGATGTGGATATTGCTATACTTTGCGTTCCAGAAAGCCAAGTAGTTGGAGTATATAATTTAATTAAGGATAATGTAAATGGTGTTTGGAATTTTGCTACGATAGATTTAGAATCTACAGAAAAAACAAATGTCGAAAATGTTAATTTGAACGATAGTTTATTTAATTTAGTATATTTTATAAATCACAAATAGGAGAGATTTACATGGAATTTAGAAATTATAGTTATTATTGCAACAAGGTTGTGGTTAAAGATATTAAAAATTTTGTTCTTCCTCATATTTTTGAAAACGGTCAGTGCTTTAGGTGGGAAAAAACAGAAAATGGAACTTACATAATAGTAGCGAAAAATAGAATAATAGAGCTTGAAAAAAGTGGACAAGATTTAATAATACATAATTCAAATATTGATGATTTTGAAAATATTTGGATAGATTATTTTGATTTGGAAAGGGATTATGACGTTTTCAAAAATAAATTAAGTGGAGATGTTCATTTAAATAATGCCATTGAATTTGGACATGGGCTTAGAATTTTAAATCAAGATCCATTTGAAATGATAATTTCTTTTATAATTTCGTCGAATAACAGAATTTTTATGATAAAAAGGGCGATAAACAATATAAGTGAAAAATTTGGTGAATGTGTTTCATATAATGGGAAAAATTATTATATGTTTCCAAAGTTGGAAGTTTTGAAAAACGTAACACAAGATGAATTTAAAAATTGTTCTGTAGGATTTAGGGATAAATATTTAGTTAATACTATTAAGATGATTAATGAAAATAATAATATAGAAAATATTATTTCGTTGAGTGATGATGAATGTCATAAGGAACTTCAAAAATTTTCTGGAGTGGGTTCTAAAGTTTCCGATTGTATAATGCTTTTTTCTATGAAAAAATATTCAGCTTTTCCAGTGGATGTTTGGGTTAAGAGAGCTATGATGAAATTTTATGTTGCCCCTGATACAACTTTGAAAAAAATTAGAGATTTTGGGAGAGATTTATTTAAAGATTTAAGTGGAGTTGCTCAACAATATTTATTTTATTACGTTAGAGAAAATAATATAAAGGTTTAAAAAATAATTCCAAAATTTAAAACTTTTTTAATCATTAGTAAGTCTTAATTACAAAATGATTAAATTTTTTTGTTTGGAGGATAAGTTTTATGCAAAAAAATAAAATATTATCATCAGTTGTAGCTGGTATTTTGTTAGGATTATCAACTTCTTCATCAGTTAAAGCTGTTGATAATAAAGTTTCATCTGATGTAATTTGTTATTCAGAAGAGGCTGTTAAGAATTTGGATGTTTCCGGTTTTGAAAGTGTTGATATATTAGGAACTAAATTTGATTTATCAAATGTTAATCCATCAGTTCTTCAAACTGTTGCAAGAGTTTTTAATGAAATAAATTCAGGTAATTTGTCTGTAGCTCAAAAAAATGAACAGCTTGTAGGTATAAAAGATTTATTAAGTAAATATTTTAGCAATCCTAGTGAATTTGAAAATTTCCCTGTTACTTTAGATTTAGGTCCTGCTACTAAATTGAAAGAAGAAATTATTTATGTACAATCAAAAATAAATGATTTGAAATCTCAACAAGAAAGCATTAAATTGACAAAAATGGCACAACAAGCTATAGATGATTCAGTTAAGGAATTACAATCTTCAATAGATTATTTAAGTAAGTGGATAAATTATGCGGTGTTTAGTTTTAAAGATTCTGAATATGTGACAACTTTTTGCAAGGAAGATCAACACGTAGATAACGAAAACACTACTGGCAAATTAGAATTGCGTCCAGTTGAGTTTGATGGTGAATTAATAAATATGGCGTACTCAACTAACGATTATGGAAAAGTTTTTAAAATTTCTATAAATGGTGATGGAACTTTTGACATTAAGGGTGATGAAGTTGATTTGAATGAACTTTCATATTCTGTTATGAAAGGTTTAGAATTTGAAAATATAAAAGTTAGAGACATTTTGAACGAGATTGAAACTGTTAAAATGACTAAAGTAAGTAGTGAAGAACAAAAAAATAGAATAAAAGAGTTAGAAAAACAAATAAATGATGTTAAGTTTTATGCTGTAGCTCAAGAGCTTGTTTTACTAAATATACAAAAGGATAGGGTAAAAGATACTAAATTACCACAATCTGAAATAGATATGAGAGTTAAAGAATTAAGTGATAAGATAAATGAAAAATTACAACAATTAATAAAATTTAAGACAAATGAGGGTTATTCTATTGAATCTTTTGTAGGTAAAGAACCAACTTATTTTGGATATGTATTCGAAGACAGTGATGGATTTATTGTTAAAGTTTCTTTAGATGCTGATGGAAAAGTTGAGTTTGAATATATGGAGAGCTTGACAAATGAGCAGAAGGATAAGTTAAAGAAATTAGTTAAGCAAGAAATTGATTCTACAAATAAGAGAATAAATGAAGTTTCTAAATTTAAACAAGATTTAGAAAAGACGCAAAGCGATAAAAAATATTATTTGAATGATTCAATGGACAAAGAATTGAAAATTTTAAGTAATAACGTTAAGAATTTTGAAAATATTTTGCTTCAGTTATAAAATTTTTGAAAAAGGGCGTAAAGCCCTTTATTTTTTTAACTTTTTACATAAAAAATTCAAATGTAGACAAACTATAATTAGTATTTTTATTTTTTGGAGGATATCAAAATGCCATCTAGTATAGAAGTTTTGGATAATAAAGTTAATTTTTTAATATACATGACGCAAGAAATACATAATCGAATGAATTTGAGTTTGGATTTTGATACATTTGTTATTAATAATGATTTAACTTCAACTCAAGTAGTTTTGGTTATAAAATCATTAACTATATTAAATTATAGAAGGCTGGGTACTTTAGATGAACATTTGGATGAATTTAAAAATGATTTTAGATTTTCAACTATTTTAAATAATAATATGCCTACCTTTAATGAGTTTAGGAAATTTCTAAAAAGTATAGATGTGTATGTAAATGAAGAAATATTGTTGAAAAGTTTGGAAAAACAGAAAATTGGCGAAAACATATGTAAATTTCTTCTAGAAGATAAACTCAATAATTGATATAATATAGCTTATCTGATATTTTTATTTCAGGTGAGCTAGTTTGTTTTTTAAGGAGTTTTTAAAATGGGGATTTTTAATACTTTAATGGGAAATGCTTCGAGCACTGATACTAATAATTTGGATTCTCGTGTTAAAGAATTTTTACTTGAAGATGAAAGTGTCGCTTATGTGTTTTCTTATGTTAGGGATATGATTTTGTTCACAAATTACAGAATCATTTTCGTGGATAAGCAAGGGGTAACTGGAAAGAAAATTGAATTCCGTTCAATTCCATACAAAAGTATAAATAGATTTTCTATTGAAACTAGTGGTCATTTTGATGATGACTCAGAACTTAAATTGTGGCTTAGCGGAAATTCAGAACCTATAATCATTGAATTTTCTAAAGATAAAAATATTTACGAAGTTGAAAAAATTATTGCAAAATCTATATGTTCTTAATTTGAAAATGAGGGAAATTTATTTTATGATATATTCTAAAGATGATAAATTTTTTATGGATTTTAAAGGAGAAAATGGGGAAAAAATAACTCTCGAAGTTATCACAGAATTGTTTATTGATAAAAATAAATATTTAATTCTTTGTGAAGACGACGATTATTCTGAAGATGCTTTTGTTGTTAAAGAAAATGTTGTTGATGGAAATATTGAATATATTTTTGTCGAAGATGAAGAAGAGTTTTTGAGAGTTAGGAAAGAATACAAAAAAATTATATATGATTAGATAAATTTTTTCTGCAGTTAACGTAAGGCTTTTATGCTTAACCTACATTTTAAAATAGGGATTTCTAAAATTAGCAATGATGTCATGCTTCCAGTTTTCGTAAGCGGAGTAGGCAGAGAAATGCTATGAAGATTGCCCACTTGTTGGAGAACAGGTCTTAAGTTTATAAGTCAACGTCTCTGTGGATTAATTAATTTTTAGAGCTTAGAATTTATTCTAAGCTCTTTGATTTTTTATGGTTGTAAATTATAAATGAATACAATGTTAAAGAAATCAATGTTATTAATAAGGTTATAATCATAACAAAAAATGAAAATTTGTTTAAGAATAGCGAAGTTAACAAAATTAAAATTCCGCTTATTACAAATAAAAATCCTCCTAATCTGTGAGTTTTCATCCAAACATCGTCATCATACAAAGTCCAAGGAAGTTTTATTCCAACTGTAAAATTCCTTTTGCATTTTGGCAAATAGTTACCTATTAAAATAAAAATTATTGAGAAAAATATTGGCATGAGCATTTCGATTCTTAAATTGTATCCGAAGGAAATTAAAATTGTTGAACAAACTAGTATTAATGATATTGATGGAATTATAAATATTAAAATTTTGTTGAGATTTTTCGGTACGTTTTTCTTTTTTGGGTCATTGTATTTAATGAAAAGTGCAAAAATATTTGCCAAAAATAAAATCATTGGATTTATGATTAAAAATATTTTTGATGCGTGTGAAGTCACTTCTCCTTTAAAGTTAAAGTGCATTGGAATTTCTTCGGGAAGTTTTTTGTAAAAAATTATCGCAATAAATACTGGAACTAAACACAAAATTGATGAAATCAAAAATGATTTATTTATTTTTCTCTTTTTCATCATTACCACCTCCAATTTCAGATAGCCAAAGAATAACTTCCTCAAACACGGAAGTATTTATTTCGTAATATATAAAATTTTTGTATTTGGTTTCAAATATTAGTTCTGCATTTTTTAAAATCGAAAGATGATAAGAAATTGTTGCTGGATTCAAATCAAAATTTTTGCAAATATCGCCTGCTGAAAGTTTATTTTTCTTTAAAATTTTTAAAATTTCTCTTCTAACAGGGTCTGATAATGCTTTAAATGTTTCTTTTAGCACATCTACAAATTCCTCCTGTAATTTGATATTTATCTAAATAGATTATATTTTTATCATCGTTTATTGTCAATATCTATTTAGATAAATTTCAAAATATTATTTTCATTGAAGAAAAAATTTGAATTATATATACTTGAATTATAGAATTTTCAGGTTTTTATATGTTGAAAGGAATAAAGTTCTTATGAAAGAAATGATTGATAGGATAAATTATTTGTATCACAAAAATAAAAATGTTGGGTTGACTTCCGAGGAAAAAGCTGATCAAGAAAAATTGAGAAAGGAATATGTGAAAATAATTAAAGGAAATTTTGAAAAGCAACTTATGAACTACAAAAAGAAAGGGGATTAAATATGTCAGTTAAGGTTAGTGAATTAATCGAAAAATTTGGATTCGAAGTTATTTCTTATGGAAATCCTTCTGTTGAAATAAAAAGCACTGAAATAAATCGTCCTGGTTTGCAATTTGCAGGTTATTATTCTTATTTTTCTAGCGAAAGAATTCAAGTAATTGGAATGACTGAATGGTCTTACATGAAATCTTTGCCAAGAGAAGTTTGTTACGATAGATTCAGAGAATTTTTAGAAAAGGATACGCCTTGCATTATTGTTACGAATAGTCTTGAAATACCACAAGCTTTAATTACATATGCAAAAAAATATAATAGAATTATTTTGAGAACTGAGCAAGGTACGACGAGAGTTATAAGTAGATTAAAAAGATATTTGGATTCTAGGCTTGCCCCTGAAACGCGAGTTCACGGTGTGCTTTTGGATATTTACGGTTGTGGGATTTTAATAACTGGCGATAGCGGAATTGGTAAAAGTGAAACGGCTCTTGAATTAATAAAACGTGGACACAGAATAGTTTCTGATGATGCCGTTGACTTTAAAGAAATAGATAGGGAAGTTATAGGATATTGTCCTTATATAACTTTTGGTATGCTTGAAGTTAGAGGAGTTGGAATAATAGATGTAACGGCAATTTATGGACTTTCGTCGGTTCTTGAAACGAAAAAATTAGATTTAATAATTGAACTTGAACATTGGGATGATAAAGAATCTTATGATAGATTGGGAATAGAAGATTTATATAAAGATGTTTTAGGTGTAAAAATAAAATTAATACGAATACCTATAAGGCCAGGTCGAAATGTTTCTATACTAGTGGAAGCGGCGGCGGCAAATTATAGATACAAGTTAATGGGAAAGCCTGATGCGGTTGATGTAATTGGTGAGAGAATGCTTAATAAATCAAAATCGTAAAAATTATTTTTTGTATTTTCACGAATAAGAATTTTAATTTTCTTATTCGTTTTTTTGCATTTAAATTGTTTTAAGAGAAATACTAGTATAAATTATTAATTTAGGCTTTAGAAGATGGGTGTTTAAGTTGGTTGTGTACAATATTTTAAAAGATTTTAAAGAAGAGGAAAGTTATAATTTCGATAGCGGTTTGTACTGGTTCATATTGAAGGAAAACGAAATTGATGATTTGCCTTTTAAAATTGATTGTGAATGTATACGTGAGAGTGGTTTTAACGAATTTTCCCAGATAAATTTTTACAATGAGTATACATTTTTGGCATTGAGCCTTATGGAGTTTGATGGGGTTAATTTGGTTTTTAGTTGCGTGAATATATTTTTTGGAAAAAATTATTTAATAACGATTTATAACGGAGTTTCAGATGTTTTAATAAATTTAATAAGCGACTTGAAAGAAAATAAAAATTGTTTTGTTGTGAAAAACGACCCGAGAATTTCAACATTTTTGTATACGATTTTAGATAGGATAATTTTAAAAAATTATTCAGTCATTAATTCTCTAAGTTCAAAAGGCGACAAAATCGAAATTAGCATTTTGAAAAATGATTCACACAAAAATTTTGAGGAGCTTATAAGATTAAGAAGTCAAGTTTATAGAGTGAAAAAATTTTTAAATCCCATAAGGTACATAGGAGATTCGTTAATTCTAAATGAAAATAAAGTTCTTCATCCAAAAGACATTTTGCTTTTTGAAAAAATAAATGATAAATTTCAAAAACTTCTTTATTCAGTTGAAAATTTAACACAACAACTTTCATTAGTAACGGAAGCTTACGAATCCGAAATTGCAAATAAAACAAATCAACTTATGAAAGTTTTTACTTTGGTTGCTTCGATTTTTTTGCCTTTGGATTTGCTAACAAGTTTTTTTGGAATGAGTTTTGAAATAATGCCTCTTAAACATTCGTGCTATTCTGTTTATATAATAACAGGAGTTATGATTGTCATCGTGTCTATTCTTGTTATACTTTTTAAAAAGAAAGATTGGTTATAAAATCGTAAAACATTTAAATAATTGTTATTGATATTAATTTATTTTTTGTATATAGTTATAGACGAATAAGTTATTTTTATTGCTTTAAGGGGGTTAACATGAGCGTTAAAAATTTTAAAACTAAAAGTGCTTGGCTTAAGTATGATAAAAACGATTTAAATGAGCTTGAAAAGTTTTGCAATTTATATAAAGAATTTTTAAGTAAAAATAAAACTGAAAGAGAATGCGTTTCATATTTCATCGACGTAGCTTCTAAAAACGGATTTAAAGATTTAAAGAGCGTTATCAAAAATGGAGAAAAATTAATTAAAGGCGATAAAGTTTATTATTCAAAAATGGATAAAAGTTTAATTCTTGCTGTAATCGGAAGTGAAGATGTTGAAAAAGGATTTAACATAATAGGTTCTCATTTAGATTCACCTAGAGTTGATTTGAAACCAACTCCTGTTTATGAGGCGGAAGGACTTTGTTTATTCGACACTCATTATTATGGAGGAATAAAAAAATATCATTGGGTTGCTAGGCCTATGTGTTTAAAGGGAGTTGTTGTTAAAGCAAATGGTGAGAAAATAACAATTAACATAGGTGATGATGAAAACGATCCATATTTGGGATTTTCTGATTTGTTACCACATCTTTGGAAAGACCAAGCCGTAAAAAAAGCTATGGAAGTTGTGGAAGGTGAACAACTTAATTTATTAGTTGGAAGTATTCCAGATGATAGCGAAGAAAAAGACAAAGTTAAAAACAGAATTTTATCTTTGATTTTTGAGAAATATGGAATAGAAGAAAGAGATTTTGTTTCTTCAGAACTTCAAGTTGTTCCTGCTGGACCTTCAAAAGATTATGGACTCGATAGAAGTATGATAATTGGATATGGGCAAGATGATAGAGTTTGTGCGTTCACTTCTTTCATGGCTATGCTTAACATGAATGAAATTCCAAAAAGAACAAGTGTTTGTATTTTGGCTGATAAAGAAGAAATAGGAAGTGTTGGAGCGACGGGAATGCAATCGAGATTATTTGAGAATTTCACAGCAGAGTTAATAAATTCTTGCAGAGATTATTCGGATTTAGTTTTAAGGCGTTCTCTTCAAAATTCTTATATGTTATCAGCGGATGTTACTTGTGCTTACGACCCTAATTTTCCAAACGAAACTCCAAAAATAAGCACGGCGTTTTTTGGAAAAGGAGTTACTATTTCTAAGTACACTGGTTCTAGAGGAAAAAGTAGTTGCAATGATGCGAATCCTGAATTTATAGCAAAGTTAGTTGATTTATTTGAGAACAACAATGTAAGTTATCAATTTGGAGAACTTGGTAAAGTTGATCAAGGAGGAGGGGGAACAATTTCATATTTCTTAGCTAGATATGGAATGGAAGTTGTAGACATAGGAGTTCCACTTCACAGTATGCACGCACCTTGTGAAATTTCTTCAAAAGCAGACGTGTTTGAAACTTATAAATCTTATTTAAATTTTTATAAAAAGTTAGATTAATTTTTAAGGCTATGAAATTTTTTCATAGCCTTTTTGTGTTGACATAAATTTTTGTGTTTGAGATAATTAAACTAAGCAGTGATTACTTTAGATAAGAATATATCGTTGAGGTTTAGTTATTTAACGACGGAATTCTATTGTTGAGAATGGCGTTTTAAAAAATTTGGTTTTTTAAATTTGACGAATGTGTATTGGAATTAGAAATTAAAATTTTTGATTCCAATATTTAAATAAGATTACATTAGTTCAATGAAAACTGAACCATTGTATAGATTGTAGAAATTTTTTTCGTAATTGTAGTTTAGTTTATTCAAAAAGTTACTAAATTACATATAAATTTTAAAGTTTGTTTCAAATTACAATTTACATTTTGATTTCTAGGTTTATATTTCTATTTCAATTTACGATGAAAATTTTTACTGTCGCCCTAAGTAGAGAGGATGTTAATCCATTTTGCTTAGGGTTTTTTTGTTATTTCATAACTATTTTGTAATAATTATTAAAATCTTGATAACTATTAAAAAATATGTTAATATGTAAACAATAATAAAATATATTTTAAAGCATATTAATAATTATGTCTTATGTTTTATGTTTTTAGGAGGGGTGTAGTTGGTTAGAAATAAAAAATCTAAATTTTTAAAATGTGCTGTTACCACTGCTACTGCAACTATTGTTGGGACTGTCTTGCCTAGTGGAAGTGTACTTGCCACAACAGTTATAACAGAAGGGCAAGTTGAGGATGAACAAAATGTTAATGCAGAGGGAAGCGTAAATTTAGATTCTGTTAGCGATGATAGTACTAGTAAAGGTAGCGTGCTTAAATTGAAATCTAACAAACAGGAAGTACCATACTTTTACTATTGGACAGATCAAAATGCTGTGTACTTAAGCTGGGATTACGGACATATTGCGAATAGACCTAGTAAAATTGAGGTTGTAATAGATAACAATCCTGAATTTACCAATCCTAGTTATGTTCATGTTAAACCAAAGGGAGCGGAATTTATACCTAACATGGATGGGGATTTTTATTTAAGGGTTAGATTCTTAGATTCTTCAGGTGGAGTTAGCCATGAAAGTGTAAGAAAAGTTATAAGAAATTCAAGTGAAACAAGGGAGATAAAAGGTCTTTCGTATACGCCTTCAGGGACTGGTATTAAAGTTGAGTGGGCTAATTTTGTTGATGGTATCAAATCTGGACAAGTTTTCTTAAATGGTGAGCTTTATAAAATTTTGTCGGAAGATGATATCAAAAGTAATTCTGTAACTATACCTAATGCTACCGAAGGTTCCGAAATTAAAATAAGAATTTTGAATGGTAAGGGGCTTGAATACAACGGAGTTGTTATGGTCAAAGAAGGAAGTCTTACGCCTGTTGCTCCTATTGAATTAGGATTAAGCAGTGATGGTGTTGGAATAGGTGTGGATTTATCTAAGACCAATTTTACAAAAGGAAACATGTTCTTAGTAAAAGTTAGAGATACTGAAGATGGTGAGGTTATTGTTGAAAATTCACAAATAACATTGGAGCAAGACAAAGGAAGTTTTGTTATATATCCAGATAGTGGAAAGACATTCTTAAATGGAAATTACGAAGTTGTGATAACCGATATGAAGAATGGAGGAGTTTATACATATAAATATTCGCATAATTTATTCCAGTTGCCAACGTTCACTTCAATTCCATTTTCAAATGGAGATGTTATTTCTTCATGGAGTAGGTTAGATGGTGTTGCAGCAACAGATTTAACTTGGTATGCAGATGGGACTTCAGATTATAAATCTGAAAAGGTTAGTGTTGATTCAAATGGAATAACGTTTAAAACTGGTCTTCCTAGTGGGCAAAAAATAAATTTAATACTTACAAATTATGATAATCAAGGAAGGATTATATCACAAAATTTTGATAGCATAATTGTAGGTTCTCAAGATGTTAAAACTTTGGATTCATTTAAGGCGGTATTTAAAGGGGATAGCTCTTCTGAATTTAGTTGGAAAAAAATCGGCGTAAATGTTGTTGGTGGTATCCTAGTTTTAAATGGAAGAATGATTGCCTTGTCTCCAGCTGAAGTAAGAAATGCAAATTCAATTGATTCTTTTGTGGTTTCTGGTTTGGACAAAAAACAAAGTTACAGTGTTGATTTGTATTTGTTAGACGATCAAGGAACAGTTTACAGGGGAACATCTCCTTCAATTTTAAGTGGTGATGTGTCTGAAGAGTTTTCTGACGTTATTATTGAAGGCGGAACAGGAATTCTTGGAAGGTATGCAGTTAATCCTGGAATTTTAACTTTAGTTTTAGATGAAAATTTATATGATGTTGCTCCAGGTTCAAAAATTAGTTTGACAGTTGCAGGAAAGACGATTTCAAGTTTGTCAGCAGAATATATTGCGGATTCACATTCCATAAATATAAGAGGGCTTATTCCTACAAAAAATTATTCTGATTTTGTTATAACTTATAAAGATAGTTCGGGAGAAAGCAAATCTATAAATTTAAAATCTCTTCTAATAAAAGTTGGAAGCGTTTTGGATTTGTTCTTGATTGGTGCTTACAATAAATCTATAAGCAGGGCGACTAATTTAATAGATGAAGATGGATATAATTATTGGAAGAATGGTTTAATAAGCAAAGAAATAAATTTAAGTTACTTTATAAGAAACTTGGCGTTTGTTCCTGAGTTTATGAGTCTTATAAAATCACCAGAAGATTTGATAACAAGACTTTATAATGTTTTAGTTTTGAGGAATCCAGAGCCTCAAGGAATGAAGTTTTGGACTTCTGTTTATAACGAGTTAATAAAGAGTGGAGTTTCTCACAATGAAACAGTTTTAAGAATATTAACTGATATGACTTCAAGTCCTGAGTTTTCAAATCTTGCTGAGAGATTAAGAGTTAATCCTTAAAAAGATGATTCGATTTAATTGAAAGTAAAATGATATTAAATTATTATAATAAAGGTAGAGTAATATTTTCTCTATCTTTATTTTTTAATTTTAGGAGATTAAGTTGCATGAAAAAATTATTGGCATCTGATTTAGATGGTACTCTTGTGAATTATGGAAAGGTTAGCGAAATTGATAAACAAAGTATATTAAAGTTAAGAGAGCAGAATCATTTTTTTGGAGTTTCAACGGGGAGACCTTACAATGGAGTGAGTTTTCTTAAAGAAGAATACAAAATTGATTTGGACTTTTACGTTTTATTAAATGGTGCTTTTATTTTAGATAGAAATTTAAATGTGTTGAAACATGATAGAATTCCTTTTAAGGTTGTTAATGAAATATTTGAAAGGTATAAAGAGTGCAAACTTTTAGGAATAGATGAGGGTTATGAAACAACAATATTAGTTGGAAATAGCGACTATTCTTGGGGAAATACTTATTTTAGAAACATAGATGAAGTGAGAGGGCATGAGTGTTCCCTTATTTCTATTGATTTTTCAAATCGTGGAATAGATGAAATACTTAGAATTTATGATGAAATTAATAGAGATTTTTCTGATTACGTTGTTGCGTATAGAAATTTTAAATATGTTGACGTTGTGCCAAAAGGTTGTTCAAAAGGTTTGGGAGTAAAAACTATTGCGGATAAATTGGGAGTTAATTTAAATGATGTATACGTTATAGGTGATTCTTTTAATGATGCCGCGATGTTTGAAATAACAAAAAATTCTTTTACGTTTCCACGGGTTGAGGAAAATTTAAAAGAGAAAGCTAATTTTATAGTTGATTCTGTTTCACAATGTATAGAGCAATACATTTTAAAATAGAAAGCAAAAAGGATTATTAAAATTTTAATAATCCTTTTTTATTATGAAATCACACAAGTTGTACAAATTTATTCCTTCATGAAAATTTGATATGTCTAAAACGTCAGGAGAATAAACTCCATCCCACGGATGAATTGTTAAATACGAATTGTTAAATACGTTTATGATAAAAGAATTTTTTTGATTTATGCAGATTGTTATTCTATATTCTGGTTCTTTGAGATTTATTAAATTTTTATTTTCATCTAAAAAATTTACGGGCTTAATATGTTCGATAAATTCTTTAAACTTTTCTACGTTTTTATCTGAGAAGGTTTTGTTTTTCCCCGTCTTATTGTAGAAAATTGAAATATGTAAATCGTTTGAATTTTTAATAGATCTTATTAAATGATTTGTATAAAAATTTGCTGAAGGTTTTGTAATTCTTAAAGGTGCCTTTATGTTTTCAACAAAAGTTTTGTTGCAACTCATAACAAGCATAGGAAACAAAAATAATACCATCAATAATTTTATTTTTTTAAACATTGCGTTCTCCAAAATTTTATTTTTATTTTAAAATTATGTTTTATAGCATTTAATTATGATATTAAAATATATAAAAAATTATTGAAATAAATTTTTGTATGTGTTATCATTGTCTAGTAGTTTTATATACCACTGTGGCGGAACTGGCAGACGCATACGACTCAAAATCGTACGGGAAACCATATGGGTTCGAGTCCCATCAGTGGTACCAGTTTTTTATGCTAATGATGATAATACCATTTGAGTAAGCTCAGGTGGTTTTCTTTTTATTTAAATCACATTTTAATTTATCGTTATCAATAGTTAGTAAGGAAGGAATAGTAATGGACTTTTTAAAAAATAATTGTAATGGTATTGCTTTAAGTTTAGTTATAGCACTGCCTTCGTTTTTTTTAGGCGAGAAATTTCCAATAATAGGTGGGCCTGTATTTGCAATTTTAATTGGAATGATTTTAGGAAATGTTATAAAGCAAAAAGATTCTTTTAATAGTGGAATTAGGTTCACTTCTAAAAAAGTTTTGCAATACGCCGTTGTGCTTTTGGGATTTGGAATGAATCTCGAAGTTGTAATGCAAACAGGTGTTCAGTCTTTGCCAATAATAGTTTTGACTGTTTTGGGTGCTTTGTTAATTGCATATGTTGTTAATCGTTGGTTAAAATTGCCTAGCAAAATAGCAACGCTTATTGGAGTTGGTTCTTCCATTTGTGGAGGTTCTGCTATTGCGGCTACTTCGCCTGTTATTGATGCGGACGAAGAAGAGGTGGCACAATCTATTTCAGTCATATTTTTATTTAACATATTGGCCGCACTTCTGTTTCCTATGCTTGGTAAAATTTTAGGTTTTTCTACAACAAATGGAGAAGTGTTTGGAATTTTTGCTGGAACTGCTGTGAATGATACGTCTTCTGTAACGGCGGCTGCATCTACCTGGGATAGTCTTTACAATTTGGGAAGTCAAACGTTAGACAAGGCAGTTACTGTTAAATTAACGAGAACGCTTGCCATTATTCCAATAACAATTGTACTTTCATTAATAAGAGCGAAAAAAAGTAGTTCAGAAGGCGGGGAAAGAGTGTCTTTGTTAAAAGTTTTTCCGTTTTTCATTTTGTTCTTTTTGGGTGCTAGTGTAATTACAACGATAGCTATTAGAAGTGGTATTCCTTCAAGTGCGTTTTATCCAATGAAATATTTATCGAAGTTTTTTATAATTATGGCGATGGGTGCTATAGGATTTAGCACTGACGTAATAAAACTTGTGAAAAGTGGTTCAAAACCAATTTTGTTAGGATTTATTTGTTGGGTTGGAATTACAATTATTACATTAACAATGCAGTATGCTATGAACATATGGTAATTTTAAAATTTAAAATCTACATTAGAACGTGAAGTTTTGAAAAATATTAACTAAATATGAATAAACACGGGTGAAAGTAAACAAACTAA
>CALADQ010000024.1 GCA_937890765.1 uncultured Candidatus Neoarthromitus sp.
ACTCAACCATTCTACTAAATCATTTAATACTTTGTCAAGATATTTTTTCTTTTTTTATCATAATTTTATTATATTTTTAGTATACATTAATTAAAAAATTAAGTTGTAAAAAAGGAATTTTAAAAAATATGAACATATTGTTGATAATAGTAATTTCACTAATAATATTTATTTTTTATTTGTTTCAAGTTATAGATAAACAAAAATCAAAAATAATTTATTTGTCTAGACAAAACAGTTCTTTAATAGAGAAATTTAAAAATAAACATCCAAAAAACTCAATAGAAAATATTTCTGAAATTGAAATAAAATTTTTAAAGATACATACTCATAGTGCTTTTCTTAAAAATACATCTTATATAAGAATCGCTCCTTTCGATTTCGCCCCCAAAATAATTGATATACAAAAAAATACTCAGGTTAAAATATTATCTAAGATACTAATTGGTAATGAATATTGGTATGAAATTATAACAGATAATGTCGATTATTCTTATAAATTAAAAGGTTGGATAAAAGAATATGGAGTAGAATTTATATATCCAAAGTTTCAAAACACAACAAACCAAAACGAAATAATAAATATATTCTAAATGTAGTTGTCATTTAGAATATATTTTTTGTATAAATATGTAGCTGTTAACACTGATATCATAATTAAAGAGCATATTAAAAATAAAGTTATACTTAAAAATTCACTTCCATTATAAATTGTTTCATGTCCTCTCAAAATATTTAAAAATTTACCGTAAGACAAAAATGAAAAAGCTGAATATTTAGTGAAAACTACGCCTATCATTAAACCTAAAAAACAAAAAGCAAAAGTCACCTTTAATCTTAGAGAATTGAAAATTAAATCTAAAATTTTCATAAATGAAACTATAAAAATTATGTACAAAGATTCCACTAAAAAAATATTTAAAATAACATTGTACAAGGGAAGAACAGCTTCTTTCCTATCAAATGAAAATATGTTTTTAAAATCAATTTTTCCAACCACTCGTACAGGATAAAACAAATCCAAATCTCCATCCAAAAAACTCCACATTAACAAACTAACAATTTGTATAAAAATTATTCCCAAAACTAAAGTTGTAGAAATTCTAAAAAACCCTCTTTTAAAATCATTATTTGGATTTATCATAACAAAACAAGTTATAAAAATTAAAGCTGTTAAAAATATTTGGTGACTTCTACTATTAAAAATATAATCAAAATATCTTATAAGTAAGCTTTCACTATAATCAATGGGTTTTTTACCAATGCTATAATACATGTTGTATTCATCTATTTCATTTTTTAATTTTAAATATTGCAAATCATTCTTATATGTGTCTCCATCTTCTAAGAAATTTTTAATTAGAATACTTTCCTTTTGGTTAATTATGTTTTTTAAATCAACTAACCAAAAATCCCCCTCTTTATTTACCTTTTCTAAAATTTCCTCTTTTAACTCTTCTAAATAAAGAACTTCTCTGTTATTATCTTCTATATTTCCAACGCTCATATGATTAATTAAATAATTGTATTTGTCTTGAATTTCATCATACTTCATTTTCATAAAATTTAAACTCTTATTGCTTCCATACCTTAAATTTCCTATTCCATTTGTTATTAAAAATATAAAATAAGAAATGAACAACACAAATATAAAACCCTTACCATAAATGTTAAGATTCTTTCTCATTCTTATAATTCACCTTTTATAAATCTAAATTTAATTACCAAGTATGTTTATTGCTTCGTTTAAATAATTAATATGATAAGAATACTCATTAACAATTGAATACATTATATTTAAAGTTTTAGAATCCATAAACTCTCCTTGCTCTTCTATAAACCTTAAAGCATTTTCCTTTCCTTGAGAAATAGATTCTATGGAATTTTTAATTAAAGTTTTATCGCCATTTATCAAAAGATTTTTCACGTTATTAAATAAATCTAATATTTGATTTTCCAAACCAAAAGTGGAATCTTCCTTAAAATCATTTACTAATTCCCTAACTCTAATTTCATGATTATCATAATTTTTTAAAATTTCGTCAATTCCTTGAATTCCGTAAGAATTTAATTTAGATAAATCTTCACCTACATACGTGCTGTTAAAAATATTATTAAAATCGTTCTCATCATTCCATTCATTACTATAAAACATTAGTTCCACCTCGTTTTTTTATTATAATTTATTTTATCAATTAATAAATTTTTTTATTCATATTGGGGTTAATACTTATTCATAAGATTAATAGCTTTTAAAGCTGGAAATATTCCAAACAAAATTCCAACAAAGGAAACTAGAAACAATGAAAAAATAAAATTTAAAAAACTAAAACTATAATTTAAATTTAAAACAAAATTTAAAATCTCAAACAATAAAATTCCAATTAATCCGCCTAAAAATGATAACATTAAAGATTCAAACAAAAATTGAAGAAAGATATTAATTTTGTTTGCTCCTAAAGCGTTCCTCAAATAAATTTCCGAAATCCTATTGTTTATGTTGTAAAACATTGAGCAAGTAATGTTTAATCCGCACAAAATAAAAATTAATACAAATGTAAGTTTAAAATTCTTGTAAAAAATATTTTCCAAACATCTAAATCTATTTTCTTGATTAATAAATGACTCTACTTCATATTCATCTTTAAATATTCCCTTTTTAATTTTTAAAAATTTCAAAATTTCTCTGCTTAAATAATAAACATCTTCATTGATTTTTGGAGAAACATATATGTATTCAAAATTTTTATTTCCTCCCAAGCTATAAGCATATGTATTTATTGGAATTATGCAAAAAGATGGAACGCTATTTACTTCCTTAAAAACTCGGGAAGGATAAGATAAAATTCCTATTATTCTAAATTTAGATATGCTTTTCCCTTCTTCTAAATCCACATATTTCCCTATGGAATTTTCAGTTCCAAACAACTTTAAGCTTGTGAAAACATCTATCAAAACAACTTTCTCTTTATTAACGCACTCGTGTTTATTAAAAAATCTTCCGTTAATTAAATCCATCGGCATAAACTCAAAATAATCTTCATTTCCACATATTATGTAAGAACTTAAACTCAATAATTTATTATCTATTTTCCCTTTTAAAAAAACCTCTGGGGATATATTTTTTATTCCAAGCGAAGAATTTTTTAAAGAATTAATATCATCGAAGTTAAAAAAATATTTAAAGTTTCTTCCATAATTAGAAGTCCTAACTTTAACAAAATCACCTCCCATTTTTCTAAAATTATTTAAAAACTTACTTTCTATATTTCTTTCAAAGGCAAAATATAAACTTAAAATAAATGAAACTCCAACAATTCCACAAATCATAAATAAACTTCTAAACTTATTTCTAAATATAATTTTAAAACTCAGTTTAATGTTATCTATGAACATATTTTATATTGTTTATCCTCCCATCCTTAACCTCAATGATATTATTTGAATTAATTTTTTCGTCAAACTTATCTCCACTAGCAATTATGGTGAAACCCCGTTTGTTTAAATTATTTAAAATAGTTAATATTTTATCGTTCATAATCAAATCATCAAATAAAATAAAATTACTTCCTTTAGAAATGGCCCTGCACAAACAACTTTTTTGAAAATTTATTAGCGAAAGATCTTTAACGTTAAAGTAAGCAAAATTTTCTAAATTTAAAAATTTCATATTTGAAAATATTATTTTCTCCCTTTCATTTTTAGGAATTTTTAAATAAATAAGTGGAATTTCCAAATTTTCAAATAAATTAAGCTCATTTATGAAACCTTCATTAACTGCAACATAAGAAAATTTTTCCCTCATAAACTCATGAAGTTTTCTCTTTTTAAAATTTCTAAGATTAACATCCCCAAAAATATAATCTCCGCCATCTAAAAAATCAATTCCACCTATAACATTCATTAAAGTTGTTTTACCTGAACCCCTTTCTCCATGTATAAAAACATAATCTCCTTCATTTATAGTGAAGGAGATATTATACAACGCTCTATACTTTAAATTTTTAAATGAATAAAATTTTTTGCCGTGTTTTATATTTATCATTTTCCTCCCACAACTCTGAAGTTACACAAATGCAAAAATATAAAATCAAAATACCTAAATAAATTATTAACTAATTTCCTAATCTTGAATCTCTATGTATCTTTAGAGTTTATTTATTATTTAAGCTATTACTTCTTTACTCTAGTCTATCTATAATATAAAATTTTATACAAACCCTTTTACTTAACAAATTCTAAATTTTTAATTTCAAATGAAAAAGACTTCCCCACCTGAGGAAGTCTTTCAATTTTCCGAACAAAATTATTTAAAAATAGAATAGCGTAATTTGATTTTTGTGTTTTGGGATTTTGTGATTTCGTGATTTTACGATTTTGTGATTTTGTGGTTTTGCGATTTTGCGATTTTAAAAATTGTTTTATCTTAAAATTGACATAACTTGTTGTGGTGCTTGGTTAGCCTGTGAAAGCATAGCTTGTGACGCTTGTTGAAGAACGTTAAGTTTTGTTAAATTCATCATCTCTTTCGCCATGTCTACGTCACGAATTCTTGATTCTGCTGCCTGTAAATTCTCAGCGGTGTTATCTGTTGATGCGATTGTGTGTTCAAGTCTATTCTGAGTTGCTCCTAAGTCCGCCCTCTGAGATGAAATTCTCGAGATTGCTTCATCGACTCTTGTTATAGCTTCTTGTGCATCCTCAACTGTCCCAACTTCAATTCCTCCAAGTCCTAACTCTCTACTTCTCATATTCTGAATGCTTACCCCAATCATTTGCTCTTGGTTGGCTCCTACTTGGAGTTTTACTCCGTCTGTTTCACTATCTATTGCATTATTTAATTCTACATTAAATTCAGTCATATTTATAGTCTTCATATTTGCTTTAAGTTTACCAAATTTAAATTCAGCACCAGCTAATGTTACTGTTCTCACTTTTTCATCATTTGCACCTCCTTTTATAATTTGTGAATCTATTACATACTTTTTTCCATCATTAAATTTTGATTCATCTATCAATTCTATAGTTACATCATCATTATTATTATCACGAGTAAACTTAAGGTGAAATTTACCTTCTCCCAAAGAATTAAGACTAGATAATTCAGTTCCTGCCATTATATCAGCTACTTTATCTTGATTAAATTGGTCTTTATTAGTCCCTTTCTTAACTGTTATAGTCCCATTACTAAATTGAATATCCTTCCCACTCTTCTCTCCATTCAGAACCTTACTTCCGTTAAATTCTGTGTCGCTGGCTATCCTATCTATCTCCTTCTTAAGTTGCCCAAATTCTTGATTTATAAGTTTTC
>CALADQ010000025.1 GCA_937890765.1 uncultured Candidatus Neoarthromitus sp.
AATTCAATATAAAATCTAACTTCTCTACTATTATTCCCGCTCTATAAACTCCTTGAAATAAACTTTTAAGTTTGTCTTCTTCATCTTTAATAACCAAAGTTTTAGTTTTCTTTTCCTTGCCCGGTGTTAATTCTAAAGTGTATCCTGGATTAGATTTAATTTCCAGGCTAAAATCAATTGCTTTATCTAAATCATTTAACATTATTTTATTCAGTTCTACCGTGTCAACAAAATTTTGTTTACAGTCTGATATAAAACTAACAACATCACTATTTTTTGATTTTTCTAAAGAAATCTTTCCTTCAAGATTTTCAAATTTCAATTTAACATCTAATGAATTTGATTCTTCTTTTTTCTTCTTATGTTTAACTTCAGTGTCAGATTCAGTCTTAGGTTCAACCAAAAATTCAGATATATTAACCGCTTGTACTTTTGGCAATGCGTAAAATCCACTTGAAATATTTTCTCCATTATATTTAAATTCCCAATTTTGGTTTTCTGCAATTGGCTTGTCTAATTCCACATCAAAAATTATATCTTTATTTTGCTCTCCTGTTTTTCCTATAAAATTTGATGGAGTTGATACTCCAAATGATTTTCCACCAAAAATAAATGATAGTTTACTTAAATCTGATTCTTCTCCAAACATTTTTGTTATGTCTTGAAATTTAACCTTGAATTTACTCATTGAATGTAAAACTATCTTAGGATTAACATTGTATCCATCTATTTTATCCAATGGGAAAATTATCGTTGTCTTAACGACTGTTGGTATATCACTAGAAGTTATATATTTAAGTTTACTATTAGTTTCTCTTAAAGTAGTACTTAAAGCATTTGATACAGTTTGAATGCTTGACATATCTTTTGAATCATCAGAAGTAAATTGGACAACTAAAGAATTATATCCTTGAGTGAAATCTTCATCATACAAGTTTATTTTAACAGAAGAATTAAGCCAATTAGAATTAAATTTAGGTAATAAAGATACTGGTGTAGTAGTAGCTCCCGTTTTCGATTTTGCTTCTGATGTTTTAGTAAATATTATATTTTTATTGTCCTTAGACGAGTGAATCTCTATATCTTTCATTGAGTCAAAATATAATTTAGGTTCATATTTCCCAACTTTAAAATAATAATCACCAATTAATCCAGTTGGACCACTGAAATTTGCTGTCTCTGCACTCATGCTATAACTTACTAATTGAGAAGTGTAAACAAAATGACTAGATGTACTAACAAGTGTAGGATTTGTATTAGTAGATGTATTTCTCGAATTGTCTGTATAACTTATTGAAACATCGAAGCTACTACTACCACTTGAAAAATTTATTTTCAATTCTGCTCCACCTAATGCTGTTGAGCCACCTGAATTACTACCATAAGTTTGGTCAAATTGAACAACGCTACAACTTCCTAATTTTATATCCGTAATAACACTTGAGTGTAATCCCTGGGATGTTGTTAATGAAATACTATTAACTTCAGTTGTAGTCAAAGAAAAAACAGAACTTATGCTACTTTTTATGTTAGTTTCAAAATCCTTTGTATTACTTATATAAAAACTTCCACTCTCTACACTGGGTTCACTTTCTAACAACAAAATATCTGAACTCACTTCATAATGTCCAAAATATTTTGCAGTTAATTTTATTTTAGTTTTATGTTTTAATCTTCCATACTCAATTAAATCCAACAATTTAATTTCAATATCTTTAGTTGTCTTTTCACCATTTTTACCTTTAACATCTTCTTCTACACAAATAACATTTTTTTCTTTGGTTTGTTTATCTATTAAATTAATTCGTTTGTTTCCATACGAAATTATGAACTCATCTAAACAATCAAATTTAAGATGTCTGCAACCATCAGAAACACAAATATCTTTTATCTTTAACATCCCTGCCGTAACTTCTAAACTCTTATAAGAAATATAATCACTTGGAAATCTTTTAAAACTCACAACATAATCTTCATAATAATTTGAATTTTTTTCGTGTTTCTTTTTGATTCTAATAATTCCAGTATATATTCCTGGTCTTTTAAAAGATTTATCTAAAGTAAGCGTTCCTTTTTCTTTGTCCCACTTTCCTTTTCCCCATTGAAGTTCTGGTGATTTTGTTTCATCGCTTGTCATTGATATTTGCATCTCAGCTTTACTTTGAATTTCTGCAAATTTAGATTCACATCGTTCTATGAAAGGTTCATATTTAAAAGTACTTCCCATTAATTCTGCTATCTCTATATTTGGATAATCTAAATTTTCAAATGTTAATTGAGGCTTGTTTTCCTCAACTAAATTCACATTCACATTTAAAAACTTTATATCTCTTCTGAGCAGTTCATCTTGAATGTTTAATTTTACATTTTTATTCTTTATATTTTTAACTGGATAATTGTTATCCATATAATGATTCCGCTCCTTATAAATTATTAAATCTATAATGTGTATTCAACATATATTAATTCAATTACAAGAAGAGCCCTAATAAAACACAAAAAGACAATAGATATTTTCTATTGTCTTTTTTATAAAGTCTTCCCATTTAAGTATTCCTTAGCTTTCTCTTCTGTTAAATTAAAATCCTTGATAAGTTTCATCATTATTTTATCTTCTTAAAATCCAAATTCTCTACACAACTTTATTGTAGCATTTACCTCTCCTATTTCTATTCCTTCTTTTCTTCCTCTTTGCTCTCCTACTTCCTATTATCTCACATTCAATTGCCTTAATTATAAATTCACTCATAGTGATTTCTTTTTTTCACATATTTCCATGAATTTATTTTTGAGCCCCTTATTTATTCTAACCCTTGTATAACATTCTTTCGTAATTTCTGTTAACACAAAAAGCACTTCTTATTTTTATTAATTGATACATTTAAATCTATCACAATTTATAGTAAAAAAATTGTTGCTTATGTGTTACTCATATAAAAAAGAGAAGGAGATATTCTTCTTCTCTATGTACACGCTAAAAACTATTTATTAACATAAATATTGTTATACCAATAATATTTGTTAATTGATAGTCTTGTTATGTAAATATTACCAAAATAAAATCTATATATAGTTTAAATTTGTTGATGTATTAGGAGCTACTGGAACAATAGGTGGAGTTGCTGCACTAAAAATAAAACATCCTCTACTTGGAATAGTTAGTACGATTATAGATGCTATTTCTTAGGTTGCTAATCTTTCATATGCAACATTATATATAGAATATTATATAGCACTTGCAAATAATGATTCAACATATGTAAGGCAAACAGAATATTTTTATAATTATAATAACTACACATCATTAGTTAAAACTAGAATTTTCTATTTTTATTCATCTATACCATATAATGAAAGGAAAGGAAATAAATTAAATGAACGAAACAATAAGAGCAATTTTACCAATAATAGCAATGTTTTTAGGTTTATTTTCTATAATTAGATTTTATGCAAAAAGAATAGAAAACAAGATAGATAAAATAAACAACAAAATAGATAAAATAATAAAAGAAAAAAAATAGAACTAGAGTATATAAATTTACTCTAGTTCTATTTCATTGATTAATTTATTATTTATTTGTTTCTTCTCATTATCAGTTAATTCAAAGTATTTTATGTTTTTATATTCTTTACTAAACCAATTATAATAAAGCTTATAAACATACTCTATATTATTTTGTTTTTTATAAATATCTAATTCCTCTTGCTTAAACATTTTATGTGCATCTTTAAATAATCACTATCTTTATTCGTGTCCAGTTATGTCACGACAGATACCATTAGGATCGATCACCTCAGAGAATTTAATATTAACATAAATCCGCAGTCTATGTTTCTGGAATACGATATCTACAAAATTTGTATCCAACTTATAAGCAACATACAGCTTTTTGAATTCAAGTTTCACATTAGGAGAGAGATTCTGGATTCGACGATCCAGAACTTCAAATAGAGTCTTTGTGAAAACATTCGCATCATAAGTTTCAAGACTGTAGCATTCTGCTGATTTCTCAACAATCTTATAAGGAACTAGCTCATCAGAAGTTATATCTGAAAAAGCCCAAATCCTCTTGGCCTTATCCGACAGCAATAAGGCACGCTCTTTTATTCTTTGCCCATTCCATTCCGTGAATTTAACAATATACGCATTCAAACGGAGCGCACTTTCCTTAAATCCTCCATCCATATCTATCTTGTCCATAAATGGACAATCACTCATTTCAGAATTGTATGCTATAAGTGTCAAGTTTCACATAGTGTGAAGGTAAGTCTTTTGCACCTCACGCCGGTTCGTTCCAAGCATCTGCTGCCATTCAGAGCTTAATCTGCTGTTCTGAGGCATAATATGCTCAATCGTATAATTCTTAATGATGATCGGAGCCCTGTTACAATATATCTTTATCAATTAAAATCTTCCATAGCCAAGTTTACTCTTTGTAGTCGCTCCAAAATTCCAGAAATACGTCACTTTTTCACGCATCAATAGTCAGCTCGTGACATCAATACTACTGTCTCCACATGGTGAGTGTTTGGAAACATATCAACACACTCAATAGTTTTTATAAAATATTCGTTTCTTAAAAATATTTTCAAATCTTCAATTAACGTTTTAGGATTGCACGAAACATAAATTATATTTTTTGGATTAAAACTACATATATCTTCAACACCTTTTCTTGTTATACCAGCTCGTGGAGGATCTACAATTATAAAATCTATTTTCTCTTTTATGTCACGCACGACCTTCGTAACATCTCCAACTATAAATTCACAATCGAGATTATTAAGTTTAGCATTTTCCTTTGCCATTTTCACAGCGTCCTCTACTATCTCAATTCCAATAACTTTTCCTGAATTTTCTTGACTTATAACTTGTCCTATTGTGCCTATCCCAGAATATAAATCCAAAATTACACCATCAACATTTTTGATTTTGTCTTTGACTTTTTGATAAAGAATTTTCATTCCGTCAGTGTTAGTTTGAAAAAATGAAAACAAATTTATTTTAAATTTAAGTCCAAATAATTCTTCCTCTATTGTATCTTTTCCATAAAGTATTTCAAATTTATTTGTTTGTATGGCGTCACTCAAAAAATCTGAAACAACGTGAAGAATACTTGTGATTTTTTTATTCAAAGATAATTTCAAAAGCAAATCAACAAAATCATTTGAGTTTATTTCGTTTTGGCTTGATGTAACGAGACAAACCATTATTTCATTTTTTCCTTCACGCAAAATTAAATTTCGCAAAAACCCAACGTGATTTTTCAAATTATACGGAACGGCATTTTCATTTCTAAAATATTCGATGGTTGCTTTCATTATTTTTTTAAAATCTTCATTGACCAAATGACAATCATAAGTTGGAACAACTCCAAATGGATTTCCTTTTTTGTGAAGACCTAATTCCAATTGTCCACCTTTAATTTCATCACCAAACGAAAATTCCATTTTGTTTCTGTAAGAAAATTGATTTGGTGATTTTGCAATTCCCAAAAATTTTTCATAACATATTCCTTCATCATTAAGAAGTTTTAAAATTGCCTTTTCTTTATACTCAATCTGCTTTTCGTAATCCAAATTTAAATATGTACATCCTCCACATTGGCCAAACTTTTCACAAATTGGTTTAATGTTTGATGGTGAAGGCTCAATAATCTCTTCAAGCTTACAAATTTTTTTGCCGCCTTTATTTTTTAAAAATTTAACTCTAACTTTATCTTGAGGAACACACCCTTTAACAAAATATTTTTCTCCATCAACTTCTCCAAAACACTCTCCACTAAAATTTATATCTGTCAAAATTATTTCTAAAATTTCTCCCTTTTTCAAACCAAAATCTCCCCATGAAAAAAATGATATAGAAAACTATACCATTTTTTAATCAAAATTTATACCGTTCAAATAATAATCGAACATTTTATTGTTTAAAATTTCTCCAAAGTTAAGAGACTTATATTTTTCAATCATACCATACCTAAACAAAAAATTAAGAGAAACTTTCTTAAGCTTTTCAAACATTTCAGTATTAATATTGTAAAATCTCAAATTCTTTTTTGCCCCATACTTTCTCTTTTGATCTTTTATAAAATCTCCATACGAACTTTCCATTCCAGGAAAATTAAAATAATATTTCACTGATTCGTTGTACTTATTGTTCATAGCTTCTCTACACAAAAATTCTATTCCCAATGAGTCAACCGTGTTTCTCGGTATGTAAAAAACACTTTCAATTAAAATTCCATATAAATATAAAATTCCATATCCAACTTTGTCAAGTATGCTTGAAGTTTTAATACTGCATTTAAGAATTTTTTCTCGAAAAAGCAAACTTCCACCAAACTTTTCTCCATTTTCCAAAAGAGAATTAAGCTCACTCAAAATTGACCTACATATTTCTTTAGTTTCGTTTCCAACGTTGTCGCTTAAAATAATATCAACTAAATTTGAAATTATGGAAAATCCATAATACATTACATACTCTAAAGGCGATGATTTTGAAAGATTTGCATCCAAAACAATTTTATCAATTTTAACCATTTCATCTTCAAAAATTGTAACTTGTGAAAATTTATCATCTATTATTCTAAAAAATCTATGCGATTCACTTCCTCCACCAGTTGTTGGTATGAAAATTGTTTCTTTAAGTTTCTCATACACCAAAAACTTTTTATTTGCCTCAAGCTCAATTAATTTTGTTATGTTGCTATTATTGTAAAAAACATTTATAGCTTTAAGCAACTCCGCCAAAAAATCTTCTCCAATTGCAATAACCGTATCAACATTATTTTCTTCCATAAAGTTCACAATAGAGGAAATGTTTTTTATAGTTTGGCTACAATCTAAAACTTTAAAATTATGTATTCTAGTATTTGAAGCCTTAAGTTTTGAAATCAAATCATTTATCATTAAATTTTCCATATCAAAATCATAAGTCATAAACATTAAAACCCTATCCGACAAATCTACTTCTCTTAAAAATTCCATGTAACTATTAAAAACAATTTGATTTTTCGAATGTGATTTATTCATTATCGTTGTACTCATAAAAAATTCCCCTTATAAAATTTTAACTTAATATTAATGTTTACCATTTATCTATAATTTATTAATAAAAAAAGCCACCCTATAAAATTTTTAGGATAGCAAAATAATTTTCTCATCGTGAAGAAACTATATCAACGAGTTCTATCAAATCTGAAATATAATAATCAGCATTAACATTTACAAGTTTATCTTTCATGAAGCTGTATAAAACTCCACAAGTTTTAGTTCCTGCATTTCTTCCACTTATGATATCGTAAATTGAATCACCAATCATTATAGATTCGCTGGGCTTGACATTTAAAAATTTGCACGCATTTAAAATTGGTTCTTCATGTGGCTTATGATTTTTAACATCATCACTTCCAATCAACACATCAAAATAATGTGAAATATTAAAACGATTTAATCCTTTAAAAGCTGTCGATTTATTTTTAGATGTTACGACTCCTAATTTATATCCATCTTCTTTTAGAGTTTTCAAAATCATTTCAACATTATTATAAATAGAAATTCTCTCGTCATGATATTTTAAATTGAAATCTCTGTAAACTTGTATAGCTTCATCAACGTTATCAAAAAAATTAGAAATAGTAAAAGCTAAAGGTTCACCAAACCATTCAATTATTGTTTCTCTATCTGGCTCAGGTTTACTAAAAACTTTAAACGTGTGTTTAAATGAATCTATTATCAATTCGTTTGTGTCTATAAGCGTGCCATCTAAATCGAATAATACAGCATTCAACATATGAAACTCCTCTAAATTCTTATTAATCATATAAATTCTATCACTATGATTCATCAAAAACAATAAAACTTTAAATTTTTTAATACTAAAAAATTTTTTGCACATAATAAAACCTAAAGAAGATTTATGTGTTTCACAATAAAATTTATCAGTTGCAGAAATTAACCTAAGGGGGTTGTTATCATATACAAAACGCTCTATAGAAATTTAAAATCTAAAACTCTTTTTAGGACTATACTTATTCAAAAAATTGGGATTATAGCAATAATAAGTTTCTTCTCAATTGTCGTGTATATAAGCATAGTTTACAAAACATCGAGCAATATTTTAATTAACTATTACCAAGATGTTTTATACAATTTGACTTCAAACTTCGATCATAAAATAACACAAGAATTTTTGAAAAATCCTTCGAGGGTTGGTCCAAATTTCAAATACATAAAAAATTATCTTGAAACATTCGGAAGCAATTTAGGTATTAAAGATGTTTACCTATCAAGCATAACAACTGAAGATAAAAAAGAAATTTTATTGGTTCACGGAACTAATGAAAAATATAACATTGGTGATCCTATAAATTCTGTATTTGGATTGGAAGCTTTTAAGACAAAGAAAATAATTTCAGGAAATCATTATGACAATAATAACAACATTTATTATAGTTTTTATTCTCCAATATTAAATGACTATGGAGACTCAATTGCATTGATAGCTTTTAATGTTCCTAAAAATTCGTTTACGCAACTCACCATTAAAAAGTTTATAAAAATAATTTCAATGTTAATTTTGTTAAATTTAATTTTAATGATTTTTCATTCTTACGTTGCTACAGTTGGACTGTGGTTTATCTTAAAACCAATTTACATAATTAAAAATGAAGTTTTAAATATATCGAGCAAAATTTTTTCAATAAACAACAACATAAATTTTGCGACTTATGAATTCAATAAAATTCAAAAACTTTTTGTCAAAACAATCAAGCTCATAAAAGATTTTATAATGAGTCTCATTATTTATCTCGAGTACGTTAAATTTTCAATTTCAAAAGTTAAGCTTAGCTCTCTTGAAATTGTAAATAAAATAAAATCTACAATAACTTACATTAATAGAGTTTCAAAATCCAATGAAAATGTCAACGCTGAAGTTCACAATCTCAAAGATAAAATTCAAACTTTTTCAAATGAAATAGAATCAATACGAAATGAATTAAAAAATATTTTGGAAGTAAATTTACTTTCAATAAACACTTGTCAAGACAACAACGAACTTTTAAATGAATTTTTAATTGAAATTTCAATCTTGATTAAAAAATTTAAAACTGAACAAAACGAATGTCAAAAATTAACCTACTTGTCAAACAAAATAAATACAATTCTTGAAAATATTTTGACAATAACAAACGAAACGAAACTTCTTTCTCTTAACGCTTCAATTGTTGCAATCTCTGCTGGAGAGCACGGAAAAAGTTTTGGTGTAATTGCAAAAGAAGTTGGCGACCTTTCTCAAAACATAATTAAGTCTGCGAATTACATTCAACAAACTTTAATTAAAATAACCGAAACCATAAACATCTTAAACAGAGAGTCAATAGAAATTTTTGAATCCTTCAAAACTCATTCGGAAAAATCAAAAATATTTTCATCAAATTTAAATGAAATATATAGCTCAATCAAAAACATAAATTCATTTCTTAAAGATATTTCATTTTCATCAGATAAGCTTAACACAAAAAATTTAATCATACTTGACAATGTTACATTTTTAAGTTCTACATCTTCATCAAACTTAAATTCCATAAAGCAAATTGAAAATTTAATAGGAAAAGTTAATGAAAACGCGTTGACATTTAGAAAAAGTTTTGAAGATTTAGATTTCAGTATAAACAAAATTAAATTAGATTTAAATCAATTTAAACTATAAAATTTTATAAATGGAGTAACTTTTCATGAAAGAAGCCATATTAAAACAACCATCAATAAATAAAGATAAATGTATTCGCAAAAATTCTATAAAAATAAAGATTTTCATGTTGCACATCGCAATTTTATTAATGTTATTCATATTTTTCTGCTCCACATCTTTATTATTACTTAGAGTGACAGCAACAAACACACTTGAATCTTACGGTAAATCTATTTTGAAAAATTATAACAAAACATTTGATTTGGATTCGTATCTTAAATTTTTAGAAAATCCATCATTAAATAATCCTGAGTATGAAAAATTATCAGGATCAATTAAAAAATTTAAGAAGATGGTTAATGCAGTTTTCGTTTATACAATAAAACTTAACAAAAAAAATCAAGAAGTTATGTTGATAGATGGTTCAGAAGGAGAATTATTTCTTCCACCTGGATATGTTTTGAGAGATAAACCTACAAACATAGTTAAAGAAACTTACAAAAAAGGAAAATTTATTAGAGCTCAATACACTAACAATTCGTGGGGAGAATATTTTTCATTCTATATTCCGATTAAAGATTCGAACAATAAAATTGTTAGCCTTTTAGGAATGGATTTGGATACAAAACCTTTGCAAAGAATTATAGACCAGGAGAAAAAGAGAATTTTAAATTTCATTTTCAAATTTTCATTTATTCTTTACGGATTTTCGCTAATAATAACAGCATTTTCTACATCGAGATTAATGACGCCAGTGAAAACAATAAAATCATTTCTCGAAGCTATATCAAACGGAAATCTTTCGCAAAAATTTTTGTATTCAAATAACAAAGATGAATTTTCATCGATACAAAATTTATTTATCGATATGATTAATCGTGTGAAAGAGATTTTAAAAACGATTATATTTACATCAAAGAAAATTGAATCTACATTTTCTGAAGTTGAAATGAAGAAAACAGATATAATTTCAAAAATAATAGATATAAATTCTCTTACGTCAAATATTTCGAAATCTAACGAAAAAATATTTTTAAATACAAACAACGTCAAAAACGAAATTATTTCGTTTAATTCGTCAATAAATAAAATGTCATCAGAACTTTTCAATACAAAAGAGTTGAGCAAAAATGCACACAAAATTTGCATGGAAAATACAGAAAACATTCAATCGTTTATTTTAGAAATTTCTCCACTGATACAAAAGTTTGAAAACTTTAAAGAAAACACATCGCTACTAAGTGATTTGTCTAGCGAAATAAAACAAATTTTAAAAGAGATTCACGAAATATCAAACCAAACAAAATTATTATCTTTAAACGCATCTATCGTTGCTGCTTCTGCTGGAGAACACGGAGATGGTTTCGCTGTTGTATCAAGAGAGATTGGTGAACTTTCATACAAAACTAGCCAATCAGTATCTCACATACAAGATACTTTAGCTACAATAATAAAAACAATTTCATTTATAAATTCAGAAACAATTGTAACATCAACCATATTTAAAGAACACGCTCTTAAATCGTCATTATTTTCAAGAAACCTCAACAAAATAAATGCACTTATATCTAAAACGACAAATTCACTTGAAAAAATTTCATCAAAATCAACAGACTTGATTGAAAAAAACAGCGTAATTTTACAATCTATAAAATACATTCACGATGAATCAAAATCAAATAATTCTATTTTAAAATCCATTTCGAATTCAACGCATAAACTTTCTGAACTTTCTTCATATTTTAAAATAGAATTTCAAAAAATAAATAGATATATAAAAAATATAAGAAACTCTTACACTATATTTAGAATTCGTAAAGAAGAAGAGCAGGAATAATTTTATCCCTGCTCTTTTTGTATTTCTATTTAACCAAATATGGAAAGCAATATACCAGCTGCAACTGCGGAACCAATTACACCAGCAACGTTAGGTCCCATTGCGTGCATAAACAAAAAATTCGAACTATCTTCTTCAACACCAATTTTATGAACAACTCTAGCTGCCATTGGCACAGCACTAACTCCTGCAGCACCAATCATTGGATTCACTTTTCCCTTCGTCAAAAAACACATTAGCTTTCCAAACAAAACCCCAAACGCTGTACCAAATATAAATGCAACTAAACCAAGCACAATAACTTTTATAGTTGCAATTTGAAGAAAATTTTCAGCATTCGCTGTCGCTCCAACTGTTAAACCAATAAAAACTGTTATTATGTAAAGCAAAGCATTCTTAACATTCTCAACTAATTGTGGCACAACTCCACTTTCTTTTATAAGATTTCCAAACATCAACATTCCAATTAAAGCTGCCGAACTAGGAACTATTAAAATCGTAAAAGCCGAAACAACTATTGGAAAAATTATTTTTTCAATACGCGAAACTTCTCTAAGCTGATTCATTTTAATACTTCTTTCCTTTTTTGTAGTAAGCATCTTTATTATCGGAGGTTGAATAACTGGAATTAAAGCCATATAAGAATACGCCGCAATAGCTATTGAACCCAACATGTGCGGAGCTACTTTACTAGTAAAATGAATTGCTGTTGGTCCATCTGCACCACCAATTATACCAATTGATGAAGCTTCTGTCGCACTAAAACCTAAAGCAATTGCAATTATAAACGCAACAAATATACCTATCTGTGCAGCAGCACCCAATAAAAATGTTTTTGGATTTGCAATAAGCGGACTAAAATCGATTGAAGCACCTATCGCCATAAAAATTAATGGAGGAAATATTCCAAGCTTTACGCCTTGATATAAATTGTAGAGAAGTCCACCTTCATCCATAAGACCTTCTCCATTTGTAAATGGAAAATTAACTAAAAACATACCAAAGGCAATTGGCAAAAGCAAATATGGTTCATACTTTTTAAATATTGCTAGATACATAAACAAAAGAGAAATACAAATCATTATTAGATTCTTAGGATTATCGATTAAAAGTTTAATTCCCGAGTTATTATACAATTGATTTAGCATTCCAAAAAAATTTATATTCAACTTTCTTCCCCCTATCTAATAACTAACAACGGATCATTGCTATTTACATTCGTTCCTTCACTTACAATTATTTCTTCAACAGTTCCAGAAATATTTGCTAAAATTTCATTTTCCATTTTCATGGCTTCAAAAATTAATAACACATCACCTTTTTTAACTTTATCACCCTTTCGAACTTTTATCATTCGTATAACTCCTTGCATTGGTGACTTAACTACTTCACAATCAGAGCTAACGCTCGTCTCTTTTAATTGAGTTTGAGAAGTATTAGTTTTTTCATTAGATATGTTTTCATTTTTTTCAATTACCTCAACTTCAACTTCATAAACTTTTCCATTAACTTTAATTTTGTAAACTTTCATCAATAACTCCCCTTACATTCTCTTTATACTCTTAATCTTAACAGTTTTGTTGTCTTTTCCTTCAACCGCATCAATAGACGCAACAAATGCTGCAATTAATGTATCCTCATCTTTTATATCTTCAAATTTTATATTTGTATTTTGTTCTATCGACTTCTTGACCTCAATACTTTTTTTGTTGTCTTCATTCAATTTCTTCTTATACAAAATAATATTAATTAAATTAACGCCAAACGAAATGAACATCAAAACAATAAAGACTACCAATATACATAAAACCGAAATCATCAATGCGAATTTCAAATCTATATATACGTCCATATAACACCTTCCCAATCCTAATTAAATTCTAAGTTTATATTAATAACTTGATTATCATTTTGATTATACTTTTTTTCCAAAAAATTTTTTGCAACTTGAGGAAATAAAATATAACTCATAACATCTTCATCACTTTTTGCAAAATTAAAACTTTCCTCTTTAAGTCTCATAAATTCATCGTCAATCAAGTCCGCTGGTCTACAAGTTATTTCATTTTCATCATTTAAAATTTTATTTTTAAGCTCCTCATTAATTTCAGAAGGCGGTTTTCCATAAAGTCCTTTTACATAATCCTTTATCTCTTTTGAAACCATCTTATATTTTTCTCCACTTAAAACATTCATAACAGCTTGCGTACCAACCATTTGTGATAACGGAGTAACAAGAGGAGGATATCCCAAATCCTTTCTTACTAATGGGATTTCTTTCAAAACATCTTCAAACATGTGTTCAGCTCCTTGAGCTTTCATTTGATTAATCATATTTGAAATCATTCCGCCAGGCAATTGCGTTTCTATTATTTGAGGATTTATAAAATAAGATTTAGAATTTAAAATTCCTTCTTTCAAATATTTTTCTCTGATAGGTTTAAAATAATCTGCTATCTCTCTCAATTTTTCAAAATTTATTTTCGTATCGTATTCTGTGTTTTCAAAAGCTTTAACGATTGATTCAGTTGAAGGCTGGCTTGTTCCTCCTCCAAATGTTGAAATCGCTGTATCGATTATGTCAACTCCCGCTTCAACAGATTTCATATACAACATTTCTGCAATTCCACAAGTTGAATGACTATGTATTTCAATTGGAATCGAAATATTTTTCTTCATATCTTTTATAAGATTGCACGCATTATATGGAAGTAAAATTCCTGACATATCTTTTATACAAATAGAATCTGCTCCCATATCTTCTATTTTTTTAGACAACTCAACATAATATTCATGAGTGTGAACCGGACTTACAGAATAACTCATAGCAACTTGAAGATGAGCACCATATTTTTTCGTCGATTCAATTGAACATTGAAGATTTCTCAAATCATTTAACGCATCAAAAACTCTTATAATGTCTATCCCATTTTCGATTGCTAAAAAAATAAATTTATCAACAACATCGTCTGCATAATGTCTGTATCCCAAAATATTTTGACCTCTGTGAAGCATTTGAAGCTTTGTATTTTTTACAACCTTTCGTATTTTTCTAAGCCTCTCCCACGGATCTTCGTTCAAATAACGTATACATGAATCAAAAGTTGCACCACCCCAAACTTCGAGAGCATGATAACCAACTTCATCCATCTTACTTAAAATAGGAAGAATTTCATCTGTTGTAAGTCTAGTAGCTATTAAACTTTGATGCCCATCTCTCAAACACGTTTCTGTAATTTTAAATTTCCCCAACTATAAAACTCCTTTTCGCAAAAATTTTTACAATGAATCCATAATATAAATTTTTTCCAAAATCAACTCTAAAAATCACATTATTCAAAATAAATTATAACATATATTCCTTTTTTCCATACAAAAAGACGATTATATTATCAAACATAATCGTCTTCAAATAATTTATAAAATTTCACCGCTACTTGAAACTTCCTTAAACCAATACGCACTTTTCTTAGGATATCTTTGCTGAGTTTCAAAATCAACATAAAACAATCCATATCGTTTATCATATCCATTTGTCCACGAAAAAACATCCATCAATGACCAAACATAATATCCTTTAACAACCGCACCATCATCTATAGCTTTTGCAATTACATTAAGATGTGATTTTATATACTCTATCCGTGAATCATCATTTACAATTCCATTTTCAAAAACATCTTTGCATCCCATTCCATTTTCAGTTACATAAATTTTTTTATAATTTGGATAATCACATTTTATTCTCATAATCATATCGTAAAGGCCTTCAGGATAAATTAACCAATCCCAATCAGTTCTTGGTAGATTCACATCGAACATATACTCACCAATTCCTTTAAGTCTGTAAACAGATGTTCCTTTATCACCTGTTCCATTATGAAAAATTTCATTTTCTCCATCGTAAGATTTAACAAAATTACTTTGATAATAATTTATACCCAAAAAATTATTTTTCAAACTCGCCTTCTTCATTATCGCAATATCATCATCCAAAATTTTAAAATCTCCACCGTTAATTTCAAGAATATCTTTAATAATTTTCAAAGTTTCATCACTATAAAAACCGTTAAAGGTAGCTTCCAATAAAAATTTATTGCAAAACACATGAGCTTTGTTGCAAGCCAACTCGTCTTCATAACAATTTTTATATGGATATTTAGTTTCTAAAGAATGGATTATTCCGATTTCTCCATTAAATCCAAATTCGTTAAACACATTAACAACTTTGGCATGCGCAACCATCATGTTGTGCATTGATTGAATAACCTTTTCATAATCAAATTTTATAGCTGGCGGAAACTTTCCTGTTAAATATTGTCCACTACAAACAGGCCAAACTTCATTGAACGTTGCCCATCTATCAACTTCATCACCAAATTCTTCAAAACAAAACTTCGCATAATTCACAAAATGAATTATATTATCACGATTTAAAAAATCTCCATCTCTATGCAAAACTTCAGGAGTGTCAAAATGATGCAAAGTAACAAGAGGTTTGATTTTATTTTTTGCACATTTTCTAAACAAATCATGGTAGAACTTAATTCCATGAACATTCGGTATTCCATATCCATTTGGAAATATTCTCGACCACGCAATAGAAATCCTAATTCCATTTAAGCCGAACTCTCTACACAAATTCAAATCAACATCATACTTATTATAAAAATCGCTCGCAGGATCTGGAGAAAATCTTCCTTCTTCTTCAAGAAAATCATCCCAAGCTACCTTGCCTTTATTTCCTATCTTTGTTGAACCTTCAGATTGGTAAGCCGAAGTTGCACCACCATAAACAAAATCTTTTGGCAAAAATCTACTCATAACATCTACCCCTAATCAAAAATCTATTCATAAAATTGCTTAAGAACAAAATCCAATGCCTCTTTTGGGTTTCTTGTCAACTTTATATACTCAACCCCTTGAGTCTTAACAAGTTTTATTCCTAACTTGTCTGTATCTTTTTTTATATCTTCATAATTAGAAGCCACTTGAGGTGCAAGTATTACTAAATCAAAATCCTTCAATATATCATTGTGCGCTCCATAAGAACCCGCTGCTGAATCTACTTTGATGTTATTTTCAACAGCTGCTTTATTTAAAGCATTTGACAAAAGCCCACTAGTTCCACCACCAGCACACAATACTAAAACATTTTTTTTATCGCTAATTGTTTTTTGCAAATTTGCATCACAATTATTTTCAATTTCTTTTTCAACTTTTTGCTCTTCGTTAATTTCATTTTTTTCATTTTCAATTACATTAGTTTCAATTTTTGATTCTTCCAATAACATTTTTTTGTCGTAACATCTCAAAAACGGATAATAAATAATCGTGTCAACAATCAATATTAATATTGTAAGAACTATTGACAATTTATCAAATCCCGTTCCCATAACTAATCCTAATGGCCCTGGTATCATCCAAGGAAGAAAATAACTAAAACTATTCATTCCTAAAAATTCTACAAAAAACTTAAACAAAAACACATTAACAATAGGCGTAACTAAAAACGGAATTGCGAACATGTGATTAGAAATTAGTGGCGTTCCAAATAAAACTGGTTCGTTTACTCCAAAAGAAGTTGGAAAAACTGAAGACCTTCCAACTGATTTACTTTGTTTTGATTTTAAAAACCACATCATGATAAAAGGAACAACAAATGTCGCTCCCGTTCCACCTATAGTAGCAACAAAAGATTGAAGTCCTGGTGTGACAAGTGCGTTCGCATGCATTCCATTAGTTAAAAACATTAGATTTGCATCTAAATTTGCATATGCAATAAACGCAATTATTGGTTCGACTATTGAAGGTCCGTGAACTCCAGAAAACCAAAACAATGTCATAGCTCCATATATAATAACAAGTCCTATATAACTATCAGCCAAATCAAACAATGGTCTTAAAAATTGAATAGTTAAGCTAGCAAAATTTTCTCCAAAAAATTTTCGCGAACAAATATCTATTAAAAACATTATTAATATTGAAATACTAAACGGTATGGCATCCTTTAAAGTCTGTGCCAAATTAGGTGGTATTTCTTCATGAAGTTTTATGGTAACATTATTTTTTATACAAATTTTAAAAACATTCACTGTTATAATTGCCGAAACAAATGCAGGAATAAGTCCAATAGAACCAACAAATTCTGAAGTGAATCCACCAAAAAAAGAATCTGAAGCCAATAACAAAAATCCCAAAACACCTGCTAATAAAGTCGATATGTTATTTATTTGATTCGTGCTTTCCATAGAACGATTAAAAGAATCTGTAAGAGTTTTAGAAGTTGTTCCCGCAATAACAAGTCCTAAAAATCCGATGGAATAAAAATAAGGTTTCATTATAAGACTTTGAGTTTCTGGACTCATTGAAACTCCAAAAAGTTTTGGAATAAACGCAATCAACAAAAAAATACTTCCAAAAAGCAAAACTGAAGTGGCCGCCAAAAAACCTTCTCGTATAGATCTTAAGTAAGCATTGCGCGACAACTTTTCAAATTTAGGACGAATACTTTCAATAAACTTTACAAACTCTTTCATAACTCACTATTCCTCTTTTTTATAAATCTCCATTAAGTGACATATTATATCTTTTAATAAAATTGTAGTCATTAAATGATCTTGTCCATGTATCATTATAAAACTCATTGCCAAATCTTCACCACTAGCTTCTTTAGCTAACATTTCTGTTTGAGCTTTGTGAGCTTCGGCAATACATTGTTTAGCTTCCTCAATTAGCTGTTCTGCCAAATCAAATTGTTTGTCTTTAGCTTTAGCCAATGCTTCCAACATTTTTGAACGAGCATCACCTGCATAGGCAACGATTTCAAAACCAATCATAGCAACTTCTTCTTTATTCATAACAAATCTCCCCTAATAAAAATTTTCAAAATCTCGCTTCAACAATTTGAAACGTTTACTTACCACAAAACAAAAACCCCACGACAAAACAATTTACATTCAGATTGTGCCCTCAAATTAAAATAAGTATTCAATCCAAATTCAAAAAAAATTGTAATCGAAGTGTTGATTTGTGTTTTTAAATGTTCGTTTAATGATTAAATCATAAATGAAATTTTGTTTGTTGTCAATACATTTTATAACTTCAAAATTTTTGCTACAACGCTATAACAATTATTGATTTGCTGTAAAGATTTAATTTTAAAATAGAATTGTGTAAAACGTAATCACAAACTTTATTTTTAATTAGTTGACACAAAAATTTTTTTGTTTTAGAATATTTTTGAAAGTAAATAATAAAAAACGAACATTTATTAACATTCCAAAAGTTTAGAAGGATAATTTCGAGCGATGTTAAAAGAAGAACGTCAGCAAATAATTCTTAATCTGTTGGCAGAGAAAAATATTATTAAAATAAGCACGATTAAAAAAGTCATTGATGTTACGGACATGACAATTAGAAGAGATTTAAAAGATTTGGAAGAGCACGGATTCTTAACGCGAATTCATGGCGGTGCAAAAAATAAAGATTTAACGGTTCCATATGAGCTAAGTCATTCTGAGAAGAGAGACCTTAACATTAATGAAAAAAAGTACATTGCACAATTAATAGCTAATCAAATAAATGACAACGATACTATATTTTTAGGTACTGGTACAACGATTGAATTGGTATACGATTTTATAAAATCGAAAAACGTGAAGGTGATTACTAATTCAATTTTTGTTTTTGACAAATTTAAAAACGATTTAAATTATGAACTTATTTTAATAGGTGGAACTTTTCGTTCTAAAGCAGGAGCATTTATAGGTGCCATAGCTAACGAACAACTATCCTCACTTTATGTTCAAAAATCATTTATAAGTGTTAACGCTGTGGACGAATTTGGAATTTACAACGCCAACGAAGAAGAAGGTATTCTCCAAAAAAATATTTTGAATAATTCCAACGTATCATATATAATTTCAGATTCAACAAAATTTAATAAGCAAGACTTCTATCGTTTTTCAAATTTAGATGAGATAGATTTTTTAATCACGGACAACAATCTTTCTGAAGAAACGTTGAGTCAGTACTTAAAAAGAGTAAACATTATAAATTAGGAGGAAAATTTTGAATGAAAGTTTTTCTATCATCAGACAAAGATGGATTTGATTTAAAAAATTATATAAAAAATGTTTTAGACAAAGAAACAAATTATGATGTCGTTGATTTGACTCCTGTTCCAGCTAATAATTTTATCGAGTCATCAGAACTTGTTGTAAAACGATTACAAGAAAATGATGATTCTTTGGCTATTGCGTTTGATGCTTATGGAGCTGGTAGCTTTATAGCAATATCAAAACATAAAGGAATGGTTGTTGCAGAAATTTCTGAAGAGCGTTCCGCATACATGACACGCGAACACAATAATTCACGTGCAATAACTTTGGGAGCTAAAATAGTTGGCACAGAGCTAGCTAAAAATATTTCTCTAGAATTTTTGAAAGCTTCATATGATGGCGGACGTCATCAAATCAGAGTTGATATGCTAAATAAAATGTGTTAATTTACTGGAGGTATTTTTATGAAAATTGCAATTGGTTGCGACCACATTGTTACAGATATAAAAATAGCAGTGGCCGATTTCCTTCGTAACAAAGGCTATGACGTTATCGATATTGGAACTTACGGATACACAAGAACTCACTATCCTATATACGGAAAAAAAGTTGGCGAATTAGTTTCATCAGGTGAAGCTGATTACGGTGTTGTAATTTGTGGAACAGGAGTTGGAATAACAAATTCGGTTAACAAAGTTCCAGGAATTAGAGCTGCTTTAGTTAGAGATATGACGACTGCTTTATATTCTAAAAGAGAACTTAACGCAAACGTAATAGGATTTGGTGGAAAAGTAACTGGCGAATTTTTAATTTGCGATATAGTTCAAGCATTTTTAAATCAAAATTATGAGCCAAGCGATGAAAATAAAAAATTAATAGCTATGCTTGATGAATTAGATTCTAAATTCACTACTCAAAAATATTCTAAAGATATTTTTGACGAATACCTAAAAAAATGGGATAACGGTGAATATTGTGATTAATTAAAAAATAAAATTCCTACTATCAAAATAAAATTTTAATTTAACTTCCAAATTTAGAAACAATCCTAACTAGGATTGTTTTTTTTTTAACTTTAAAATAAAATAATTGATTTTTGTAAACGTATTTATTATAATGTAAATGTAGACAATAAATTTTATTTTAAATGCAAAAATAAAATTAAACATTAACAATTAACTACACAATTATTTTTAAATATTTACATTAAAATTAGCAGGTATTTTGGCATAATGTTACTATAGCGGTTTGTCATTTTCTCAAAATTTATAATTATATTTTACGAAGTTTTAAATTATTTTTATAAGGTATAATTGTAGAATAAAGCCCAATCTTTTATTAAGAAAAGGAGTGCATTGTAAAATGCACTCCTTAAACGTTTAAATCAAATATTAAAATTACTCAATTGCAAATATATAATCATCTAAATATTCGCCTATTCTATCTTTTAATAATTCCTTAGCACTTGGATTTAGTGATTTACATCTAACTTTTTTGTATTGCTCATGCATAAATTGACTTATAAGCGTTATTGGAATTTCAATTCCATCCAAATTTTCAAAAAGTTTATTGAGTGCAAAATCAACTTCATCTTTCGGCATATAATATCTAGCTCTATCAGATAAACTATATTTTCTTTGAAGCTTTATGTCTTTACCACTTCCTGAGTAATGATTTATCCAATCTTTAGGATTTTTAATCATGCTAAAATCTAAAACATTTATGAAATTTGACAATTCAACATCATCATTATATTGCAAAAGTTCTTTTTCAATATAATCTAAAGCAAACACTCCCTCTCTAAATCCAAATGTTAAAGCTGGCCCAACTTTTAAAATTACGAAACCATCTTCCACCATTTGCTTTAAAGATTCTGAAGTTTGATAATCTGTTGAATGAGCTTCAAATATTAATTGAGGATAATCTTTAAGAGCATTTGACAAATCTTTTGCTTTTTCTCTATTGTACTCCCATATTGTATCACTACCAAATTCAACGCCAGGCTGAACAACAACTCCAACTACATAATCCCAAGCATGTCCAACTCCAATTTTTTCAAAAGCATTTTTGAAAGTATCAACTGTACTTTTAAAATTTTTAACATTAGTTACTTGTATTCCTTCTTCTTCCTCTTCTTCAACTTGAGCTCCTCCAGGTATCGGAACTTCGCTTCCTATTATATAAACTGGATGTACTGCATTACTATTATTTTTCTTTAGCTCCTCGTACGCTTCTTCAGAAACTTTACAAAGAATAGAAGCTCTTTCTGCTATCAAATCATCTCCAAAAATATCGTTTTCAAAATCACCTTTCAATGGCATACTTGTATCTAAATGAATTTTTGTGAATCCTGCTAAAACATATTCTCTTATTAACACTTTTGCATTTTCCATTGCATCATCTGGATTTATATTTTTCCAAGTCAAAGGTCCCAAATGATCGCCGCCCAAAATTATTCTTTCTTTAGGAAATCCTATTTCGTCAGCTATTTCATAAATATAATTAACATAATCTTTGGGTTTCATTCCTGTGTAACCACCAAATTGATCAACCTGATTTGCCGTAGCTTCAACTAAAAGAGGAATATTTTTATTTAAAAGTCTCTCCATAGAAGCTTCTATTACTTGTCTATTTGTACAACAAACAGAAAATATACCTGCATGTTCACCATTTTTATATTTGTTAACGATTTCTTTAATTGGATGTACCATTTATTTCACCTCTAAATTTTTACATATAAATAACTCCCAAACTTTTTTATTAACCTACTATCATTTTTAATTGTAATCATTTACTTTAATATTGTCAAATTTATAAAACGAATTTAATTAAGAGTAAAAAACAAAACCACCTGAGCTTAAAATCAAGTGGTTTTATATTTTTTATCTCAAAATTGACATTACTTGTTGCGGTGCTTGGTTTGCTTGTGAAAGCATTGCCTGTGATGCTTGTTGTAAAACGTTAAGCTTCGTTAAATTCATCATTTCTTTTGCCATATCTACATCACGAATTCTTGATTCTGCCGCTTGTAAATTCTCTGCTGTGTTATCTGTTGATGCAATTGTATGCTCAAGTCTGTTTTGCGCTGCTCCAAGATCCGCCCTTTGCGAAGAAATTTGAGAAATAGCTCCATCTAAACTTTTAATTGCCTCTTGTGCATCTTCAGCACTTCCAACTCCAATTCCTCCAAGTCCTAACTCTCTACTTCTCATATTCTCAACACTTAATCCAATCGTTTGCTCTTGATTCGCTCCAACTTGAAGTTTTATTCCATCATCTAACTTCTTAGATTCATTTGTGAAAGTAACTGTACCTATATCACCTTTATTTGCAAAATTAGTATTTAAATCTTTTAATTTAATATCAATCCCTGCTAATTTTACTGAAGCATCTCCAGTTTTTATAGTTTTACTATCCATAACATACTCTTTGTTTCCATTAAATTTTGAATTATCAAGTAATTCAACTTTAATATCTGTCCCATCACCTTTAGTAAGTTTAAGTTTAAATGTTCCTTCTCCCAGTGATTGTAATTCTTTTTCATCTACTGTTGACAGTGCATCCTTAACCTTATTTTTATCAGTTCCTGTTACTTCAACACCACCAGCTTTCTTATCCAATTTAATTTCTTTTCCTGAAACATTACCATTTAAAACTTTATTGCCATTGAATTCTGTGTCACTTGCTATTCTATCAATTTCACTTTTTAATTGCTTGAACTCTTGATTAATTAATTCTCTATCTTCATCTGTGTAAGTTCCATTGGATGATTGTACAGCAAGCTCTCTCATTCTTTGCCCTATAGCTTGCGTTTCTGATAATGCTCCCTCTGCTGTTTGTATCATTGATATACCATCTTGCGCGTTCCTCGAAGCTTGATTAAGTCCACGAATTTGCGAACGCATTTTTTCAGAAATCGCAAGTCCAGCTGCATCATCTCCAGCTCTATTTATCCTAAGCCCTGAACTTAATTTTTCCATTGCTTTTCCTTGTGCTATCGTTGTGCTCCCCATATTTTTATGTGCATTCATCGCATTTAAATTGTGATTAATTATCATAAATATTCCTCCTTGAAATTTTAAAAATGTATACCATTAATTTTTAAAAATAAGTACAATGTTTATAGTTACCTTTTTAAAGTTTATTAATACTTTCTTAATTACATTTTTTTATTTTTAATTGCTGGAAATTTTTTTAATACTCTAATAAAAAACAACAAAAAGGCCAATTCTTCATTGACCTTTAGAATTTTTAAAATTTATTTTGAATAATTCGGCGCGTCTTTAATCAAACTTACATCATGAGGATGACTTTCTTTTATTCCTGAAGAAGTTTGAATTACAAATCTTGAAGTTTCATAAAGTTTTTCAAGAGTTTCAGCTCCTAAATATCCCATTCCAGATTTTATTCCACCAATTAACTGATATATCACTTCAGAAACATTTCCTTTATATGAGACAATACCTTCTATTCCCTCAGGAACAAATTTCTTACTTCCATTTTGGAAATATCTATCGCTTGAACCATTATTCATTGCAGCAACAGAACCCATTCCTCTATACGATTTATAAATTTTTTCGTCGATGAAAATTTTTTCGCCAGGAGTCTCATCACATCCAGCAAAAATTGAGCCGAGCATTACGACAGAGGCACCACCTGCTAAAGCTTTAACAATATCTCCAGAATATTTAACACCACCATCAGCTATTATTGGAACATTTTTATTTTTTGCAAACTCTGCACAATCCATTATTGCCGTTAATTGTGGCACTCCAACTCCTGCAACTATTCGCGTTGTGCAAATTGAACCGGGACCTATTCCAACTTTAACACAATCAGCACCAACGTTTATTAAATCTTCAGTTGCTTCAACTGTCGCAACATTTCCCGCAATAACTTCAACAAAATTATATTTTGATTTTATTTTTGAAACTGATTCTAAAACTCCTTTTGAATGTCCATGAGCTGTATCCAAAACTATAACATCAACGCCCTCATTTATTAAAGCTTCAACTCTATTCATCATGTCATCAGTAACTCCAACAGAAGCACCACACAAAAGCCTTCCATCTTTATCAATAGAATAAATATCATTTTTATCATTCAACAAAAATGATTTAACTTTTCTAACTTCCTCACTTTGATTTTGAATGGACATATTTTTATGTATAATACCAAGTCCACCTTCTTTTGCCATAGCAATCGCCATTTTGTGTTCCGTAACAGTGTCCATACTCGCACTGATTAATGGTATATTTAATTTTATATTTTTAGTTAAGTTGGTTTTTAAACTAACTTGACTGGGTAAAATTTCTGATTCATTTGGAACCAATAGAACATCATCAAATGTATAAGCACTTTTAATTATTTTTGCCATAGTAAAACCTCCACATAAATTGAAAACATTATAACATTTTAAAAATTACTTTTAAAGACCTAAAACTTTTTTAGCCAAAGCATCTGCTAAATCATTATACTTGTCACCAGAATGAGCTTTCACTTTTTTAAACACAACATTCAATTTATTTTTTATCGAATCGTAAAACATTTTATAATTTTTCGTTCCTTGCTTGTTTGTTTTCCATTCACCGGTGCACCACTTTTCTATTCCTTCATAATCATAATGAATTAAAATATTTTCAAAACCATTTTCTAAAGCGTATTGAAACGCTCTAGTAGAACCCATAATTTCCCCTGCGACATTTCTCATTTCTGAAAGATTAGAATCTGAAAATTTTTCAGAAAAATATTTCTCTTCATCTCCAAAAATAATTACCATCCCATAAGAAAATTCTTTCGTTAAAACATTATAACTTCCATCAACATAGGCCACTAAAAAATTATTTTCATTATTGAAAGAACTCAAAGAGCCTTCACACAAAAAATTTTTTGCATCATCATAACTCTTAAAACTTTTATAAACCGCACCCGAATATCCGTCAACTTGTTTTTTACATTCGTCCCAAGTTTCAAAAATTCCACACTTGTAACCATTTCTAACAGCATAAAATTTTTTTGACAAATCCCAATCTCTCCTTCACAAAAACAAAAAGCTCGAGAGCAAAACGCCCCAAGCTCCAAAAATTTTAAAAATTTACTCTATAACCTTAATGCTTAATTCAATTCTCTTATTTTGTTTATTTATTTCAACAATTTTTGCTTTTACCTCTTGTCCAATTTCTAAAAAATCTCTGATATCATTAACTCTTTTGTGACTTATTTGTGATATGTGAACCAACGCATCAACGCTTGGCTCTAACTCTATGAACGCTCCGAACTCAGCAAAACGCACTACCTTTCCAAGAACAACCGCACCAACTGGATATTTTTCTTCAACATCAGACCAAGGATCGTGTTGCAAAACTTTCATACTCAAAGATAATTTTTGATTTTCAACATCTATTCCGATTATTTTTGCTTGAATCCTATCACCTATATTTATAACATCACTAACTTTTTCAATTCTTCCCCATGATATTTCTGATATGTGCAACAAACCATCAACACCATTAACATCAACGAAAGCACCAAAAGTATTTATTCTTTTAACTTCGCCCTCAATCACATCACCTAAAACTAAACTATTCCAAACTTGAGCTTCTCTTATTTTCTTCTCCTCTTCAAGAACAGCCCTTCTTGAACCAATTATTTTAAATTGATTCTTCTCCTCTTTCATTTCAAGTATTTTGATTTCTAACTCTCTTCCAACAAACTCATTTAAATTTTCAATATGTATAAAGTCAAGATGAGATGCAGGTATAAACAATTTAATTCCTTTGAATTCAGCAATTACTCCTCCCTTAACATCTTCCTTAACTAAAACATTCACTCTATTTCCACTATTAAAAATATCTTCTAGCAAAGCTAACGATTTTTCTCTATAAACTTCCAACCTAGACAGTACAACGAACCCTTCAGAATTATTTAAAGAAATAATTTTTCCTTCTATCTCACTACCAATTTTAAATGTATCTTCAAAATTATTTTTTTCATCGTCGCTCACTTCAGAGATAGGCAAAACAGCCTTCAACTCTTCAGACACACCCAAAACAATTTCTTTATCATTAATTGATTCTATCTTCCCTGATAACAACTTACCTATTTTCATATCATTTTCAATTCTGTTCTCAATCATCAAAATTACCTCCTTCATAATCCAATCTGGTGTTGAAGCACCAGCGGATATGCCAACCTTATAGCTATTATTAATTATATCTTGTAAAAATCTTTTATTTAAATCTGAAGCCCTCTCAATTATTACAGATTTATCACAATATTTTTTGGCAACTTCGTATAACTTATTTGAATTAGAACTTTGTTTATCTCCGACGATAATCATACAATCAACATTTCCAGCCAACTCCGCAACATCACGTTGTCTAAGATAAGTAGCATCACAAATCGTATTTAAAGAAACAACCTCTTTGTAAATTTCATTAACAAAACTTATAGCTTTTTCAAAATTTTCAAACTTTTCAGTCGTCTGCGATAAAACGCAAACTTTATCAGAAGAAATTTCTCCATCAAATTTTCCTTCAAAGAAAAACTTAGCATTATAATTGCAATAGCTATTTGCACCGATTATTTCAGGATGATTTTTATTTCCAACGATTACAATATCATAACCCTTCTCATAATAATCCTTTACTCTTCTATGTATTACTTTAACTTTACCACATGTAGCATCGATGTACTCTATAGATTTATTTTTTAAAACGTCTTCAACATCATTTGGTATTCCATGTGCTCGTATTACTAAAATATCATCATCAGATCTTAAATTATCTAAATCTTCTTTTTGGACTATATTAACATTTTTCTTAGAAAAATAACCTATAACTTGCTTGTTATGAATAATTTCACCCAAAGTCTTAACATTCTTTTCAATATTTTGTTTAACAACCTTATCCAATTCGTTAACAGCTCTTAGAACACCGTGACAAAAACCATTATTCTCAGCAACTACAACTTTCTTAAATTTCATTTTGGGAATCATATATTCAACAATATCTTTTGAAAGTTCGTCAACTGATTCACTAAAACTCAAGTTAGATGTGTCAACAGTTTTTGCATCACTCGCTCGTTTCAAAGGACTTTCGTTCCTAGTATAATCTATATTATCACGTTTTTCAATCTCATTTAGTATTTTATTATAATCTACTTCTATTTCATTTTTAATTGCATCGTCGTACCTTCGTTTAGCTCTAACATTTTTATCGGCATCTACAAAGAATTTTAAGTCAGCGTCTTTAAGAACTTCCGTTCCAATATCACGTCCATCCATTATAACTCCGTTTTCAAAAACCAAATCACTCAGAATTTCATTTATAACTTTTCTAATGTTAGGTTTTTTTGCAACCAAAGAGACTTTAGAATCAACCTCTTGACTTCTTAATTCTAAACTTAAATTTTCACCATTAAATATTAAATAATCGCTAAACGCATCTATGTTTGACTTACTCAAAACATCTATTATAAGATTTTCATCTTTATCAAAATCCCAATTATTTTTTAACGCTAAATATGTAGCAAGTCTGTACAACAAACCTGTATTTATATATCTAAAGTTAAATCTCTCAGCAATGCAACTAGCTATAGAACTTTTTCCAGAACTAGCTGGACCATCAACTGCTATTGATATTTTCATAAAATAATCATTCCTCTCAGTGATACTATTTATAAATCTTTAGAATTCTTATTCATAAATAAAAGTTAATTTACCTTGTCCTATTTATCAATATCAAAGATGGAGGAGAATTCTTATTTATAAAGTTTAAGTAAGCAACATTAAATTTTTTGTTGTCAAGTCCACTGCAAAATTTCAAAACCTCTCGTCCTTCTTCCTCGCCTTGTTCGTGTCCAACATAAAGAACAACGGATATTAATCCGTTAATATTCAACATGTTAACAGCTTTAGTTAAACTTTTTATAGTTGAGTCTTTCAATGTCGTTATTGATTTATTACCACGAGGTAAATACCCTAAATTATACATTCCACAATCAAAACAATCTAAATATTCATCAACATTAGCATGAGTATCCAATATCAGTTTAACATTAGGCAAATTTTTCAGTGAGAAATCTTTTATGCATTCTTTTTGTATGTCAAATGAATATACAATTTTAAAATTTTCGCTTAAGAATATTGAATCATTTCCTCTACCTAAAGTAAAATCAACTGAAACCCCTTTGTTTGTAACATTTTCAATTAAAATATATTTAGCAAACTCAGTTGCTTTATAAAAATTTATCATAAATTTAATTCCATTTTACAAAGTAATTTAATTATAGATTAGCTTACAATATTATTCAAGCAAAATAAATTTTTATATTCTTACTAAATTATAAATTCATGTGATATAATAATCATTATTATTTAAAGGAGAAAAATTTTTTAATGGATAGATTATTATTTGGAATTTCTGGTTTGCCTCTTGGAGATGGAACAGAAAAATTTACATATGTAACTGGCATTGAATATTTAAAATCTCTTGGGCTTGATGCAATGGAGCTTCCTTTTGTTCGCTCTGTAAATATAACGGACAAAAATAGAGAAAGTGTTAAATCCACTCGTGAAAAATATGATTTCCATTTAACAGCACACGGCTCTTATTTTGTTAACATGAACGCAAAAGAAGAAGACAAAAAACAAAAATCTATTGAAAGATTAACAAAAGGTATTGAAGCTCTTGCATCTGTTGGTGGAAAAGATATAATTTTTCATCCTGGATTTTATTTAGATTCAACAAAGGAAGAAGCATTTGAATCTATAAACATTGAACTCGCAAAACTCCCTGTGGTTGAAAATACTTTTTACAGACTCGAAACAACAGGAAAAGAATCTCAATTTGGAAATGTTAAAGAGCTTTGTAGTTTGGTAAAGAATCATGAACATGTTAAATTGTGCGTTGACTTTTCTCACATTCACGCAAGATACGTTGGCATTTTAAAAGAATATGATGATTTTGCAAAGATATTTGATTACATCGGTGAACAATTAGGTGAAGAAGCCTTAAAAGATTTACACGTTCACCTTTCGGGAATTGAATATACAAAAAAAGGAGAAAAGAATCATTTGCCATTCAATGAAAGCGATTTTGAAATTGAAAAATGTTTAAAAGCTTTTGTGAATTACGATGTAAAAGGTTGCATAATTTGTGAAAGTCCAATTTTGGAAAAAGATGCTCTTCTAATGAAAAGCATTTATGAAAGTTTATAAAATAAAAAGGAGTAGATTTTAAATCTGCTCCTTTAGTTTTGTATCTATAATTATTTAGGCTCAACAATAAATTTAATTGCTGTCCTTTCTTCTCCATCAATTGAAATTTCTGAAAACGCTGGTATAACAACTAAGTCAATACCATTTGGTGCTACAAAACCTCTTGTTATAACAATAGCTTTTATAGCTTGGTTAACTGCCCCTGCTCCAACTGCTTGAACCTCTGCTACTGCCTTATCTCTTAATACTGCTGCTAAAGCTCCTGCAACTGCCTTTGGTTGAGATTGCGCTGATACTTTTAAAATTTCCATAAAGTGTACCTCCTAAAATTATCTTAAGTTTCCTTAAATATTTTTCCCTGGTATATATTTCTATAGTTTTGTATTTTTTCCTTTTTTTTCCTTATTTAATTTCGAAAATTATAAATTAAAATTTTTTAGAACAAAAAATTAAAAAGAAAACTAAGGTCTGAAGTGTAGCTAAAAAACACTTACTAAATTTCAAACATTAGTTTTCTTTGAATAAAATCTAAAATTATTTTCCTAACAATTTTAAAGTTTCTTCTGCTGCACTTTGCTCAGCTTCCTTTTTTGAACTTCCTATTCCAAATCCGTATTCCTTTTCTCCAATAACAACATTAACGTAAAAAGTTTTTTTGTGAGAAGGCCCTTCTTCCCTTACCAAATTATATTTTATCTTTTCAGTTGTTTCGGACTGAATAAGTTCTTGAAGGCGAGTTTTATGATCAAGATAATTTATAATTTCACTTGTCTTAATGATATCTTTAAAAAATTTTAATATAAATCTGCAAGCAAACTTGTATCCTTTATCTAAATAAACAGCAGCAATTACAGCTTCAACAGTATCCGCTATTGTAGAAACTCTCGTGTTACCACCACTTTGGCTTTCTCCCTTACTCAATTTTATAAATTTGCCCAACTCCCATTGAACACCAACTTTGTATAAAGAAGATTCGCAAACAATCGTCGCTCTTTTACGAGTCAAATCTCCTTCATCATTATCTCTACAACGCTCATAAAGATATTCTGTTATACAAAGTTGCAAAACAGAATCGCCTAAAAATTCTAATCTTTCATTGTATTCGTTTAAATTATTTTCATTTGCATAAGAACTATGAGTTAACGCCAGTTCCAAAATTGATAAATTGTCAAATTCAACCCCTATCTTACGTTGAAATTTATCAATAACCTCTTGCATAATTTTTCTCCTTAAAACTCAAAAGTCGCCTCAAAAACACAAAAAGAGTGATTTAAAAGACGACCATATATTAATTTTCTACTTGAGAATTTATAAACTCTACTACATCTCCAACTGTTTTAAGCTTAACAGCTTCTTCATCTGATATACTCACGCCATACTCTTCTTCAAGATTCATTATCAATTCTATTAAATCTATAGAATCCGCACCCAAATCATCAACAATTGATGATTCCAATTTTATTTCCTCTTGATCAACATTTAGCTTTTCAGCTATTATAGCTCTCACTTTTTCAAACACTAAAAGTCACCTCCTACTAATCTAATAAACATAATAAATTATAAAACTTTCATAGTCAATATTTTTATTTTACAAATAAATCTTTTTTTAAATTTTGTATAAAATTTTTAGATTTTAATTTACAAGCCATGTTTATAGAATTTTTTATTGCTATTTCATTTGAATTTCCATGAGATTTTATACAAATTTCATTTACTCCTAAAAAAATTGCTCCACTAGATTTTTCATAATCATATTTGTTTTTAAATTTATCAACTAGTTTTTTTAAAAAATTAAAAAACAAAATTCTCTTTGAAAAATTTTCAACTTTTTTCATCAAATATTGAACTATTCCTTCTATTGTTTTAAGAGTTATGTTCCCAACAAATCCATCACAAACTATTACATTAGAATTATCGCTCATTATATCACGCGCTTCGACATTGCCACAAAAATTTATTTCACAATCCTTAGATAACTCATCAAAAACATTTCTTACAACAGAGTTCCCTTTATTATTTTCAAATCCTATATTCAAAAGTTTTACAATCGGATTATCTACATCAAACATAATTTTATAATAAATGCTTCCAAGCCTAGCAAACTGAATTAATTCTTTGGATTTGCAATCGACGTTTGCCCCGCAATCTAACAAAATAAATTTACGTTTATCGCTTTTTATTATGGGCGCAAGCGCAGGCCTATCCACTCCTTCAATTCTTCCAATATAAAATAGACATCCAAACAAAAATGCTCCAGTATTTCCTGTAGAAATTATTGCATCACAATTATTTTCAATTAATTGAATTAATGAAACTATTAAACTCGAATCTTTTTTATTTCGAACTGATTTGACAGGTTCCTCATCTCCAAATATGACATCATTCGCAAAAACAACTTCGATTCTAGATTTGTCAAATTTATATTTTTGCAATTCAAAATTAATTTTTTGGCCGTCGCCAACCAAAACCAATTTCAAATTCTTATTTTCACTAATCGCAAGCACTGCACCTTCAACATGTGCATATGGAGAATTATCTCCTCCCATACAATCAAGAACTACTTTTATCATTTTCCTCCTCATAATAAACAAACTACCTAAACTAGAAATCTAATTTAGGTAGTTCATTCATTAACTGTCTAGTTTTCAACTGATAAAACTTGTTTACCATCATAAAAACCACATTTTTTACAAGCTCTGTGAGGTAATTTAACCTCATGACATTGTGGACACTCTGACACGTTAGGAGCTGATAACTTAAAAGTCTGTGCTCTTCTTCTATCTCTTCTTCCTTTTGAAAATTTACGCGCTGGATTACCCACTACTCCACCTCCTTTAAATCACCAAAAATTTCCTTCAATTGCGAAAAAGCATTCTCAAATTCACCTTTTTGACAACAACACTCACCATCATTCAAATTTATGCCACAAGACTGACACAAACCCAAACAATCATCACAACACAATTTCTTCTGAGGTATATTGACAACTATACAATTTTTTATGTACTGAGAAAAATCAACATTGTAATCATCATCAATAACAATATCCTCATCTAAGTCATTCAACAAAAATTCATCTTCACATTTAATTTTCAAATCATAAGGAAATTTAACAAGACACCTCGAGCAAATAAAATCGAAATTTGCAACAACGTCAAATTTAACTCTCATCAAATTATCTGAAACAACAACATCACCTAAAACCTTAACACCATCAACCAAATCCAAATCTTCATTATTTACAATTTCAAATTCGTCTTTGCTTATAAAAAATTCTCTGTTAAGAAATTCAACGCTTTTGCCCTTACGATAATCCCCAAAATTTATTTGCACGAGCTCTCACCTACCTTATAAATATACAATCTGAAGTAAATTAACATATTAGATTATATAATTTAGAAACATGTATTGTCAATATTTAAAAACTATTTTAAAAGCTCCATAGTATCTCTAGCAATTACTAACTCTTCATTTGTTGGAATTAAATACAATTTAACTTTTGATTTATCCGAAGATATTTCTGCAATTTTTCCTCTAACATTATTCTTCTTTTCATCTATTATTATACCAAGATTCTCCATATTTCTACAAATACCTAATCTAGTTTCAACTGAGTTTTCTCCAATACCTGCTGTGAAAACTATCGCATCAACTCCATTCATAATTGCAATGTAAGAACCTATATATGATTTTATTCTATGGAAATACATATCAAGTGTAAGAGATGCTCTCTTATCACCTTTTTCCTTTAAGCTCTCTATATCTCTTGAGTCACTGCTTTTACCTGAAACTCCTAAAAATCCTGATTTTTTATTCATTAGATTATCTATTTCTTGAGCATTCATATTTAACTCGCCCATTAAATAAGTAACAATGGCTGGATCCATATCACCACATCGTGTTCCCATCATTAAACCTTGAAGAGGTGTAAATCCCATTGAAGTATCTACAGATTTTCCTTTATCAACTGCCGTAATACTCGCACCATTTCCTAAATGACAAGTTATTATTTTCAAATCCTTTATATCTTTTCCCATTGCTTTCGCACATTCATTTGCAACATAAAAATGACTTGTACCATGGAATCCATATTTTCTTATTGAATATTTTTCATACATTTCATAAGGCAATCCATACATAAAAGATTTTTCTGGCATGGTTTGATGAAACGCTGTATCAAAAACAACAACCATTGGAGTGTCTTTCATAAGTTCTCTGCAAGCTTTTATTCCTATAAGATTTACTGGATTATGCAAAGGCGCAATCTTAGAACACAAATCTATATTTTTTATAACTTCATCGTCAACAACAACTGACCTAGAATATTTTTCTCCACCATGAACAACTCTATGTCCAATTGCATTTATCTCACTTAAATCATTTATTATTCCAAATTCTTTTTTGCACAAAGCTTCTAAAACTAAAGAGATGGCTTCTTTGTGGTTTTTTAAATCTTTTTCGACTTTATATTTTTCATCAAAACCATTAACTTTTTGTTCCAAATTAGAACCTTCTATTCCAATTCTTTCAACAAGACCTTTTGCAATTGCAACTTCCGTTTTCATATCTATTAACTGATATTTTAAAGATGAACTTCCACAGTTTATAACTAAAATTTTCATTTTTACATCTCCTTATTAAATTAAAATAAAAATTTATCCTTAACTTTGACTTTGAGCTTGAACTGAAGTAACTGCAACCATATTAACTATATCTCTAACGCTACAACCTCTTGACAAATCATTGAGAGGCTTTGCAAATCCTTGACAAATTGGACCAATCGCCTCTGCTTTTGCTAATCTTTGAACAAGTTTATAACCTATGTTTCCTGATTGTAAATCTGGGAAAATTAAAATATTTGCATCGCCCTTTATTTTACTATTAGGTGCTTTTGATTTACAAATTTCTGGAACAATTGCCGCATCTAATTGTAATTCACCATCAATTAATAAATCTGGTCTTAAATCATTTGCAATTTTTTTAGCTTCTATAACTTTTTCAACTAATTCGTGTTTAGCACTTCCCATTGTTGAAAAAGAAAGAAGTGCAACTTTTGGTTCGATTCCAACCAAAGCTTTTGCATTATCTGCTGTTGATATAGCAATGCACGCCAAATCTTCTGAAGTTGGGTTAGGATTAACTGCAGAATCTGAGAAAAACATTAAACCGTTTTCTCCAAATTCACGTGTAGGAATGTCCATCATAAAGAAACTTGAAACAATTTTTGTTCCTGGAGAAGTTTTTATAATTTGCATTCCTGGACGCAAAAGATCAGAAGTTGTGTGAACAGCTCCTGAAACTAATCCATCAGCATCACCACATTTAAGCATCATTGTCCCAAAATAAACTTCTTCTATTATAGTTTCTCTTGCTTTTTCAAGAGTCATACCTTTATTTTTTCTCAACTCGTAAAACAAATTTGCGTATTCTTCAAACTTATTAAACTTTTTAGGTTCTATGATTTGTACACCTGATATATTAACACCAAATTTATTAGCAAGATTGTTAATTTCATTTTCATTTCCAATTAATATAATGTCTGCAATTTTATCTTTAAGTATAATTTCTGTGGCTCTTAAAGTTCTTTCATCAGTTCCTTCCGGCAATACTATTTTTTTTACGCTGGACTTAGCTAACTCTAGTATTTTATCTAATAATTTCATAATTAACTCCCTATTGGTAAAAACAAATAAAACTCAATCTCAATTATAAACCACTTATTTATGGTATTCAATATTATTATTAAAAAGTAAATCCTATATTTACATTAAATAATGTAGTATAGTTATTGTTATTATTAGTTATAATTTTTGTTTTTATAACGATCTAAGAAAGGTGAAATTATCAATGAAAATTGTTGGAATAGTTTCAGAATACAATCCATTTCATTTGGGCCATCTTTATCAAATAAATTGCGTTCGCAAATTTTTTCCAAACGAAAAAGTTTTAATTGTTACAATAATGAGTGGAAATTTTATTCAACGTGGGGAGCCAAGCATAGTTGATAAATTTAAACGATGTGAAATGTCATTAAATAACGGTGTCGATTTGTGTCTTGAGCTTCCAGCACAATTTGTACTTTCATCAGCAGAAGGATTTGCACAAGGAGCTGTAAAAATTTTAGACAAATTAGGATTTATAGATTATTTGTGTTTTGGTTGCGAAAATCCAGATGAACAAAAATTAAATTTAATTTCTGAATTTTTAATTTCAATGGACACAGAATTATTGAAAAAATATTCTGAGCAAGGTTATTCATTTCCAAACTCTCGTTCGCTTGCAATACAAGAACATTTCAAAGACAATTCAACTTCAAGTTTTATAAAATCTTCAAATAATATTTTAGGAATTGAATATGTGAAAGCCTTAAAAATTTTAAATTCAAAAATTAAAATTCTTCCAATACAAAGAGAAGGCTCTAATTACAACGATTACGATTTGAACAAAAATTTTTCATCGGCAACTTCAATCAGAAATTTTCTTACAAACTCAAATGAAATTTCAATTTTGAAAAATCATTTGCCACAATCCTCTTATACGATTTTGAAAAACGAATTTTTAAATAAATCTTTAACCTTAAAATCAAAAATGTTTGATTATATTAAATACAAACTCTTAACTGTTGGAAAAATTGAAAATATTGAAGACGTAAGTGAAGGATTAGAAAATAAATTTTACAAAGAAATTTTAAATTCAAATTCTTTAAATGAATTAATTTTAAATGTTAAATCAAAAAGATACACCTACACACGTTTAAGTCGAATTTTGACAAAATATTTTATTGGATTTGAAAACTTCGACAAAAGCAAAATTAAATTTTTTGACGATTACGTTCGAATTCTTGGATTTAATTCTGATGGATTAAGTTTGCTTAACTCAATCAAAAAATCCTCTTCATTAAAATTAATTTCTAAATTTAACAAATCAAATTCACATTTAGCACCAATTGATATATTAAGCACAAAAGCTTATTCTATGTTAAACAAAACTGTATCAAGTGATTCGGATTTTAAAACTCCACCCTTAATAAAAAAATAATTTATTTGAATTTTATAATATCATAATATTTTTTTTCTTTCATAACAATTAATTATACAAAAAGGAAAGGACGTATAGTTAATTGTTAATTTTTTTAATTTTTTCAATCATAACAATTATTTTTTTCTACGCTCATGAAAAATCAAAAATTAATATTGCAATCACATTTTCAATAACAATATCAATTTTCTATTTGATGATGTTTCCAAAATCATCAATGGATTCAATAAGTTCTGGCGTAAATTTATTTGTAAATGCAATTTTCCCAACTCTTTTTCCGTTTTTGATTTTGACGAACATGTTAATGAACTACAATGGAATAAATATTTTTGGAAAATTATTTGGAAACATAATCTCAAAACCACTTGGAATTTCAAAAAATTCAATTTTCCCATTAATCGTTAGTTTTATTTGTGGTTATCCCCTCGGAACAAAATATTTAAATGATGTACATAAAAAGAATTTGATTACAGATTTTGAATTCCAAAGAATGATGAACATCGCCTCCAACACAAGCCCATTATTTTTAATTGGAAGCGTTGGTAGCTCGATGCTTGGAAATAAAAATTACGGATACATTTTGTTAATAGCAAATTATTTTTCATGCGTACTAATGTGTTTCATAATACCAAACAAAAACAAATTTAAAATTTCTCTTAGCGAGAACAAAGTTTCAAACAAAAAAAATTTTGGTGATGTATTAAAATCTTCATTGGAAAATGCAATTAAAACTTGTGCAATTGTCGGTAGCTTCATAATATTTTTCTCATTAGTCAAAGAAATTTTCACAAACAACATTTACACAAAAATTTTATTCGATAAAATTCCTATCCTAAAATCAATTTTCATTGGACTTTTTGAAATCACAAACGGAGTAAATTTAATAATATCATCAAACATTTCGATTTCAATCACACTTTCAATAATAAGTTTTTTATGTTCCTTTAGTGGAGCATGTATAATTCTTCAATGCTATTCGTTTGTTCACGACAACAAAGCATTCAATCTCAAAAAATATATTTTTTACAAATTAGTTCAAGGAATAATTTCATTTTTAATAACATTTATCGCATGTTCAATTTTCATATAAAAAAACTCTACAAAATGAATGTAGAGTTTTTTGTCAGTCCAAATAAGAATTTAAATTTTTATATTTTGGAGGTATAAAAACTGAAACTTAATCGAACCGATGTAAAAATTTTAATTAATATAAGTTAAAAATAACTTTTGATATTAATTATCATTATCGTTATATTAAAAATATAACAGAAATTAAAATAAATTGCAAATGTCACTTTCAAATTTTCAATAAAAAAGTACAGATAAAAATTTATCCATACTTAAAAATTCTTACAAAACAAATTTATTTATAACTTTTGCTACACCATTATTATCATTTGTATCAGTAATGTAATCCGCAACTTCTTTAATTTTTTCAGTAGCATTTCCCATTGCAACACCCAAACCCGCAAACTCAATCATCTCTAAATCATTTCTCTGGTCTCCAATTGCAATTATCTCTTCACGCTTAAATCCAAACATGTTCGCCAATTCTCTCACAGCATTTCCTTTATTGCACTCTTTACAAAATAATTCTAAAGCTATATCAAGACTTCTAACAGCAGTAAACTTTTCAAATATATATTTAGGAATATTTTTTTCGATGTAATCAATGACTTCTTTAGTTTGCAAATACAAAACTTTAAAAGCCTTTTTGCTATTATCAAAATTTTTGCAATAGTCTGGCTTAACAAATGTAGGCATACCTATGTGTTCTCTTTCAAATTTTGTGAATTCATTTTCTTCAAGAACTACGCAACCTTCACTTTCAAAATCATAAATATGTAATTTCGCACCCAAATTAATTCCAACATCACATAAAATTTTTAAATCATCACCACTTATTACATTTGCTCTCAAACATTTCAAAGTTTTTGAATTGTAAAGAGAAACTCCATTATTTGTTATTACATATTCTTCACTTTCCAAAAGCCCAACTCTATGTAAAAATCTAGTTATCGCTCGAATTCCTCTCCCAGTTGTAAAAACAACTTTAACACCTTTTTTTATAGCACTCTTTACAGCAAAAATATTTTCCTCAGAAAGATTACCTTGACTGTTTAATAAAGTTCCATCCATATCAATAGATATTAATTTGTACAAATTAAAACCTCCGTGTTCCAAAAATTATTTAATTTTATCCAAATCAGATTTTACTCTGTTAGACACATCATTATAGAGTTCGGACATATCACATATATTTTTGGAATTTATATTTTCCATAGACTCAATAAAATTTTTTCTGTTGTTTTCAATATCATCAACTAGAGATTTCAAAACTTCTCTAACATAATCATTAGCACCACAAGTTATTGCTTTAGCTTCGCCCTTGGCCATCTCTATTATATTTTGCGCTTTATTCTTCGCTTCAATAACTATTTCATGTTCTTCAATTTCTTTTTCAAGTTTAAGCTTAGCATCTCTCGTTGCCTCTTCACTAATTTTTTTTGCCTCACCTATTATCCTATCTCTCTCACTAATTATCCATTTTGATCTTTTCAATTCATCAGGTAAAGCGTGCAAAATCTTTTTTATAAGCTCTAACATATCTTTTTTGTGCAAAATAATTTTTCCTGTAATAGGTATCTCAGTAGCCTTTTCAATAACTTCATTTAAATAATCAAGCCATTGTAAAACATCCATAAAAATCACTCCAAAATTTTACTTATTATATCTTGCTGAATATTTTTTGGAACTAATCCATCAATTTTTCCTCCGAACTTAACAATTTGTTTAATAGAAGACGAACTAACATAAGATAAATTCTCTGTAGTCATTAAGAAAAATGTCTCTATGTTCGGTGCCATCTTATTATTTAAAAATGCCATTTGAATTTCGTATTCAAAATCTGAAAAAGCTCTCAACCCTCTTATTATAACATTTAAACTTTGTTCTTTCATGTAATCAATGAGCAAACCCGAATAACTATCAACTTTTATTTTGTGCCTATTCTCCAAAGTTAAAATAGCTTTCTTAATCAAATATTCTCTTTCACTAACAGAGAAAACCGTTTTTTTATCTGGATTTAGAAAAACACAAACAGTAACTTGATCAAAAATTTTCAAAGAACGTTCTATTATATCCAAATGCCCAAGAGTTATTGGATCAAAACTTCCTGGTATTATTGCTCTATTCATCGAAACTCTCCTTGTATTTATAAAAACATACAGTTGTATTTCCATATTTTCTATAATCAATCAAAATTATATTTTGTGATTCTATAAATTTACTTTCGAGGGTAGAAATTTTTGTAACAATTCTTCCATCACGTTTTAGAATTCTCAAATCGTCTATTAGATTTATACTTCTTTCAACATAATCAGAATTGTATGGAGGGTCTACAAAAATCAAATCAAATTTTTCTTTTCCCTTAAACCTTTTTAGATTTTCTTCAAACTCTCCTTTGAAAACAAACGCATCATTTTGAAAACCTAAATTTTCAACGTTCTTCTTAAGATATGAAAAAACTTTGTCATCTCTATCACATAAATACGTACGTTTAGCTCCCCTACTACAAGCTTCAAGTCCCAAACTTCCCGTTCCTGAAAACAAATCTAAAACTACGCTATCTGTAGTTAAATAACTTTGAAGTATATTAAATATAGATTGCTTAACTCTATCCAAAGTAGGTCGAGTAACATCATAACCATCTGGCGAAATAATTTTCTTTCCCTTAGCCTTACCTGTAATTATTCTCATTTAAATCTCCTCAATTAAAACAAATAGTCTTATCAATATCATCTAATTTTTTTTGGAAATTATCATAAAATCTATAAACCTCATCGTCATTTAATTCGTCCATGTACTCAATATCCTCTTTAACATTTCTCATTATGTCAATGTCTTCAATCACATCTGCAAAAACAAATCCTGTCTCACCATGTTGTCTATATCCAAAAACATCTCCACTTCCTCTTATTCTTAAATCTTGCTCAGAAAGATAAAATCCATCGTTACTTTCAATAAGTGTAGATATTCTTTTCTTTGTAACTTCATTCATAGAATTAGTAACTAAAACGCATAAACCTTCTTTAAAACCACGGCCAACTCGCCCTCTAATTTGATGAATTTGAGAAAGTCCAAATCGTTCTGCATTTTGTATAACCATTACAGTTGCATTTTCAACACTTATACCAACTTCAATAACGGTAGTGGAAATTAAAATGTGCGTGTGCCCATCTTTAAATTTTTGCATGACTTCATTTTTAGAATTATTATCCATTTTACCGTGAATTAAATCTATATTATATGAAGATAAAATTGAATTTTTAAATTCATCATAAAGAGAATTGATGGATGTTAAATCAAGTTTTTCACTTTCTTCAATCAAAGGGGAAACCACATAACACTGCCCACCCTTTTCAATCTCTTCCATTAAAATTTTATATATGGCTTCTCTATTTTCATTTTTTAAATGAATTGTTGTAATAGGCTTTCTGTTTTTTGGCAATTCTCTAATGGAAGATACATCCATCCCATTATAAATGTAAAGAAATAAAGTTCGTGGTATTGGCGTCGCCGTCATGACCAAAACATCACAATTTATTTCTCTACTTTTTGAAATTAATTTAGAACGCTGGCTAACTCCAAACCTATGTTGCTCATCAAAAACCACATATCCAAGTTTATGTATTTCAACATTGTCTTCTAAAATTGCGTGAGTTCCTATTAAGAGCAAAGGCTCTTCGCTTAAAAGCTCTTGCCTAATTATTTTTTTATCATTGTCCTTAACACTCCCTGAAAGTAACCTAACATTCAAATTAAATTTTTCAAAAAGCTCACAAGCTTCTTTAAAATGTTGCATCGCTAAAATTTCAGTTGGCACAATCATACAAGCTTTGTAACCATTCATCAGAACATTAAATATGGTGATGAACGCAACTATAGTTTTTCCAGAGCCAACATCACCTTGAAGCAATCTATTAACAGAAAAATTTCCTTTTTGCTCGATTAAAATTTGTTTAATAACTTTATTTTGGTCATTCGTCAAATCGAACTTCAACGATTCCTTGAACTTAATTAATTCTTCCGTATAAATTTTAAATTTAATTCCTTCACTTTTTAAATTCAATTTACTTTTTAGAAATTTCATTTTGAGCAAAAAATACATAAGCTCTTGATACTTAAACCTCTTAAAAGATTCGTTTAACAAAAATTTATTTTGGGGCAAATGAATATTTTTAATAGCATCTTCCAAAGACAAAAGTCCCCTTCGCTTAACTATAACTTGTGGCAAATTTTCCTGAATTTTAATTGAACTCAAAATCGTATTTAATACATTTGACAAATAATTATTTGAAATTCCTTTTATGGATTTATATTTTGGCAAAATTTCGTTATCATTATCTTTGATTTTCTCCGCATTCATAATCTCAACAAAATTTTTCATTTCCTTCGCCGTTCCATAAACCCTATAAAAATTTCCCAAAACAAAATTATGTTTCATGTATGGACGATTAAAATAAACCAACTTAGCTAATCTTCCATTTTCATTTTTCATTTTTATAGTTGTTAAAATTAAATTTTTCCTAACGACAACATCTTTCAAAACTTCTACAACAACGCCTTCAAAAATATTTTTTCCAGAACTTCCATTTAAAAATTCATATCCTTTAGGGAAAAACATAATCAAATCTTCTATCGTAGAAATTCCATTTTGATAAAATATATCTGCGTATTTTTTACCTACACCTTTAACACTTATAACGTCTTTGCAAATCATAAAAAACCTTCAACAAATTTTTAATCTACAAGTTCAATACCTTGCACATTTACAGTTATAGAATTAATTTGAACACCAATATAATTTTCAATATTTGACTTTATTTTTTGAATTATGTCATTAGCAATAACAGAAACTTTTATTCCATACTTTACGATGACGAAAACATCTATTTGCAATTTTTTATTTTCAACATTTACTTTAACACCATTGTTTATGTTACCATTCAAAACATTGTAAACTCCGTCTTTAACATTACAATTAGCTAAGCCAATTACTCCCTCACATTCCATTGTTGACATAGCAATTATTCCTTTTATTAATTCACTACTATAGAAGACTTTTCCTCTTAAAGTATCTATTTGCAACATAAAATGGCCTCCTATTTTTCTTTTCTGTCTTTTAAATATTTTATATTATTGGTATAATTAATTCAACAATATAGTTGTTGATTTTTTTATTATTTCATGGTACGATTGAGTGTGTTTGTATGCTATAGTTAACGGGATGGAGGTGTAGTTAAGTTGTCTAAGAAATGTGAAGTTTGTGATAAGGGCGTAGTTTTTGGTGGTCAATATAGCCATTCACATCGTAGATCTAATAGGAAATGGACTCCTAACTTGAGAAAAGTTAAAGCTATTGTAAATAATTCTCCAAAAACTATAAAGGTTTGTACTAGATGTCTACGTTCTGGAAAAGTTCAAAGGTCTGTTTAAAAATAAAAGTGTAACTAAATTTAAAAATTTAATTACACTTTTTTATTTACACACAATGCTACATAAAGAATTTTAACTGAAAAAATTTTTGAAACCTATTCAATTTATTGACGTATCAATAATAAAATTTCTCATTGTGATGATTTCAAAAATCACACTCTCTAAACCCAAACTCATTTCTTTCACCTATTTGAGTATATAAGTTTTTCACATCTTTCCTCTTTCGTTTACTTATGTTTAATTTTTCACCATCACTCATAACCACATAATCATAATTAATTTGTGAAATGTGATTGTAGTTTATCAAATAAGATTTATGTATCATGATGAAATCAAAATTTTCAACTTTTTCATACGTATCTAAAAATTTTCCATAAAAATAAAACGTTTCATCTTTGCATTTAACGATAATTTGTCTCTTAAAATTTCTAAAATAAATTATATCTTTAATCCTCAAACGAATAGTTTGCTTTTGAGATTTGAAAGTGTAAAAATCATTTTGGTCAAAAACGTATTTATATATTACCGAAAAAATATTTCTGAAATCAGAACGTTTAATCGATTTATTCAAAAATCCAAAAGGTCTTACATCAAACGTATCAACAAAATAATTATTGCCAACAGATATAAAAACAATTACGGGTTTATAAATATTTTTAATTTTATTTGCTAACTCAATTCCTCCGATGATTGGCATTTGTATATCTATGAATATAACATCAAATCTCTCACCGTTTTGTATACGTTGTAAAATTTCCAATTCAGAAGAAAACATATGAGCTTCAAGCTGTCCATAATTATTTTCATTTTTTATTTCAATAAAATATTGATTTAATTTGTTGAGAAAAACAACATCATCATCACAAAAGCCAATTTTGAAAATTTTTTTCACCCCCAATTAAATTCAATCTATTAAAAACTTGTTTTAATATCCTCAAACAATTCTATATCAATGAGAATTTTTTCTCAATATTTTAACGATAATTTATTGATTTAATTAAAAATTTTTTATAAATTTTGTTTGCTTTTGAACAATTCAAACAAATTAAATTTATATTTTCAATATTTTTTAATTTTATAGATAAAAAATTAAATAAAGAGAGGAAAATTCCTTTCACTCTCTTTACTTAGAAGTTCTGTTATCACAAAAATAATAAATCGCTTTGCGAAGAAATTCAGGCATCTTATCTCCATAATTTTTCACCAATATATCTGTAAAATCAGAATTAAATTCATAAACCTCACCCAATCCCCTAAACATTTCAATTGAACAATCGTAAAATTTATTCATCCATTCAAAAAGATTATTTATTTGTATTTGAATATAGTCGTCATCAAAATTTTTAACTCCAATGCTGTTTGAAACGTTTGAAAAAATTTCATCCCTCAATCTTTGCTCCTTAACAAAATCTTCTTTAGTCAAATTCGTACAATCTATTTTTTCCATAAACTCACCCATAAAATTAATTATATAATATTTTTATAAAATCTTATGTAAATTTTACATTTTAAGCAACACGAAAATCAAATTTATATTTTAAATTATAACAATACAAAAAAGAAGCAATCTTTAGATCGCCTCTTTTTAATTTAAAATCTATATTTGAAATCATAAAACTTCTTATAACACTTTAAGTTTTTAATATTTCTAAATACTCGCTTTGTATTCATGTATGAAATTCATTTTAATTTTTTTAACGCAGAAAATCTTTAATATATATCTTACTTTTTCAAAAAAACTTCTTACCTATATCCAAGAGTCTTCAAATAATTATTATTATCTCTCCAATTTTTACGTACCTTAACCCATAATCTTATGTGAACTTTACCATTTAAAAATTTTTCAATATCTTGTCTAGAATACATTGAAATTTTTTTTAACATTTCTCCATTTCTTCCAATTATAATCGGTTTGTGCGTATCTTTTTCGCAAAATATATTTCCTTCAATGTTATATTTATTTTCAGATTCATTATAAAACATTGAGAATATCTCAACACCTACACCATGAGGAATTTCATCCCTAAGTAATTTTAAAATTTTTTCCCTAACTATTTCTGAAACAAAAAATCTTTCATGATTAGTAGCCGTTTGCAAATCATCATAATACTTCGGTCCTTCTGGTATGTATCTTAAAACTATCTCTAATAATTTTCCCAAGTTTTTTCCACTCATTGCTGAAACAGGTATATACTCATCAAAATTAAAAACATTTCTATATTTATCAAGCATCTCCATAACTTGTGAAACATTCATCTCATCAACTTTATTAAGTACAAAAATTTTAACGCTCTTTCTACTATTTATTTTTTCCAATATCTCTAATTCTGATTTAGGAATTTCCCTTCTAAAATTTGCAACAAACAATATAACATCTACATCAACTAATACTTCTGAAATTGATTTAATCATAAATTCACCCAGTTTATGTTTTGGATCATGATATCCAGGTGTATCTGTAAAAATTATTTGATAATCATCATGATTTAAAATTCCAACAACATTACTCCTAGTAGTTTGTGGCTTACTCGAAACTATACTTAATTTTTGATTTATAAGAGCATTTAATAATGTAGATTTACCTACATTTGCTCTCCCAACTATACCAACAAATCCAGACTTATACATAACTACATCACTCTCACTAAACTAAATCTTTTTTACTAAAACCAAATGGATTTATATCTTTCAACTTATGAACTTGAAAAAATTCTCTACTTTTTGCGACTATAACAGGTATATTGTCATCTTTCGCAAATTCAATTATAACCTGTCTGCATATTCCACATGGATATGTGAATTCTTGAAAAGATCCAAATACACAAACTGCTTGGATAATTTTCATTCCCTCACTTACTGCTTTAAATATTGCAGTTCTTTCAGCACAATTCGTCGCACCAAAAGAAGCATTTTCAATATTACAACCTGAATAAATTTTACCATTTTCAAATAAAATGCTTGCCCCAACTTTAAATTTGGAATAAGGAGAGTAAGCAAATTCCCTAACATTAATAGCTTCGTCTATCATATCTTTTAAAATATCATTATTAATCAATTTAAAAACTCCCATTTACAAAAATATTTTCAATATTATAATCGTTAAAACTGTGCCTAAAACCGCACCAAAAATAACTTCTTTTAAACTATGTACTCCAGTGTCTACTCTGCTTTGCGCAACAATAAATGCCATAAAAAAACTAAGTCCAATTATAATCGGTTCACTTGCAATAAAGGAAATGATTGTAGCAATTGAAAAAGATATTGTGCTATGCCCACTCGGCATACCTCCCCTTAAAGGAGTTCCTTCACCATATATAGCTTTAGTTATAACAGTAACAATCATAACCATTACTAGTATAACAAATGCCATATATGGATTACTTTGCTTAATTTTGTTTATAACTTCAAAACTAAAATTATTAATCTTATCCCAAAATATTAAATACCCAATAAAAACAGAATTTATAGCCGTAAGCAAAACAGCACCCGCAGAAATATTTTTTGCAATTTTAGCAAGCGGGTGGTAATAATTTGTCGTTGCATCAATCGCCGTTTCAATTGCAGTATTAACAAGTTCTGCAAAAATTACAAGAGTTATTGTGAGAGCTAGTATTATTAATTCTATTTTTGTTATGTCGTAAAAAAGTGATGCGCTCATAACAACAAGTGCTACAAACAAATGTATTTTTATATTCAGCTGAGTTCTTACAGCATGCAAAATACCCGATATAGAATTGTTAAAACTATCAACTATCTTTTTTACTTTAATTTTTTCCATCCTCCTTGATTATTTAAAAATACCTAGATGCTTAACAATTTGTTTTTCTCGATTTCTCATATTTGTTTTGTCATCATCATCTAAGTGATCATATCCAAGTAAATGTAAAAGGGAATGTATTAATAAATAAATTATCTCCCTATCAAATGAATGAGCATACTCAATACTTTGTTCTCTCGCTTTTTCCAAAGAAATCAAAACGTCGCCCAACAACAACCTTCCTTCATTTAAATCATAATCTTTAAATTTAAAATTCTCATACTGATTTTTAAAAACTTTTCCTTTTTCATAATGCAAAAGTGGAAAAGATAAACAATCAGTTTCCTTATCTATTCCACGACTTTTAAAATTAGTTTCCTTTATCATTTCATTGTTAACTAAAAATATATTTACCTCATAATCAATACTAACTTGCTCGACTTCAAAAACATATTTTGTTACATCAATTATAAATTTTTCTAAATCAAGCATAACTGAAACAGAGTCCTGACAATTTTCAAAATTTATTTCCAATTTAATCTCCTAACTTTCCTTATCGTCCTGTTTATTTTCATCTTTTGGATACTCAATTCTCTCGTGATATATTCCCTTTAAAGTTTTGAGGAAAGATTGTTTAATAACTTCTATATCTTTAAATGATATAGGACTATTTTTCAACTGTCCATCCCTTATTTTGTCATCAACAATATTTTCAATTACCTTTTTTATATTTTCTTGAGTAGGTTCGCTTAAAGATCTTACAGCTGCTTCCACACTATCCGCGAACATCAATATAGTAACCTCTTTAGTTTTAGGAAGCTCTCCTCCATATCTAAAATCTTTTTCATTTACAGTTTCAGGATTTGGAGAATTATTTTTCATTGTTAAATAAAAATATTTCGCTAAAGTGTTTGCGTGATGTCCTTCTATTGCATGTTCAACAAATTTAGGCAAACCATACTTCCTTGAAAGTTCAATTCCATACTTCACATGAGAAAAAATTATGTTAGCACTTGTTAGCGGCTCAAGTCTGTCGTGAGGATTTTTATTTCCAACTTGATTCTCTCTGAAAAAATATGGCCTTCCTGTTTTACCAATATCATGATAATACGCCGAAACTCTCGTCAAAAGAGAATTGGCTCCTATTGCATCGCTTGCAGCTTCTGCCAAATTCGCAACCATCAAACTATGATTATAAGTTCCTGGTGCTTCAACAACTAATTTTTTCAAAAGAGGATGCTCAGGATTTATTAATTCCAACAACTTCATTGAAGTAACTATATTAAACATGTTTTCAAATATGGGCAATATTCCCGCAACAATAATAGCTGAAAGTATTCCACTAAAAAATGCAAAGACTAAATCTAAAAATACAGATGCCTTAACATTTCCAATTATAAAAGTAATTGTGATTAGAACACTTACGTTTATTATACCAAACCAAATGGAAAGTTTTAAGAAATGAATTCTACTTTTGAGTCTTTTGAGAAAAAGCGTACCTAAAACAACATTAAACAAACTTATAAATACCACAAGTATATTAAATTTTGTTATCACTCCAATTAAAACTAAAGTCATTAAATTTGTCATAAGTGAAACTTTGTTGTTTATAAGTGCCGTAATAGCTAGAGGGCCTAAAGCAAATGGAACTATGTATATGTACTCTTCACCTATAATTCTTACAAGAACTAAAACTAAAAATTTTACAATCATAATAACATTTAAAAGATTCACATCTTTCATACATTCTTTTTGATATTTTTTGTAATACAAATACTCAATTATAAAAGTCAAAAGCACAAGTGCGAGTATAGAAAAATTTAAACTCCAATTTACGTTTGAGCTTTTCAACAAACCCAAACTATCCAAAATTGAAATATGACTTTCGTTAACTACATCGCCAGGCTCTATAATTATTTGGTCTTTCTTAACTATAACAGGTGAAACATTTTTTGCTGCCTCTTCTCTTTTTTGTTCAGTTTTCTCTTGGTCATAAAAGAAATTTGGTTTTATCATGGACAAAACTAAATTGAAAGAAATATCTCTAAAGGTGTCTTTGTCCACAGATTTATTTATTTCTTCCCGAGTAAAAGACTTAACGTTCTCTATGTCACTTAAATTTCCTTCTTCAATTTTAAGCTCATATACTTTATTTATAACATTACTTATAAATCTTTCATAAGAATTCAAATCATTAATGTTAAGTAAGATGATTGTTTTATAATCGTCCACACCTAAATTTAATCCATAACTTTTATTTAAATCTGCAAAAACAGAATCTGCAATTATCTGATAATTTTTAAGCTCATAAATCTCTTTAAATAATTTTTCAATTTTTTCTAGTACGTCATAACGCACTTCTTTTCTGTGATTAAATTGAGCCGCAACTTCATCGACAGCCGCTTTAATTCGATTTTCTGTTGAAAATTTATCTTGAGTTTCACGAGGTGCCTTAATCCTGTATTGAGAAACTTCTCCTAATTTCAAATCGTATCGTCTTTCTAAAGTTGAAGATAACACAACCATAAATGTAAAAAATATAATTATCGAAAGCATTACGTAATTTTTATATTTGATAAAAGCATCAATAAATTTTTTGAACTTCAACAAACCACCCCTAAAAAAATTTTTTTAGAAATCATCAAACCTATTGAGCTTCTGAACTTTTTTGAACTTTAATACCAATGTCTTCTTCAATAACAAAAGACATTTTTAAATTAAGTTTATTTCCCACAATTTCATCTTTAACTAACACACCGACTATTGTATCAGTTTGTTTTAAATTTTGTTTCACATACTTGGTGTAATGTTCTATCAAACTTTTCTTTACGTTTTCAGAATCAAGAGAGTAAGATGATTTATCTATCTCATAGTATATATTTTTTTTAATGAATTTACTATCACAACTAACTCTTTCAAAATTTTCAAACTCGTCTTTATATTTTTTGAAAAATAATTTTTTGCCAGCAAACTCTATGTAATATTCATTAACCTTATCCTTAGTATTTACACTTTTCGTTCCTTCTAATTCAATTACTTCTTCAAATTCCAAGAAAGTTTTTGCAATTACACTCCCTATTGGAGGAACTTCGTAAGTTCCATTTTCTTTTCCTTGATAACCCTCTATCAATACATCTCCTTTCTTAACTATGTTTCCCTTTTCAACAACAGCAGTTCCCGATTGAGTATATATTCTAACTATTTCGCCATCTTTTCCTGCAACTATTTTGCCTAAAGATTCATCTATTTCAATGACAGGAGGACTAAAACTTTCCACAACTTCTATTTGCAAAGTTGAACCTTGAACTCTAACCTTTGACCAAAGAACATTTTTATTTTTATCGATTAGCTGTTCTTCTAAAAAATCTGTATCAATTTTGTGTTTCAACATTCCTTTATGAACACCAAGCTCTTTTATAACTTGTCTAACTTCATAAGGAGAAATATGTTTATCACCAACTATATCTATTTTCCAAATAAACATTGAAAGAAACAAAATTATTCCTAAAGAAACACCAACTCCAAAAGCCAAAGTCAAATAAGCTTTAAAATTTAAAACCAATCCTAAAATTTTCGAAACTTTCACAACGCTCAAATTGCTATTTGTTTCATCACAGATTTTTTTAATTTCAGAAAAATTTTCAGAATTTACAATCAGAGATATCGTATATAAATTTTCCCTGTTTACATTAACGACTTTTATATTACGTTTCCAAATAATATTTAAAATTTGTTCTGGAACTTTAGTTATGATTTTTAATTTCATTTTACCATTTATAAATGAAACTTTATCATAATTTTTCATAACTTACCCCCTCGAAAACTCCTTTTAATTTTAAAGTTTTTCCTGAGATATAAACTATCGTAAATTTAGTTCCCTTTATATTAAAAAGTCCTCCATCAACTTTTAAAACAATTTCATTTTCTTTAAACGTCAAAATGCCTCTGTGATTTTCCACAGTTATAAATTCATCTTCTTCTATAACAACTTTATAAGAATTCTTTACTAATTCTCTTGGAAGCTCTAATTTATTAATCATAGCATCCTTAATATCTCCAACAAATTTTTGCATTCCATTCTCCTCCAAAACTATTTATAAAAAATTTTATGATTAAAAAAAAAAAAAAGAACTCAATAAAATAATTGAGTTCTTCAAAATATTTTTTTATTTTATATAAACAACAGTAACTCCATGTCCACCTTCGTTGTAATCACCAAGTCTATAAGATTTAACATGAACATGTGTTCTAAGCAAATCTGTTATTGATTTTCTCAACGCACCCGTTCCTTTTCCGTGTATTATTGAAACTTCATTAAGCCCGCACACAAAAGCATCATCTAAATATTTATCAACTTCATTCACAGCTCCCAAAGTGTCCATTCCTCTTAAATCAATGCTCGTTGATATAGAACTCGTTTTAAGTTTCATATCTTTCTTAACATTTTTATTTTTTACAGAAGAATGTGTTGATGTTTCGAGTTCAGAAACGTGAACATTTAATTTCAAAACGCCTGCTTGAACAATTACTTCTCCTTTTGAATCAGGATTATTAATTAAAACTACATTTTGTCCTATCCTTTTCAAGAAAGCATTCATTCCAGATTTAAATCCTAGATTTGTATCTTTATTTAAATTTATTTTGCGTTGATGTTCTTTCAATTTATTTTTTTCATCAATATCCTTTTTCATTTCACGGCGAGCTGCCTCTAAATCTTTTATTCCTTTGGAATTCACACCATTCATTTCTAATTCGTTTATTGTTTTCAAAATATAATCTAATTGTTCCTTCGTTTCGCTTATTATTTTTTCAGATTCAGCTTGAGCATCTTTGATAATTTTGTCTCTCTCATTATGAATTTTTTCAAGACGATTTTTCAATTTTTCATTTAAAATTTTGTTTTCCTCACGTAAAATTTTGATTTCTTCATTGTTCTTAGTTGCTTGAGAATTTTTCTCTTCCAAAGATTTAATTATCTCTTCAATTTTAATCGTATCACCAGATAAATATTTATTTGCATTTTGTATAATCGAATCGTCCATCCCCAAAGCTTTCGAAATTATAAACGCATTTGATTTTCCTGGTATACCCACGTTCAATCTGTATGTAGGCTTCAATGTTTCAACATCAAATTCAACGCAAGCATTCTCAACATTTTGAGAATTTATTGCATAGGTTTTAAGTTGACTATAATGCGTCGTCGCCATAATCTTGCAATTTTTATTCATAAAATGTTCTATTAAAGATATGGCCAACGCCGAACCTTCTTCAGGATCAGTACCAGAACCAACCTCATCTAGGAGAATTAAATTTTTGTTTTTTAAATTTTTCAATATGCCCACAATATTTTGCACATGAGAAGAAAAGGTAGATAAACTTTGTTCTATGCTTTGCTTGTCTCCAATATCTCCAAAAATTTCATCTAAAAACATAACTTGACTTCCTTCATAAGCTGGTATGAACATACCACTTAAAGCCATAACATGAATTAATCCCAAAGTTTTTAACGCAACAGTCTTTCCTCCCGTATTAGGCCCAGTTATTATAATTGCTTTTCTATTTTTTGAAAAATCCAAAGTCAAAGGCACAACTTTCTTTTCATCTATCAAAGGATGACGAGCAGAAATTAAATATACATCTTCATTTTCATTTACGATTGGCCTTACAGAATCAGATTCATTTGCATACATCGCCTTACTAAAAACAAATTCAAGAAAATAAATATTTTTTACGCTCAACTTTATGTAATCAAAATTATCTTGTATCTTTTCGCATATGTTTCTTAAAATTCTTTCAATCTCCCTCTTTTCATTTTCAATAAGCTCATTCATTTCATTATTTAAATTTACGAGCGTTATTGGTTCGATGAAATAAGTTGAACCTGATGCACTTTGATTGTGAATAATACCTTGAACTTGAGATTTATATTCTGCTTTTACAGGTATGCAATATCTATCTCCCCTAATCGTAAAAACATTATCTTGAAGGAATTTTCCATAAGATTTCATAACTTCAGAAAGTTTATTTTTAATTGAGGAAGCTTTGCCTCTAAGCTCTTTTCTAATTTTGAATAAATTTTCGCTAGCAAAATCACTTATCTCTTCGCTATCAACTATGGATTTAAAAATTAAATCTTCCAAAAACTTAAAAACATAAACATTGTCATGATAAAATTTCAAATGCTTAACTTCTTTTTGCGATAAATATGTTTTAATGTTCCTTAAACATTTTAAAGTTGTCCCTATTTTGTAAATTTCCAAAACAGTTATAACTCCGCTTTTATAAATTTTATCCATGGATTCTAAAACGTCACTAAGTCCAAAAAAATCTGGAAAACCAAATTCTTTAACGAAACTCAACGCTTCTTCAGCTTCATTTAAATTTTTATCAACTTCTTCCAAAGAAGAAAAGGGTCTTAAATTATGTATTAAAGATTTTGCATTTTCCGTTTTTGCATATTTAACTATCTTTTGTCTAACTTTGTCAAACTCAAGCAAATTTAAAATTCCAGAGTTCATTTTCAATAATCACTCCTAAATAAACTGTATTTCTTCAACAATACATTCAAAAAACATTCTAACACACATTGAAAAATCTTTTCAAATAAAACAAAAAAGCAAGATATGAAAATATATCTTGCCTTTAATTTCTTTCAATATAATTTATTTTGTTAAACCCGATACTGTTTTACTAATGCTCGAAGCTCCACTAACAATTGGAGAACCATATCTCTGATAAACTTTAGCAAGTTTTCTAAGTTTTCCTCTTATCTTACTAGAAATTCCTTCGTACTTGACAACTTCTCCCAAATAATATTTTCCATCAGGAGATAAAATTATTTCTCTCCATAATCCATCTTCAAGTTGATATGCTAAAGTCTTTTCACTTCCATCTTCTAAAACCATTTTTTGTGGAATTATTTTTTTAGTATCTCCATCTCTGTTTACAGCTTGTATAACAATTTCTGTATTCATTTCTTCAAAAACTTTCGCTTCCTCATCACTTAAAATATAACTATATATTTTTGCCGACGAATTAACTTCTAAAACTTTTGCTTCTTTGTCTCCTTGCTTTACAAAATATTCTTCAAAATCCTTTTCACCAATTTTTCGTTGTCTTGAATAAATAACTTTCTCAATATAATTTTCCGTTCCTGCTAATTTAAAATATCCAACACCGTGAACTGTAGGCTCTTTTTCCTCATCCTTATCATTTACATTTTGCACTCCCATGCTATTCATCTTTAAAGATTTCCTAAGTGTGCTTTTATTTATTTCAAATCCCTCAGCACCTTCTCTAATTGAAATTTGTTTAGGTCTTGCGCCTTGTCTTTCATAATCATCACTAGAAGATTGCAAACCGCTTGACGCTCTCAAACTTTGTGAAGTAGACGAACCTTGTTCTAAAGACAACGATTTAAATTTTGTAGAAATACTTTCAGACGATTCCGAAGTTTGTGAAATTAAATCTTTACGAATATCTCTCAGTTTAGTTTCAATATGTTTACTAAGATTCTCATAATTTTTATTGAGCCAAAAATCAAAATCCTTATTTCCATCATCTGAAAAATCTGCAGAAAATAAAGTAAAGGCATTTTTATGTGAAAGATCATCATTTGGTTTAAAATCCTTTAGACTTTTAACATCTTTTAATCCTATTAAATCTCTTGAATACATCGAAGCCAAATTTAAAAATCCCAATTCATTCTCATTATAATTTTTATTTTCTCCAGTCAGTCCTCTCAAATCTCTTAAAAAAATTTTGGACATACGCTCATATTGCTCAGACGTATCTTTCATTTCTCCGATTTTAATTTCAGACCTTGAATTAACTTTTAAAACTTCAAACAATCCATTATACTCAGTGTCATTTGCAACAAATCCTGATTCAGTTATAGAACCTTTAGGAACCTTAAAATTTCCAGGTCTATCATCGCTACTAACAATTGGATAAAAACTATTTTCATCACTAATGTAATAATATCCTTTGAGTTTAAGTTTTTTACACTTGATCAACTCCAATGCATCCTTTAACGGAAGCTCCCTTGGAGTTTGCGCAAGAAATGACATGAATTTTGGTTTATTTTCATTAAACAAATCAATGTTTTTTGCTATTGCATCATGATTAACGCCTGTTGAAGAACTTTGAAAAAACTTTTTAACAAGCGAACTTGATTTTGCTCCTCGTGGAAATTTCCCTGCAACAGTGATTATAGCATTGCTGTAGCTCCTTACCCCCCATTGCACAAACAGGAATTTCACTAAGTAAAATCATGGAAGGAACCATAAAGCAAAAGGAAATCCTTCTAAAATCTTTTATCATTTTGTACCCCTACAACAAATTTTTAATTTGAAACTACATATTTAAAATTATTATTAAGAAAATTTTAACATACGTCTAATATTTTGTGAATTATTTAAATTCACAGCTATAAAATTTCAAAATGTTTTTTAAAAAATAAAATATAATCGATTGCATTAAACACAAAAAATTTTTATATAAATATTTTTTCATTTACAGATTTTGAATATTAAAATTTATGTATACATTTTCAAAATGATTTTATCATTTTAACAAAATTGTATAAATTTAAAAAGGTTTAAACTATTGAAATTTTTTATTTAGTAATATATAATTAATGACGTTCGTAGAAACATTAACACTTGTCCGTAGTGTTTTGTTTTAATTTGAAAGTTACATAATTCATGTTTCTTTCAATGTTTGTAATGTTTTAAAAATTCATAGTTTTAGCACTTTTTATAAGTGTTTCATTTATTAGTCGTTTTTATTGACTAACTCCTTTATTATTTGTTATTTATTATGTCGCACCTTTTTCATAAAAGGTGCGTGGATTGAATTAGTATTTACGTGGATACGTTTACTTAACATTTATTTTTGAAAAAGCTCGAATCAGATTTTGGTTTGAGCTTTTTGTTTTGAAAAATTAAGATTCAAATTTTTAAAAAATAATAAAATCGTCCTTTAAAATTTTTTCAAGGACGATAAAAAATAAGAATTCACTTTTATCATTTAATAATTTTGTAGTATTCTTTCGACGTAATTCCAAAAACAAAAGCATAAAAAATTGAAAATACAATTAAAACTAATATCACGCACGTTAAAAATAATTTTGTGTTTGAAAAATTTAACAAGAACAACAATTTGTTTATAACTCTAAACGCAAATGACATATGAATAAATGCCATAACAAGTGGTACGAAAAACACAATTAGAACTTGTCTTCTTATGGTTGATTTAACTTCTTTGTGACTCATTCCAACTTTTTGCAAAATTTGATATCTCTCTTTGTCATCAAATCCTTCAGAAATTTGTTTGTAATATATAACTAATGTCGTTGCCATTATTAATAACAATCCTATGAAAACTCCTATGAATAAAAATACTCCATACAAAGAATACACAGCTTCAGCAAATATTTGTTTGTTATCAATTAAAACATTAGGTAGACGCGAACCCATATGATTATAAGCATTTATAATTGCATCATTGTCTTTTCCTTCAACATCAAAATTGAGAAAATAATTCATTATTCTATTTTCATGATTTTTTGTAATTTCATTTATCAAATCCATATTTTCTGCAATAAGATAAATTTTTTTATGGAAAGTTAAATAAGGATCTACATTTATAAATCTAAAAACTTCTGAATCGTCCAAAACTTTTTTAACCTTAAAATTTTTCCCATTAAAATTAATTTCATCATGAGAAAATTTTTCATCCAAAACATAAATTAAAATTTCATCTTCGTTCAATTTGAAATTTGTTTTTTGCATTCTGTTGTAATCTGATAACGGAATAATTTTTGTCACGTAAAAATTTTTTGTATCGATAAAATTTTCAAATCGAAAAACATTTTTGTTTAAAGTTGTTCCAATTTCGGCGTAATTATATTCAATTGGGTCGATAATTTTTAAATTATTTTTTTCAATTTCATCTTTCACAATTAACCTTATTTCATTTAATTTTTCATCTAAATTTTCAATTTCTCCATCGTAATATTTATTTACGCCACCGTACACAATTGAAAAATCTTTTGGAAATCTGTTGTTTATGCTTTCATTCATTCCTATGTAAAGCGAGAAAGTTGTTGAAATTAAAACCAAAACTCCCGTACTCATTATACAAATGTTAGCAAGTCCAACAGCATTTTGTTTCATTCTATAAATGAGAGTGGACAACGCCAAAAAATTTTTACGCTTATAATAAATTTTTTTGTTCAATTTTAAAATTTTTAAAATCACAATTGTTCCTGAAATGAAAATTAAATACGTTGCAAACATTACGAGCAACACTGCTATTATAAAAGTTGGTAATGCGTTAATTGGAGATTGTACAATTTGAACTATTGCGTAACCAACTCCCAAAAATATAAATCCAATTATACTCATGACCCAATTTGCTTTCGGCTCTTTCTCACCTTTTTTTTCACCTAAAATCAAATCAATTACATTCACAATTCTAGTTTGAAAAACATTCCAAACGAGAATAAAAGCAAATATAATTGAAAAAATTGTAAGAGTAAACTTTATTGATTCAACTTCAATTGTAAAAATTAAATCGACCCCTAAGCCAATTAATCTTAACAAAATCACAAAAATAAATTTCCCAAATAAAATTCCAACAATTAATCCTACAAAAATTGAAACAATAGAAACTATTAATGATTCCCACAATATTAATTGACTTAAATTATTTTTTCCCATTCCCAAAACTTGATAAAGTCCAAATTCTTTTTTCCTCTGTTTAAACAAAAAGCTATTTGTATAAAACAAAAATATCCCTGAAAAAACAATCGAAACAACCACCGTTAACAATAACAACGCTTTCGTATTTGCTCCAATTTTTTCATTCATGCTAATCATGTGCAAAATATAAAACATTCCAACAGACAAAATGGAACTTAAAATGTATGGAAAGTAACTTCGTTTATTATTTTTTATATTTGAAAACGCAAGCTTAAGATATAAATTCATATTTACTCACCCCCAGTTGACAATGCAGTAAATGACATTGAAATTTTTTCGTAAAATTTTTCGTTCGTCATCTTCCCTCTGTAAATTTCATTAAATAATTCTCCATCTTTTATAAAAATAACTCTGTCTGATGTGCTTGCTGCTTTTATGCTGTGAGTAACCATCAAAATTGTTTGACCGAATTTGTTTATTTCCCTAAACAAATCTAAAAGTTCTTGAGATGAACGAGAATCTAATGCACCTGTTGGCTCATCAGCTAGAACCAATTTAGGATTTGTAATTAAAGCTCTTGCAACAGCGGCACGTTGCTTTTGTCCGCCAGAAACTTCGTAAGGAAATTTTTTTAATATGTCAGTTATTCTAAGATTTTTTGCAATTGGAATTATCTTTTCTCTCATTGAAGAATAATTTTCTCCCGAAAGAACCAACGGCAAATAAATATTATCTTCCAAGCTAAACGTATCTAACAAATTAAAATCTTGAAACACGAATCCCAAATTTTTTCGTCTAAACTCTGCCATTTCTTCATTTTTAATTGTTCTTAAATCTTTTCCATCAAGAAAAATATTTCCAGAAGTCGGTTTATCAAAAGAAGCAAGCATGTTTAAGAGAGTTGTTTTTCCTGAACCTGATTCACCCATAATTGCAACATACTCACCTTCTTCAACATAAAAACTCAAATTAGAAAGAGCTTGCACTTTATTTCCGCCTAAGCGAGTGCTATAAACTTTTTTCAGATTTTTAATTTCGAGCATTTGTGAATTTTCCCTCCAATAATCTAATTAACTTGGATAAATTATAAAATAATTTGCAATTGTGTTTCCATCGATTCAAATTTCAAAAAACTAAAAAACCTTACATTTTTGTAAGGTTGAAGTTTATCTTTTCGTTGCAACTCAAATCAATAATCATTTTAGTTCCCTTACCGATTTCAGATTCAACTTTTATGTCACGATTCATTTTTGTCAAAATATTTTTACAAAGATACAAACCTATGCCAGATGATTTTTTATGTTTACGGCCGTTGTATCCAGTGAAACCTTTTTTAAATATTGAAGGTATGTCCTCACTATCAATTCCAATTCCGCTATCTTGAATTATTAATTTTCCATTTTTAAAATAAATTTTAATCATACCTTCACGAGTATATTTCAAAGAATTTGAAATAATTTGTTCAATAACAAATTGCAACCATTTCTCATCAGTCAAAACTTTTTCATTAATTTTTAAATACTCAAGTTTTATTTTCCTAATTATAAAAATGTTTGAATATTTTCTGATTACAGATTTTACAATTTTATCTAAATCGTAAAAACTAAATTTCAAATCGCTTCCCATGCTGTCCATTTTTAGAAATGACAAAACCATTTCAACGTACTCTTCAATTTGAAAAATTTTAATTTTCATTTCGTTGGAAAATTTTAAAAACTCATCATCAAAAAATTTTTCATCAATGTGTTGAAGCAAAATATTCATTGCAGAAATTGGCGTTTTAATTTGGTGAACCCAAAAACTATAATAATCTGTAATTTCATTTTTTGAAATTAAGATTTCATTTTCAAGTTTTTCCTTGTAATAAAACATCTCTTTCAAAGAATCAAACAATTGTATTTCAAAATTTTTCTTAAACTTTAAATTTAAAAATTCATTTGGAAGATGATATTTCATTTCTATCAAAAGATTATTTTGTTTTTTGTAAAAATAAAAATCAACAAACCCCACAATAAAATACAAAAACAAAATCAAAACACCTAAATACAAAATCACAAATAAATTTACATTAAAGATAAACAAAAAAATTCCACAAAACAAAAACACAATTATCTGAAACAAAATTAATTTTAATCTATCTTTAAAATAATTTTTAAGTTCTTTCATTTAATAAAGTATCCAATTCCTTTCTTAGTTAAAATAAAATCTTTAAGCCCAATGTCCTCAAGTTTTTTTCGCAACCTCGCCACATTAACGCTTAACGTATTATCATCTATAAAATCATCACTCTCCCAAAGCCTTTCCATAATACGCTCACGCTTAACAATTTTTTTCACATTCTCCATTAATATTTGCATTATTTTGAAATCATTTTTTGTAAGCTCAACGACTTCCCCATCAAAAGAAAGCGTCGCATCATTTAAATTTAAAATCACTCCACTATATTCAATAACATTAAGTTGTCCAACAAAAGAAAACGCCCTTCTAAATAACGCTTGAATTTTTGCCGTAAGAACATTTAAATCAAATGGTTTTTCAATAAAATCATCTCCTCCCATGTTTATCGCCATAACTATGTTCATATTATCGCTTGCAGAAGATAAAAACAAAATCGGTACACTTGAAATTTTTCTTATCTCTGAGCACCAATGAAAACCATTATAATAAGGAAGAATAATATCCATAATCACAAGATGTGGACTAAACAAAACAAATTCTTCTTTTACAAATTTAAAATTTTTAACGCACGCAACATCGTAACCCCATTTAATTAAATGTTCTTTTACAATTTCGGAAATTGTGTAATCATCTTCAATAATCATTATTTTGTACAACTTCTCACCACCTGAAATTAGATTAACTAATTTTAACATAAAAATTGCCGACTAGAATTTTTAAAACTCTAATCGACAAAAATAATTTTTACATCAATATAAAATGTGCTAAGAATATTAAAGACAATATCCACATAACAAGATTAACTTCTTTATGACGTCGAGCGGAAACCATCATTATTGGATACAATAAAAATCCCGCTGCAATTCCTTCAGCAATAGAATAACCAAGCATCATCATTATTATAGTTGCAAATGCTGGTATAGAAGTTTCGAGATTTTTCCATTCAATATCACTTAATGAAGACGCCATTAAAACTCCAACTGTTATTAATGCTGGTGCAGTTACTGCAGGAGTAACGACAGATAAAAGTCCTGAACAGAACAACATTACAAGAAAACATATTGAAGTGAATACGGAAGACAGGCCAGTTCTTCCACCAACATTAACTCCAACCAAAGATTCTACATAAGAAGTTGTGGAAGACGTTCCTAAAACAGCACCAACTACAGTGGCAGTTGAATCTGCAAGCAAAGCACGATCGGCATTTACTAATTGACCTTTTTTGTTAACCAAACCTGCTTTAGAACCAACGGCCATTAAAGTACCAGCTGTGTCAAAAAAGTCTATGAAAAGAAATGAAAATATAACGATTATCATATCTTTATTGAAAATCGTTGGAAGTGCAGAAAATAATGAACCGAAAGTTTGTTTAATTGAGGGTATAGGTGCGAAAACTTGAGTCGGAAGCTCAACCACTCCAAGAATTATTCCTAAAACTGCCGTTGTTACCATACCTATAAAAATCGCTGCTGGAATTTTCCTAACTAACAAAATTAAAGTTACAATAAGGCCTATTATTGTAATTAAAACATTGAAATCTGAAAAATTTCCAATTCCAACAAGGGTAGCTTCATTTTTTATAATTATTCCCGAATTTTGCAATCCAAGAAACGCAATAAAAAAACCAATTCCTGTTCCAACAGCGTGCTTCAATGAAGTAGGAATACTATTTATAATTTTTTCCCTTAATCCTGTTAAAGATAACGCCATAAACAATAATCCCGAAACAAAAATACCAGCCAAAGCTTGTTGCCAACTGTATCCCATAACTAAAACAACAGTATAAGCAAAAAAAGCATTCATTCCCATTCCTGGAGCTAACGCAACGGGAAAATTAGCATAAAATCCCATTATTAAAGTTCCTATTGCTGCTGCTAATATTGTCGAAGTAAATACGGCTCCCGTATCCATTCCAGCTGCGCTTAATGTAGAAGGATTAACAAAAATAATGTAAGCCATAGACAAGAAAGTCGTTATTCCAGCTACAAATTCTTTTGAAACAGTTGAGCCTCTCTCTTCAAGTTTAAAAAATTTTTCCATATAGACTCTTACCCTCCTAAAAAATCATTTTTTTCTCTCGAGGTAAGTGAACAAAAAAATAAAGACCTCCAGAATAATTCTGAAAGTCTCCACAGTGGTACACAAACTTATAAAAAGCATTTATAACTACAAAAATCAAAAAATGAAATGAACATGTAACCACTCGTAGTCTACTCATTTACGGCGAGTAGGTAGAAACTTTCGGACCATATCTCCGATGATATACGAGAGAAAATATTTAGTCTACCAAATAAATATAAAACCATTTTAATAAAATGTCAACACAAAAATGGACAAGCATAAATAATAAACTTTCAACAAAAATGTAAGGCAATAATTTAAATTTCAAAACAAAAAGACTTCCCCACTTGAGGAAGTCTTTCAATTTTTCCGAACAAAATTATTTAAAAATAGAATAGCGTAATTTGATTTTTACGTTT
>CALADQ010000026.1 GCA_937890765.1 uncultured Candidatus Neoarthromitus sp.
TTAAATAACTCAATCTCATTATCCTCAATTTCTAAAAAATATTTTCGTCAATAAATAATTTCACAAATTAAATTCTCCATTTTTCAAAATAAATTTTACCACATTACAAAACCTTTTCAAAACAAAAAGAGTAGCCTAATTAAGAGCCACTCTCTTCAAAAGTTTTTACAAGATATTTTTTAGCTATTTACTTTCTAGGTTATAATTTAATTTAACATGTTTTCTAGTAACATTTCTATAGTTTTTTGTTCATCACCATAAATTAAAACCATTTTTTCATATTCTTTTAACCAAAATGATTTATCTTCATCTTCAGAAAATTTTGTATTCAAAAGATTATACAAAACTTCGATTTTCGCTTTTGGATTTTTGTAAAGTTCAGAAAATTCTTTTCCAGAAATTATATCCAACAAAAATTCTTTAGTGGTTACAATTTTATTTTTCAATCTCTCCACATGAAAATTAAGTCCTTCCTCTTCTGCCTCTCTCAAAAAAATAATTCTATAAACATGCTGAACATATTTTTCAAAATCAACATTTAAATCTTCTTCAACATCTCTAGCATATTTTTGCGTTCTGTCGTCGCTAATTTTACCATTCCAATTTAATCCAAAAAGAAAATCATATTTGTTTCCTTCCGAATCAACATAACATTCCATATCAAATGGCAAATCTTCAGATTGTTCTTCAACCGTCTTCATATTCAAAGGCATTTGCATAGGCAACAAACCTGAAGGCTCATATTTTCCTGATAAAATATCAAGAAAAACTTGGTCTTGAACATTGAAACCTACTAATATTCCATCAACTTTTGATTCAAATTCACCAAACACCATTGGCGTTTTCATATTTACACAAGCTATAACAGGTTTTTCGCCCATCTTCTTTTTCGTATCCAAAATTATATCTAAAGATTTTGTATTACTCGCTGTTACAACTTTATCTTTGTAACTTCTATTTAAAACATCGCTCTCTCTATCATCGCCCGCAATACTTTTTTCTCTTGCATGCTCTGCTTTATATTCACCATATTGCAAAGTTAAAGGATAAAATCCATTTCCTTCTCCATTTTTATCATATCCCAAACCTGTATCGGGACTATCGACAAAAACAAGAGCAACATCTGCTTTGCTCGGATCGTCCGTAACATTAAAATATTTTTTAGCTATATTCATGTTAATCGAATCAACCCATTGTTCTTTTGATAAATTTCCAAACCTATCCAACGTTTGAGGTATAAATTTTTGTGGTACATAAACAGTCGGCTTATTTTTTCCTTCAGATTTAATTGGCAAAACATTATTTTTATTTTTAAGCATAACAACAGATTTTAATTGTGCATTGTATCCTTCTTCCATAAATTTTGAATTACCAACAACTTTAACAGACTCGCTTACATCTAAATATGGATTTTCAAATAATCCAACTTGAAATATATTTCTTAAAAGTCTTACGGCCGACTGCTCCATTCGACTCCTCATAAATTTTTCACCTTTATCTTTTACGCCCAATTGATATCCTTCCAAAATTCCTTCTGAAGTATTAACTCCACCAAATTGGTCAACCCCTGCTTGCAATAACAAATAAAATTTTTCTGCTGTAGAAAGTTCTTCAACTCCCCACGGAGTATTTCCAAAGACATCCATTCCCAAATCATCTTTCGTTATGCCCCAATCTGTACAAATAACTCCATCATATCCATAAGTCTCTCTTAACAAATCAGTTATCATATATTTGCTATAAGAATTTCCAACATTTCCACCTGAAGGATCTTGGTTGTACGATATTGTATAATAAGGCATAATCGCCGCTGCTTTTGATGTTCCATTTTTCAATTTGAAAGCACCTTCAGTAAAAGGAATTAAATGCTCAGAAAAATTTTTCCCAGGATATACTGCATATTTTCCAAAACCATAATGAGCATCTCTTCCACCTTCTCCAGTTCCTCCACCTGGCCAATGCTTAACCATTGCATTCACACTTGTTTCGCCCCAACCATTTTTAGATTTTGTGGTTTGAAATCCATCAATATATGCACGTGCCATATCAGTTGAAAGCTTTGAACTTTCCCCAAACGTTCCCATAGTACGACTCCATCTTGGGTCTGTTGCTAAATCTATTTGAGGAGATAAAGCTGTAGAAATTCCCAATGCTCTATATTCTTCAGAAGCAATTTCACCAAACCTCTCAACCAAATTTGGATCAAATGTTGCCGCCATACCTATTGAAGAAGGCCACATTGAAATATAACCACCAGATCCTGCATTGTATTCTGCACTTGAATCAGTTCCATGCCGTGGGTCAGAACTATTATTTAAAGGTATTCCTAATCCTAAACTTTCAGCGTAAGCTTGTCCATTATTGTTCCACATCGCTGCAACTTCAGGACTTTGAACTTTCGTAATTAATATGTGCCTCAAATTGTCATCCTTTATAAAACTTTTTTGCTGATCACTTAATTGCGAAGGGTCAGTAACTCCTTCAACATAAGGTTTTCCATCATAAGTTCCACTTCCCCAACCACTTCCTGGTGTAGGAATAGCTTGATGGGCACTATAAAGCATAAGCCCCGCTATTTCTTCAATACTCATTTTGCTCGCTAAATCTTTCGCTCTTTCATCTACCGTTAATCGCCAATCTTCATAATTATCAAGTTTTCCATTTTTGTTTAAATCTTTAAACGCATTTCCATCTTCAACTAAAATTTTTACACCGGAATTTTTAGAATAACCAAGTTTAACTCCATTTTTGTTAGTTACTATTCTTATACCAGTATCTTTACCTTTGTACAATAAATCAATTTCTGTAAAATTATTTTCTGCTTTTGTAATTATAGGTTTTAAACAATTCATCGAAATTGCAATTATAGCTATAGAAGTTATCATTCTCCCAATAAAACCTCTTCTCATTAATTAAACACCTATCCTTAAATTCATTTTGTCAAGTTGCTTATACCAAAATTGATTTGTAACAAAACTACATCTTAAAATTAATTTAACGATTAGTAAATGTAAATATTTTCCAATATTATTGTATCAAATTTTTATATTTAAATCAACTTAGAGGCTTTGAATGAAAATTCTATTTTCTGAAATGTGATTATATTAAAATCCCAAATATTTTAAAAAACCTTTTAATCCGTCAACAACATCTTCATATGTTTCATCAAAATTTCCAGTGTACCATGGATCTGCTATATCTCGATTTTTTCCTGCAAAAGAAAGCAACAAGAAAATTTTGTCATCTCCATTTTTCAAAATTCTTTTCATATTTTTAATATTAGCGTTGTCCATCCCAATAAAATAATCGTAATTTTCTAAGTCATTTCTTTTAAGCTGAGTCGCAAAATGTTCAACCACTGGAATGCCAACTTCATTTAATTTATTCACGGTTCCAAAATAAGGAGGATTTCCTATTTCATCTGTGCTAGTTCCAGACGATGAAATTAAAAATTGAGAATCTATTCCCATTTTCTTAACCATATCTGTAAAAACACATTCTGCCATTGTGCTTCTACAAATATTCCCATGACAAACAAACATAACTTTTATCAATTAAATCCCTCCAACTTTTCAATTAAAATCACAATGCTATTTTACATTATTTAAAAACAAAAAACTGGAGCAAATTTTAAAAATTTACTCCAATTCCAAATTACAAAAATTTATTTGTCAATTCCATTAACTTCAATTTCGTAAATCCTAACTGCTGAATCAGAACCTTGTGTTGGCTTAGTAACATTTATTCTAACATATCTAGCATTAACTGCTTTAAACGTATCTTTCGTTTCTGCAAGAGAATTTTTCTTGACATTCACAACCTCGGTAAATGTTTTTCCATCTTCACTTACTTCAATCGTGTAATCTGATGTATTCATATCAGAACTTTCATTTCCTGCTTCAGCATGAGACATTTTAACTTCGCTTATTAAAAAATTATCTCCTAAATCAACAACTATATTGTGTGGTGGAGTTCCAACAGCACACCATTTCGTATCTAATTTTCCATCGAAAGCAAACTCAGGTGCCTCTTTAGGATTAACAAAACTTGACGCTTCAGTTTGTTTTCCTTGAGAAAGATTTTTAAAATTTTCTTTAGCGTCATTTGAAACCGTTATAAATTTTTCCATAACCATCACATCTTCACCAGAAGAATTTTTTGCTTTTAAAGTTACGGAATAAGTTCCTTCATTGTCGTAAACAACTGTCGGCAATGAATCGTTGCTAGTTGAAATGTTTGCACCTTCAAAAGTCCACTCAAGATTTTCGGTTACTTTAGAGCTTAAACTTTCAAACTTCACTTCTTCACCTGTAGCAACTAAAGTTTTAGAGGCTTTGAAATTAGCTTTTGGTATGCTGTTATCAGGCCACTGCATTTTTGTTGTTGAAGATTTTCCGCTTATCATTTCTTTACTAACAGGGACAACTTCAAAAGTAGTCGTGTTTGATTTATCATCTCTTAAAAGAGCGTTAACAAAAAATCTGTTTGTGATTGTGGCACCTAAAAATGTTTTTGATTTATCTCCATTTAATTTGTAAATTTCATAATGATTAACATCGTCTTTGTTTGAAACATCAAATGACAATCGCACGCCAGCATAAGCATCATCTTCTTCAAACACAACATCATCAACTTTAACATTGTTAACACTAACTTCTTTTGATTTTTCACTTCCTAAAATTTTAATACTTCCAAAATTAAAACTAACATTCGACGCATCTATTTCACTTTTTATTTTAAAACCAATGGAACGAATTATTTTGTTTTCAAATTTTGAAACATCAAATTCTACATTTGCCCAATCAGAAGAAACTTTTTGTTTTCCTAAAATTTCTTCAACACTTCCATCATCAAATTCCAAAACCAAACTCAAAGAAACATCAGAAGAAGATTTTACATTTGTTGTAAACCTAACACCTTTTTCTAATTTCAAATCACTGCTAAACAATTTTATAAAAGTATTTTTTCCAGCTTTCAAATTGCCCGATAATTTTATAGAATTTCCTCCATAAAACGCATCCGCATAATCCATTGACGCTTTCAAATTATTTTCGCCCTCATTGTCAATTATCCACCTATAAGTTGGCATTACATCGCCAAGACTTCTGTTGTTCCAATCGAGAGATGAAACCTTAGTGCCATTCACAAAAAAGTTGTATCCATTTCCCATGTTGAAGTTTGTTATAAATGGCAATGACTTCACAACTGTTTTTTCAACAGCATAATTTGATATTCCCCTAAAACTATTTCCACTAACTTCACTCTTCTTTGACGGATCACCAAATTCATTAACCCAAAGCCTACTTTCCTTCGATTGAAATTCATCTGAATTTGATGATGAAAAAAATGTCCAACTTGGACAATACAAACCCAAAGAAGTATATGGAACTCCATCTTCATCTTCAAACAAATCCCAACGAATGTTTGTGTTGGTTCCATGTTCTTGCATGTCGATTCCCGCATAAAGGTCATAATTATTTAATCCAATTTCTTTTGCTCTTTCTTTAGAAGATTTCAACAATTCTTGTTCAACAAAATTTTTATTCGTCCACCAAAAATTCAAAAACATACTGTCAGCAATTTTTTCATTGTTCTCATCAATCAAAAAATATTCGTTCTTTTCCGTCAAAGCATTTTGCCAATCCATAACTCCATCTTTAGTAATTGAATCGTACCACATAATTTCTAAATCTGATTTTTCTTTAAACTCTTTGATAAATTCACGCATCAGTTCTGCATGCTTTTGATTTATTTTTGCTCCCTCTTTCGCCGTATCACTTTGATCTATAAAATCATTTTCTTTAATCGTCAATCCTGTTTCTTGATTTATAAACCAACCATCAAATCCTAAAATTTCACAAACTTCAATTAATTTATCTACCATTGGAAACTTTCCATTGCTATCCTTTTGCAAAAATTGTTCTACCCATTCCGCTTTCCCACCATGAACCGTCGTTGGAAAAAATACTGTTCCCAAAACAGGAACTCCATTTTTATGAGCTGAATCAACAACATCAGGACTTGGTGGAATAATTATTCCTTCACCAGAAGAACCTCCCCAATAAACAAGTTTATCAATGTATTGCCAATACGAAAAAGTATTTGAACTAAATTTATTTGAACCTTGAGAAGGATTTCCACTTGTGCTTGAATTCATTATCGATAAAGCAACAACATTAAAATCTTTATTTTGCGTATCGTTAACCATCTTCAATTTATCTTTAGAAACTCTCTCCGCTAAAGGCACAACGCTTTTGTTATATTCAATATCTTTATCTTCAGATGGATTCCATTGAAGCAATTGTTCAGGAAACCAAAAAAATGATATAGGCGTGTTGGCCATTTTAAGATTCGTCGCTTCTCCTGCCTCATCAGTTATTGTATAATTAACATTGCTTACAGTAAGCACTGAATTATTTGAACATGAAATTAAATTAAATGTCAAAGCAGAACACAAAGCAACAATAACAATTAATTTTTTTGAAAACATTTTTAATCCCCCTTACAACCAAAATAAATTTATTTTTTTGATTCAACAATTGCCAGAGCAACAGCTCCAAGCACTCCTGATTTACCTTTTAAAGAAGATTTTGCGATTTTACAATTTCTAAGTATAGGACCCAAACATCTTTTTTTCATTTCTCTTTCTATAATTTCAAAAACAATGTTTCCACCATCAGAAACACCTCCACCGATTACTATAACGTCAGGGTCAAATATATTAGCATAATTTGCTATAGCAATTCCCAAATAACTCAAAGCATTTTCAAGTATTTCTTTAGAAACTTCATCACCTAAATTACTTTCAATAAAAACTTCTTTCGACGATAGCTTTTCATATTTTTTGAGAGTCGTGCCAACTCTACTTTTCACCGCATCTTGTGCACTTTTCATAATGGCCGTTCCCGAAGCTATGGCTTCAACGCATCCATTATTTCCACAACCGCATCTTCTTCCTGAAACATTTACGGTAGTATGTCCAACTTCCAAAGCATTTGAGGTGCTACCTCTATATATTTTTCCATTTAAAATTGCACCTCCTCCAATTCCCGTACTTGCAGTAACATAAATCATATTTTCCGTTCCTTTTCCAGCACCAAACATATGTTCTGCCAAAGTTGCAACATTTGCATCATTATCTAAATAAACTTGAATTTTAAATTCTTTAAATAACTCGTTTACAATTGGAAAATTAACAAAAGGCAAATTAGCTGGCTCAGCAATTATTCCATTTTTTATATCCAAAGGACCAGGGGAGCCGATTCCAATTGCTTTTACATTTTCTTTATCAACGTCGTTTAAGACGTGTTTTATAGAATCTTTAATTTTTTTTACTATGTGTTCTTGTCCTTTACTTGCTTCTGTTTTAACAATTGAATCATTTAAAATTTCTCCTGACTCAGTAACTAAAGCAGTATAAATTTTTGTTCCTCCTAAATCAACGCCAACATATAAATTTTCCATTCTATTCACCTCTAAATTTTAAAAAATAGTTTTTTGTTCTTCGGTATCAAACAAATGTATTTTATCTATATCAATTGCAAATTTAATGACACCTTCATTCTTAATGCTGTCTGAAGTTGGAGTTTTAATTATAATATTTCTTCCATCACCTTTAACATGAATATAAGTTTCTGAACCTAAATTTTCGGAAACGTCTATCTCTGATTCAAACAAAACAAATCCTTTTTTGTTTAAATCTTCTTCTTTGCAACTTATATTTTCAGGCCTTATTCCAACAATAACTTCAACATTGGAATTTTGAGTCTCTCTTAAAATTTCAGCTTTATCATTGGGCAATAAAATTTCTTTGTCTAACAAACTTAAAAAAACACGTCCATCCTTTTCAAAAGTTTTTCCATACAAAACATTCATTTGAGGATTTCCAATAAATGTAGCGACAAATAAATTTAATGGATTGTTGTATATATTTTTAGGCGTGTCAACTTGTTGTATAATTCCATCTCGCATAACAACTATTCTCGTTCCCAAAGTCATCGCTTCAGTTTGGTCATGAGTAACATATATAAATGTAGTTTTTAATCTGTTATGCAGTTTGGAAATTTCAACTCTCATTTGAACTCTTAGCTTTGCATCCAAGTTTGAAAGAGGTTCGTCCATCAAAAAAACTTTTGGATGTCGCACTATCGCTCTTCCCATTGCAACTCTTTGCCTTTGTCCACCTGACAAAGCTTTAGGTTTTCTATCTAATAAATGCTCTATATCTAAAATTTTCGCCGCCTCTCTAACTTTTTTGTCAATCTCAGATTTGGAAACTTTTCTTAACTTCAAAGCGAAAGCCATATTTCCGTAAACAGTCATGTGAGGATACAAAGCGTAGTTTTGGAAAACCATAGCAATATCTCTTTCTTTTGGAGCAACATCGTTAACTAATTTATCTCCTATGTAAAGTTCTCCAGCCGAAATATCTTCAAGCCCTGCTATCATTCTCAAAGTTGTAGACTTACCACAACCCGAAGGCCCAACAAAAACTATAAATTCTCTATCCCTTATTTCCAAATTAAAATCATTAACGGCCTTAAAACCATTTTCATAAATCTTACTTATATTTTTCAAAATTAATCCTGCCATAAGTAACTCCTCCTAAATCCACAGCTTAATTTAAAAATTCAAATTAAAATTTTATCTAAATACAGTTGGATTAATGCTCTTAAAAATTTTTTGAAGCTTGGAATCAATGGACATTCTGTAACCAATTAAACCCGAATCATTTTTCATAACCAATATTTTTTGATTTTTAATTTCACCCAAAGATGCGTTGATTATTTTCACATCTTTCCTACAAAATTTTTCTTCACAAACTATCTCCACAACGTCATCTAAATTTACATTTCCAATTATCTTTCTACTCTTTTTGTTAATTATTTTGTTAATCACCAAATCTTTTCCCGTTAGCTCATATTCAAATTCTAAAAACTTTTTCCTAGCAACAATTACAAGCACAAAATAACAAGCTACAAAAAATATTGTCAAAATTCCTAAATTCAAAATAATGTTGAAAATTATCAAAATTCCTAAAGCTTGTCTACACGAATTAAATTTTTTCTGTTCAGCTTTATAATCTTTCGTTACAAACTGCTCGTAAAAAATATCCATAACCAAACACCTCATAAATATAAATAAAGGAGATATAAATTCTCACAAAGAATAAATATCTCCCACATACAAAACTATATATTAATAATTAATATTTAATATTTATTTTCTACTTTCCACTTATTAATTTGCGACTGCATCTCAAGAATAACTCTATCTATTCCTTGTTCCTTCAATTTGTTATTTAATTTTTTCAAATATTCATCAACATCAACAGACCCGCTATACAACGTTGATTTAAATTCTTCCAAAACATTATTAATAGCAGCTATCTCGCTTGAAACTTTTGATAAATCGAATTTAAATCCTAAAGCTGGAGATGTTTTAGCAGCGTCGTTAAATTCTTTAAATTCCTCCCATTTAGTTTCTGGTTCTCCCTCTACAATGTATGTCAAAAATAAATCTCCCAATGAGAAGTAAGGAATTTGATATCTTTTTTGTTCAACATCAAGAAGCCTTATAGTATTCTCTCCTGTTTTTTCATAATGAACTCCCTCAATACCGTAGTTAAGTAAGTTTCTTAACTTTTTATCCGTATTAAGCAAAGTTAAAAACTCAAAAGCTTTCTCCTTATTCTTAGAATTTCGAGATATCGCAATCAAAGCTCCCGTTGCTGAACCATTTGTAACAATAGTATCATCAATTACAGATGACACAACTTCATAACCTAAATCTTTAGACCAAATTTTTTCAGCATAAGGTTGTCCGTCTCCTTTAGTAACAAATCTTTTAACTGATGTATCATCCAAAGCTGTCGCTGAATCACCATTTATATAACCAAGTTTGTAATATTTTCTCAAAGTTTCAAGAGCTTTTCTCATTTCATCAGTTTCAAACATATTTCTTATAGTTAAAGTTTCATCATCTGTGTATATCCCAACAGGGTCAACCAATTGATCGAAGAACACAGTGTACGAAAATCCTTTAGTTATATAAAAAGGAACAACTCCTGGTTCATTCTCCTTTATAACTTTCAACCATGGCTCTAAATCTTCTAAGCTATGCAAATCTTGATATGGTATGTTATACTTATCAACATATTCTTTATTGAAAACCCACATTGGTGAAACACCTAACTCTTTTTGATTTGGAACTCCATATATTTTCCCATCGATTGTAGCTCCATCCCAAAATCTATTGTCTATTGTTGCTTTTAATTTTTTTCCATCCTCTGTTTGTAAAAAACTATCTAGATCTAAAAATGCTCCCTTCCTTGCATTTCCTAAGTAATCTCCAGCCCATGATGCCATAAATGCTAAATCATAACTTTCACCTGAATTAATTACTACAGAAATTTTTTGTGTGTAATCTCCAAAATCCACAAACTTCATATCTAAATTAACATTTATTTTTTCCTCTAAGTATTGGTTTACTTCTTTCAAAACTTTATTTATATCCTTAGGCTCTCCCCCTATAGTATACCAAGTTAACGTTGTTACCTTATCTTTAGATCCATTAACTGAAGTATCATTACCACAGCTAACAATTATTGTTAACATAGCTATGAAAATAAAAATAAACGAAATTGTAATTCTACTTTTCTTCATAAAATTATACACCTCACCTTCAATTATTTTTGAAAAACGTTTACATTAAATTATATACCACACATCTTATTTAATAGTACACTCCAATCAAACAAACGTCGCATTCTAATAAAAAACTTACTTAAATTTTATTTTAATACTTTTTATTTCAAAAGGATTAATTATAAATTTAATTTTATTATTTTCAATAATTTCCATGGAATTTATTTTTTCCTCCATTAAATCACATTCCATAACATCAAATAAATCTTTCATAAATTCCATAGTAACGTTCGTTCTTTTATTATGAAATTCATAGATTCTCACTACAATATAATCAGAATCTTCCGCCTTCTTAACAACCTCTATCATTACATTATTTTTATCAAGTTTCACTAAACTCAAAGAACTATTTAAATCTCCTTCATGTGCTTCTTCAACTCTAGTAAATAAAGGAGTATTTAACTGATACGCTAATTCAACAGTATCAGAATCTTTCCAAGTTCCTTCATGTGAATACAACGAATATTTTAAGAAATGTTCCTCTTTATCAGCATAAGGATTAGGGTCACAACTTGATTTTAATAATGTAAGCCTCATAGTACCCTCTTTTATATCATGACCATATTTACAATCATTCAAAATAGAAACTCCAAAACCACCTTCAGATAAATCTACCCACTTGTGACCACAAACTTCAAAAGCAGCAACATCCCAAGATGTATTGTTATGAGTTGATCGAGTTACATTTCCATACTGAATTTCATAGGTTGCTTCATTAGAATTTATATCAACCGGAAATGCAACTTTAACCAATATATCTTTCTCTTTCCAGTCTATATAAGTATCAAAATCAATTTTTCCGATATCATTATAAAATTGTATCTTTTGTATTATAGTGGAATCTAAAAATTTCCTTTCTATTTTTAAAGTTGCTCTAACAGGGCCACGTTCTAAAATTTCTATACTTTTCAAGTCATCTATCTTCCACATTTTTTCTTTATAATAAATGTCTATATCCCAATTATCAAAACACATTGGCATATCTTCAAAAGCTTGAATTTCATTAGCTAAAAATCCATTCTTTACTATTTCCCTGTTTAACTCTTTATTAATGAAAGATTTTATTTGGGCACGATCATCAAATTCTATTCTAAAGAATTTATTTTCCATATAAGTTTTACTAATTTTAAAATCATCATATTTAGGATTTTCATTTGAAACAGATTCAACTATTTTAAATGTTTTATATCCATTAGCAGGAATGTTTTTAGCAAAAAATATTACTTTATTATTCTCTACTCTCTGACAAATAAATTCATTTCCAAATTCATCAATCACAATTGGATTGATAATATTTTCAGGAATTTCAAAAATTGCAATATCATTTCTTTCGAAACCTAAAGTATTGAATACAACTAAACTTTTTTCTTTAAGATTTATCCTTTTTACAACATTGTCTATCCCTACATTAATTAAATTGTCCACATTTTCTAATAACTTAGCATACTCTTTTTCAGTAACATCGTAAACATCTTTAATTGAAGATCCCGGTATTATATCGTGAAACTGATTTAACAATATAATTTCCCAAGAATCATTTATATTTTCTTGAGGATACAGATTTCCTAAAATCATAGACAAAGAATTTATTTTTTCAGCTGCTAAATATAAATTTTCGCATTTTCTATTATCACGTTTATTTTTTCCCATAGAAGTATAAGTTCCCCTATGATATTCTAAATATAATTCTCCAACCCACTTCGGCAAATTCTTAATCTTAGAAACTTTATTTTCTAATTTCTCAAAGTAATCTAGCGATTTACCAATTTTAACTTTTGGAACACCTGGTATCCCCCGAGATAATCTTTTAGCATTTTCGAGCATTTCAAAAGTGGCTCCACCTCCACCATCACCCCAACCAAACGAAATCAAAATATCATTGTTAATATTTTTATTTTGATATCTTCTCCATGCACCAATTATTGAATCAGGATGAATATGACCATTGTAAGTTGTAAAATGTGAATCTTTATTTTGTTCGGGTACTGTTGTGGTTATAAAATGAGTTAAAACTTCTGTACCATCAATTCCTTTCCACATAAATGTGTCATTGGGAATTTTATTAAACTGATTCCAAGAAATTTTTGTCGTCATAAAATACTTTATACCCGACTTTTTCAAAATTTGTGGTATAGCTGCTGAATATCCAAAGACATCAGGAAGCCATAAAATTTTGCTATCTACTCCAAATTCATTTTTAAAAAATCTTTTCCCATGAATTATTTGTCTAACCATAGATTCACCTGAAATAACATTACAGTCAGCCTCTAACCACATTCCACCTTCAGTCTCCCAAACTCCTTGCTTAATCTTTTCTTTAATTTTTTCATAAAGCTTTGGGTTATCTTGTTTAACCATTTTGTACAATTGCGGTTGCGAAGACATAAAAACATACTCTGGATATTCATCCATCAATTTCAATACAGTTGAAAAACTTCTATTAACTTTCTCTCTTGTTTGTTCAACAGTCCATAACCAAGCCACATCAATATGAGTATGTCCAACACAAGTAGCAATAACATCTTCATGTCCGCACATTTTGTTATAAAACTCTTCTTCCAAAAATTCATTCGCTCTCTTCAAGCTTTCACTATATTCAAAAGATCCACATTTTCTAAAATCAATCAAATTCACAGCATCATTTAAAATATTTATAATGTCTATTCTGTTTTTATCTTCTTTGTCAAATTCTTTGCAAGCATCTAAAGGAACTTTTAAATTCCAATACAACTTTCTTGCTTCCTCATCAATGACAACAAGTTTTCCATGTAAGGTTGTTTTTTTATCTAATAACATTCCTGAATAGGCATGTAAATCAATTTCATAATTTGTACCTTTAACAGCATTACGGGTTAGTATTATCTCTCTGTGATTTATGTCAAGACCTTGAATCTGTTCTCCATTAACATAAATAATAAATTGTGGATTAGTTGCATCCCACCCTTCTTCAAATGTATAAAAATTCAAAGCTATTGTATTCCCATGAAATTCTTCAGGAACTTTAATATTGCATTTAAACCATCTATGGCAATCTCTTCCACCCCATAAATCACCTGTTTTAAATTCCTTCCATTCATCATTTGCTTTTGCATTCACTAAATCAATACTTTTATAATTACCGTCCACATATAAATAATTTTTTATATCTACAACAGACGTATAAATATTTTTTGAAATTTCACTACAGATTCTATTAATTCTCTCTAGCAAATAAAACATTCTTGCACCTCTACTTTATACAGATTTTAAATTCAAAATTTAAAAATCATTCTTTTACTGCTCCAACAGTCAATCCACTTACAAAATATTTTTGGAAAAATGGATAAGCCAATACTATCGGGAGGGTTGATATTACAACTATGGCCATTTTAGCTGTATCACGTGGCAATTTTAAAGCTTGATCGACAGCCAAAATACCTAAACTAGATGAATTGTTAACTAAAAAATCCATAGAAGTTTCCAATTTTACCAACATGTACTGAAGTGGCATCAAACTACTCTTTTCTATATACAACATGGCATTAAACCAATCGTTCCAAAATCCTAATGTTAAAAATAATGCTATAGTTGCCACTGCAGGTAAAGATATCGGCAAAACTATTTTTAAAAATATAGTAAGTTCAGAAGCTCCATCTATTTTAGCTGATTCAATTACAGCTTCAGGAACAGTAGTTTTAAAAAATGTCCTCAATATTATAATGTTAAATGAAGTTACGCAAATAGGTAAAATAAGTGCCAACAAATTATCTTTCAAACCTAAAAACCTCGTAACTACCAAATAAGAAGAAACTATTCCACCAGAAAACAACATAGGAATAAATATTAATTTTGTAAAAGTTTTTCTATATGCAAAACTTTTTCTAGATAAAGCATAAGCATAACTTGTCATAATAAATAATCCAATAAAAGTTCCAGTTATTGTAACAAATATAGTAATCCCATAAGCTCTTAAAATATTGCTACCAGAAGTAAATATATATCTATATGCTTCAAAACTCCACTCCTTTGGCCAAAACCTATACCCATTTAATTGCAAGGATTGTTCACTGGTAAATGAAATTATAACTACTAAAACAAATGGAATTATACAAAGTGCAGATAATATTATAAAAAAAACATTTATAATAAAATTTGTTTTTCTTGAAATACTATTGAATTTCATGTTCACATCATTTTCTTTACTATTAAAATCAATTTTATTCTTCAATGTTAACACCCACCCTTTATTTTAGAAAAACGCATTCTCTTCATCTACTTTCCTAACTATCCCATTAGTAACTATAATCAAAACAAATCCAACAAAAGACTGATACAAACTCGCTGCAGCACTCATACCTATATTTCCTAAATTTATAAGTCCTCTATAAACATACGTATCTATAACGTTAGTTACCGAATATAACGCTCCTGAATCCTTAGGCAATTGAAAGAACAAACCGAAATCAGCTTTAAATATACCTCCAACTGAAGTTATAAACATAATTATTAATACAGGTTTTAACAGCGGTAACGTAATATATTTAATCTGTTGCCATTTACTAGCACCATCAATCATAGCAGCCTCAAAATAAGATTTGTCAATACCACAAATTGCCGCTAAATAAATTACAGTTCCGTAACCAATTCCCTTCCATTGGCTCATGAAAATTATTATAAATATCCAGTATTTTGATTCAGTGTACCAGGATATTTTTTCACCTCCAAACGAGGTTATTATACTATTTAAATATCCCTTTTCTGGACTCAAGAAAGTAAATAAACAATAACTAACCACAACCCAAGATAAAAAATATGGAAAAAACATAGAACTTTGATAAAACTTGGATAACTTTTTGTTTAATAATTCTTTTAAAAGTATTGCAAAAGTTACAGGCAAAACTATACCTAAAATTATAAAAGAAATGTTATATAATACTGTGTTTCTCGTAATAATCCAAGCATCACTACTTCCAAATAAGAACTTAAAATTTTGAAGACCAACCCACTCGCTTTTAATCAAGCTTTCTAAAAATCCACCATGTATTCTCCACTCTTTAAAAGCTATTATTATACCGAACATTGGCAAATAAGCAAAAACCAAGAACCACAAAGTTCCAGGCAAAGTTAAAAACAAAAGCCCACTGTTTTCCTTAAGCTTTTTGAATATGGATTTTTTTTTGACTGCATTTAAATTTATAGTTTTGCACATACAATTCACTCCTTTTTGAGTAAACGTTTTTCTAATCGATTACATTATACCATAGATATTTTAAAACTTTGAGTTTAAAAACTTTAGATTTAGTGGATAAATTAAGAATTTAAAGAAATTTAACTACAAAAATAAAATTAGTATTTTTTCATATTTCTCATAGTTAGCGGACAAATTCCAAAATATTTTTTAAATTTTCTATAAAAATAACTTGTGTCTAAATATCCTACATCTTTGGCAATATCATTAATTTTCATATTCGTATTTAATATTAATTCTTTGGCTTTTGTGTTTTTAACTCTATTTAAATATTCAGAAAAAGAAATTCCAACTTCTTTATTAAATATTTGTCCTAAATAAGAACTGTTTACGTTATATTTTTGCGACAAAGTTTTTAAACTTAGTTCCTCATAATATTTTTCATTTACAGTATTCATGACCTGTTGAACAACAGGACTATATTTTGTGATGCTATTGTTTATTAATTCTATAAGTTCAATTAACTCGCTTATAACAAAGGCTTTTACATCTTCTATAGTACTTTCATTGCACAAATTTAAAATCATGTTAACCAAACTACTTCTTTCACAATTTTTGTTAAGTTTAAATTCTCCATATACTTTATCAATTAGAAACAATATTTTTGCCGACAAATCGTAAATATTTTCAGGAGTTAATCTTATATCTTCCAAAACTTTATTTATGTAATCAATTAGCTTGTCTACATTTTTTTCAATTAATAGTTTGTTGATTTCTTCAACCTCATTATTAAACGTAAATCTATAATCTTCTTTGAATGTAAGTGAGTTTTTACTTAAACAAATATTTGTTCCCTCGGTTAAAATATATTTTCTCAAATCATTTGCGGTCTTGTAACTAAGTTGAAGTTTATTTATGGATTCAACTAAATCACCAATAGATATAAAAACTTCAACATTTAAACCCTCGACTATTTTGTTTTTAATCTCTCCGTAAAAATTTTCTATTCCATGTTGAGAAAAACACTCATCAAACGAACAAATTAAAATAATTTTCCCATCATATTTATGTATTAATTCGAATTTGCATTTTAATGTAGACTCAATAATTTCTTCCATAAATAGAACAATATTTTCATCGTATCTGCCTAAAATAGTTATAATTGAAACAATATATTGTTTGTCTTCAAAAGAAATATTCAAATCATTTTTAACTTTAAATAAATCTTCGTTTGAAATTTTTCCATTTATGTATTGAAACAATAATAAATTCTTTCTGAAAATAATTTTCTCATTTTTCAAATCGCTGTTTAAATTTAATTTTAATTTTTTTAAAGCGTCTTCAAGCTCTTGTTCATTTATTGGCTTTAAAATATAATTTTCCACTCCATATTTAATTGCTTTTTGTGCGTAAGAAAATTCATCATAAGCACTGAACACCACAAATTTTATTTTGTTATTTAAAGTTCTAACCTTTTCCAACAAATCCAATCCCGTAACTTTCGGCATACTTATATCTGTAATTATGACATCTACAGGAGAATTTTTAAATTTTTCAAAAGCCTCTTCACCATTGTTCGCTGTTTGTGATATTTCAAAACCTAATTCATTCCAATTAATTATTTTCATAAGACCATCAATTATTAATTTTTCATCGTCTACTAACATAACACTATACATATTCAACACTCCTTACACGGTATTGTCAAAATAGAAACATTGTTTCCATACTCTGTCTTTTCCAAAGAGACACCATATTTTTTCCCGTATTGGATTACTAATCTTTCATGTACGTTTATTACTCCTATGGAACTCTGAGGATACGTTCTGCCTTTTATTCCATTGTTAATAAGGTTCATTCTGAAGTCATCTATGCCTTTTCCGTTGTCAATTATTTTAATAATAATGTCTTCACAATGCTTGTCTACTTTAATGGTCAAAATATTATCTTTATCTTCCAACCTAATTCCATGAACAAAATAATTTTCAACTAAAGGTTGAACGGTAAATTTTACAATTTGCATATTTTTAAGTTCTTCATCGCAATCTATAAAAAATTTAAAACTATCAGGCCATCTGTATTTAAAAATTTCAATATATTTTTTACAACAATCCAATTCACTTTCTATAGTAACAACATTTTTATCTTTAAGCTGCTTCCTAAACAAAAAAGATAAAGTGTATATCATGTTGCCTACCTCTTTATCTCCATTACAAATAGCTTTCATTCTTATTGATTCCAAAGTATTGTACAAAAAATGCAAATTTATTTGGCTTTGCAAAGCTAGCATTTCACATTTTTTTTGCTTGCTTTCAGCTTTAAAACTTTTATCAATATGTTCATTTAAATTTTTGCATATGGAATTTAAGTTTTCCGCAATATAATTTATCTCATCACAATCAGAAGTTAAGGGTATTTCGGTATACAAATCTCCATTTTTAATTTTGTCTATAGCGTCCAATATTTTATTTGTTCTATCGCTCAACGATTTTATTTTAAAATGATAAATGCCTCTTGATATAATTAAAAACAATAATCCCACAAAAACAAAATAACTTAGAATTCCGTACATGAACCCTGTGCCTCTAAAATCCATAATCGAAAAAACTTTAAGTCCACTTTTGCCGACAACACTTTTAACATAGTACCTGTCTTTAAAATCCAAAAAATTATTTTTATTCGTTGTGATGTTGTCGTGGTATTTGTAAAAATCATAATCTAAAATTCCTTTTGAGCTGTAAACAACATAATCATTTGCATCTAGTACAAAAATATTTGTCATGTTGTCAAATTCTTGATCTAAATTTTTCAAAAATTTTAAATCGAAAGTCAAAACTATTAGACCCTCTTTGTGAAAATTAATTGGATTTTTAATTTCACCAACGAAACTCAAAGTTCCCTCCCTCTCAAATAATTTTAAAATGTCATTATGATTTTTAAATTTAAAATCTTTCAAATTAACGACATCAATTTTTTCCGACCTACTGAACGTCACATTTTCATTTCTTGAAAAGCTTATAAACGAAATTGATTTTAAATTTTCATCTAAGTTAAGAGATTCATTTACAAAATTTTGTATTCCCCTATAATAAGTATCATTGCTCAAATATAATTTATCTATTTTGTATTGCAAATAAGAAGTCATATCCATATTCATAAATTTTACAACATCATTTAAAATCACTTCATCTCTATACAATTTCTTAACACATTTCAAGAATTCATAATACAGATTATCCAACTCTTTACTTACGTTATAAGCAATTTTCTCATTTACGTAAAATTTTGATTTCCTAATATTTTTAATTAAATTTATTGAGAAATGAACATATAAAAAAAACATTAAAATTATAGCTAATATTAAATTTATTATAAAAATTCGTTTATACAATACAGATTTATTTTTATCCATAAATATTCATCTCCTAATAAAACTTTATCCTTCGATAAAAAATTTTTTATATTGTGATAAGTTCTATTTTTAATTGAATTATTCTACATTTTTCAAAATAAAATTTGAATTAGTTTAATATTTCAACTATACTATTCATATTTAGAAAACATTTTCAGGAGATATTTTATGTTGAATGAAATTTTTAAATTAGATAAATTATTTGAGGTTTTTAATTACATATTTTGTTTTTTTATTTTAAACATTTTATTTTGGGGTATGAACATACCTTTGATTATATTTTTCGTGTTAGTTGGAATAAATGGACCCTTAACATATTTCCCGCTATTTTTGTTTTGCCTAATACCAACAATGCCTGCATTCACAATAATCTTGTATTGCATGAACAAACTTTACAAAAACAAGAACGTTGAGGTTGTCAAAGATTTTATAAAAGGTTTTAAGTTAAACTTCAAACAATCTTTAATAATTTGGATTATGGAATTGATTATTGTATTCTTGATTTATTCAAACATCAGATTTTTCACAATAGCAACTTCCAATTTCTTAATTCTCAATTGCATGTTCATTGGCATGTTAATTTTAATTTCTATAATCACCCCTTACATTTTTCTCATAATCAGCAGATTCTCAATGACAAATTTAGAAGTTATACGATTAAGTTTTATTTTGGCATTCACACGTCCAATATTAACGATAACAAATTTATTATTAATAATATTTTTTTTAATAGTATTTGAAATTAATCCAGCTCTCACTGTTCTATTTTTATCAACTGCACTTGCGTTTTCACAAATTTTCATAAACAGAGCTTTGTTAAAGGAACTAGAAGATATTTCTAAGAAAAATAATTAGTTTTAGCTCAAAACATTGAATGTTATATGGTAATTATACTACATTTTGTAATACTTTGAAAAATAAATACAAATTTTTATGATTAATTTGAGGTAAACCAGCATGATAAACAAACAAGAATACAAATTAAATTTGCTCAAAGAAACAATAAAGTCAATTGCTTTAGAATTAAGTTCGCTAATAGAAAACAAAAAATTGAAAAATGTTTTTTACAATTGTTTCGTAAATACAATTGAAACCACTGTAAAGTTAAATGAAAATGACACTTTTATAATTACCGGCGATATACCAGCCATGTGGTTGAGAGATTCAAGTTGTCAAGTTGAACATTACTTACCTTTCGTTAATAAGCACGAATTAATTAAAGAACTTTTTGTCGGATTAATAAATAGACAAATTAATTGCATATTTATTGACCCTTATGCAAATGCTTTTAACATTGAATCTAACGGAAAAAAATGGGACAATGACATTACGAAAGATAATCCTTGGGTTTGGGAAAGAAAATATGAAATAGATTCTCTTTGTTTTCCTATAAGATTAATTTATAAATATTGGAAAGAATCTAACGATTCAAATTTTTTCAACGAGAAAATAAAAGACGCATTCAATTTAATTATGGATTTGTGGGAAAATGAACAAAACCATTTTGAAAAATCGGATTATTCATTTCAAAGAATTAATTGTTCTGAAACAGACACATTATACAATAACGGTTTAGGAAATCCTGTTTCTTACACTGGAATGACGTGGTCTGGATTTAGGCCAAGCGATGACGCTTGCAAATTTGGATACTTAATACCTTCAAATATGTTTGCAGTTGTTGCCCTTTCATACATTGAAGAAATTTCAGAAAATATATACAACGATTTACAATTAAAACAAAAAGCTTCAAATCTTAAATCAAAAATAGAACACGGAATAAATTCATTTGGAATTGTCAATCACGAGAAATTTGGAAAAATATTTGCTTACGAAACTGATGGACTTGGAAATTATAATTTAATGGACGATGCAAATGTTCCTAGCCTTTTGTCAATACCCTATTTAGGTTACGCAAACGAGAATAACTCCATTTACAAAAAAACTAGAAAATTTATTTTAAGCTCTCACAATCCTTATTATTACGAAGGAATTTTTGCAAAAGGAATTGGAAGTCAACACACTCCAATTGATTACATATGGCATATTTCTTTGTGCATGCAAGGTTTAACTACAAATGACGAATACGAAATAAAATTTTTAATTGATACGATTCTCAAATGCACTGGAAACACCATGTACATGCACGAAGGATTCCACAAAGATAATCCTGAAAATTTTACACGCCATTGGTTTGCATGGGCAAATTCATTATTCGCATATTTTATTTATGAAAAGCATATAAAACTCTTACCTCATTTTAAATAATTATCATTTTGAAATGTTCATAGGAATCTGTGAACATTTTTTTGTACAAAAAAAAGAGATGGCTACATCCATCTCAAAAATAAATTCTCTATTTTAGAAACCAAATACGAAAATAATTTAAATTTACTTAAAAAACTTTTTTAATCCCACCAATAATCGAAATCGTATCTATCATCATCATACCAATCGTCATACCAATCGTCATCATACCAATCATCATACCAATCATCATACCTATCATCATCATAATAAAATCCAAAAGCTTGAGCTTCCTTAGATTTAGATGAAAGTCCAACTCCAAGTGGAACTAACAAAGAGCATGCTATCGATGCTGAAATAATTTTTTTAACTAAATTTTTGTTCATAAATATTAACTCCTTAAAAATTATTTTGTATTTGTGCACATTTTTATTTTACAAAATTAACATTTAATTAAAATTTATATTTGATTAAAAATTTTTAATCAACCTTTATTTAAATAAAATTCTCCTATTTTGTAATTAACTAACAATTAAAAATGAAAAGCTTACACCATAAACAAAATTTATGTAAGTCTACTATACTTTACTAAAATTAGAGATAATCTTTTATTTTATTGGCCTAAATAACTTTTTATGTTAAAATAGATGCTCGTACAATTATTTTTTATAATTTTAAGAATTTATTTTATATATTTTGAAAAAAATATAAAAAAAGTATTGATAAATAGTGCATAAAGTGTATAAATTATTTTTAGCACAAAAAATACTTATATAAAATTTTTAGTGTAAATTATTACGAAAAGGAAGTGAGGAAACATGGTAGGTATTATCATCGCCAGTCATGGAGATTTTGCAAACGGAATCCTACAATCTGCTCAAATGATTTTCGGTGAACAGGAAAACGTTAAAGCTTGCACTTTAATGCCTGATGAAGGCCCTGAAATCATAAAAAATAAAATGTTAGACGCTATTAAATCATTTGATGACCAAAACGAAGTTCTTTTCCTTGTAGATCTTTGGCCTGGTACTCCATTTAATCAAGCTAACATTTTAATTGAAGGCCACGAAGACAAATGGGCTATTGTTACTGGTTTAAACTTGCCTATGTTGGTAGAAGCATTCGCTTCTCGTTTATCAACAGAGTCTGCCCAAAAAATAGCATCAACCATATTAAGTTCAGCAAAAGAAGGAATTAAAATCAAACCTGAAAAGCTAGAACCAAAAACAACTTCCCAACAAAACATAAAATCTAAAAATTCTGGAGTCATTCCAGAAGGTACTGTTGTTGGAGATGGAAAAATCAAATACGTTTTAGCTCGTATTGATACACGTCTACTTCATGGACAGGTAGCAACAGCTTGGACTAAAGCTGTGAATCCAGACAGAATTATAGCTGTTTCAGATGCAGTTTCTAAAGATAAATTGAGAAAAAATATGATTGAACAAGCTGCTCCTCCAGGAGTAAGAGCAAATGTAGTGCCAATATCTAAAATGGCTCAAGTTGATAAAGATACTCGTTTTGGCAATACAAAAGCTTTAATTTTATTTGAAACTCCACAAGATGCTTTAAAAGCAATAGAAAGTGGTGTACGAATAGACACATTAAACTTAGGTTCAATGGCCCACTCTTTAGGTAAAGTTGTTTTAACTAAAGCTGTGTCAATGGATGCTGAAGATGTAAAAACTTTTGATAAATTATTGTCTATGGGAGTTAAAATAGATGTTCGTAAAGTTCCTACGGATGCTTCTCAAGACATTAATGGTATCTTGAAAAAAGCTAAAGCTGAATTAAAATTATAAAGGAGAGATTTTATATGTCAGGAATTACGATATTATTAGTTATAGTAGTAGCATTCCTAGCAGGTATGGAAGGTATATTAGACCAATTCCAATTCCATCAACCTATAGTAGCTTGTACTTTAATTGGCCTAGTAACTGGTCACTTAACTGAAGGTATAATTCTAGGTGGTTCGTTACAGATGATTGCATTAGGATGGGCAAACGTTGGAGCAGCAGTAGCTCCAGATGCTGCACTTGCTTCAGTAGCATCAGCAATTATAATGGTACTTGGTCTACAAAACGGTAGCACAGATGTTCAAACAGCAATAAACGCTGCAGTTGCAGTTGCTATTCCACTTTCAGTTGCTGGATTATTTTTAACAATGATTTGTAGAACTATTGCTATTCCAATGGTTCACTTCATGGATAGAGAGGCAGCAAAAGGAAGTATAAAGGGTGTTGAAAGATGGCAAATTCTTGCTACTTGTCTTCAAGGTATACGTATAGCAATACCTGCCGCAGCTCTTTGTATAGTTCCTTCTGAACTAGTTACAAATGCTTTAAATGCTATGCCTGCTTGGTTGTCTGGTGGTATGGCCGTAGGTGGTGGTATGATAGCTGCTGTTGGTTACGCTATGGTTATAAACATGATGGCTTCAAAAGAGGTTTGGCCTTTCTTTATAATTGGTTTCTGTTTAGCTGCAATAAATCAATTGACTTTGATATCACTTGGAGCAATTGGAATTAGTTTAGCTTTAATATATTTAGGATTAAAAGAATCTGGAAAGTCATCTAGTGGTGGAGGACATGGAGATCCACTTGGCGATATTTTAAATGATTATTAAACCTTGAGGAGGAAAATTAAACATGGAAAAGAAATTAAGTTTATCTAAAAAAGACCGTTTTTCGGTTGCTTGGCGTCATCAGTTCCTTCAAGGTTCTTGGAACTATGAACGTATGCAAAATGGGGGATGGGCATATTCAATTATACCTGCTATTAAAAAATTATATCCTAAAAAAGAAGACCGTATAGCCGCTTTACAACGTCATTTAGAATTTTATAATACTCATCCTTATGTTTCTTCACCTGTTATGGGTGTTACACTAGCACTTGAAGAAGAACGTGCAAATGGAGCTCCTGTTGAAGATTCAGCTATTCAAGGAGTCAAAATTGGTATGATGGGGCCTTTGGCTGGTGTTGGAGATCCTGTGTTCTGGTTCACAGCTAGACCTATATTAGGTGCTTTGGGAGCTTCACTTGCTTTAAGCGGAAGTATAATTGGGCCACTTTTATTCTTTATTGTTTGGAACGTTATGCGTTTTGGATTTATGTGGTACACTCAAGAATTTGGATACAAAGTTGGTACAAAAATAACTCAAGACCTTTCTGGTGGTTTACTACGAAAAATAACTCAAACTGCATCAATACTTGGTATGTTTATAATTGGTGCATTAGTTAATCGTTGGGTAAGTATAAGCTTCACTTCCATTGTTTCAACTGTTCAACAACCTGACGGTGCATTCATAGATTGGGCAGCATTACCTTCTGGGGCTGAAGGTATAAAATCAGCGTTAGAGCAATTTAGTGCATTAGGCGCAACTGGTTTGAATGTTGATAAAGTAACAACTCTACAACAAAACTTAGATTCATTAATTCCAGGTCTTGCAGCTGTGTTATTAACACTATTATGTTGTTGGTTGTTAAAGAAAAAAGTTTCACCTATCGTAATAATAGTAGCATTATTTGCTGTAGGTATATTAGCACGTCTTGGTGGAATAATGTAATAACTAATCAAAGCTCGGTTAAGATTCCGAGCTTTTGTTTTTAAAAAGGAGGTTACCTAATGGCCCAATCTTTAAATACTAAAGTTGATTTAACCATAGCTGCAACTTCATATTTAGGACTTTCAAATTATGGAAAAGTTTTAATAGGAGATAAGGCTTTTGAATTTTATAATGACAAAAATGTAAATGACTATATACAAATTCCTTGGCAAGAAATAGATTATATTTCTGCATCTGTATTGTGGGGAAAACATATAAACAGATTTGTAATTTTCACAAAAAGAAATGGCAAATACTCCTTTTCATCAAGAAATAACAAACTTTTATTGAAAACTATGTGCAAATACATACCAATTGAAAATATGTTTAAATCTGATACATTTTTGAAAGTTATTAAACGAGGACTTTTATCTATATTTACAAAAAAATCAAAATAAAATTAAAATCCCACGTTTGTAGGTGGGATTTTTTCATGATTAAAATAAAACCAACGAAGGTTTCAAAATAATTTTAACTCTTTTGCATTTACCATCAATTAAATCAATCATCGCTTTGCATGACTCGTCACTTAATAATTTAACATCATTATGTATGGAATTCAAATTAATTCCGAACATTTCACCTTGTTTTAAATTTCCATATCCAATAATTTTCATACGCTTTAATAAATCTTTTCGAAAATTGGCGTAACTCATAACCCCATACGCTATTAAATCACTACAACAAAAAATTCCATCAATGCTTCCATCTTTAATTATTTCACCTGCATATTTAAAACCGCATTCATATGCGCTTTCGCCACGAAAAACCAAATTATAATTTAATCGTAAGTTATAATTTTCAAGAGCTTTTACGTAACCAGAATATTTTTCTTTACCGTTATAAGTTTTCAAATTTTCAGTTATGCACGCTATGTTTTTAGAATTAAATTTTTCAATAAGACATTTCGTTGCTAAAAATCCACCAAATTCGTTATCAAATCTAACATAACTTTCACCATAACCAAAAATTCTTTCTATGAACAGCACTGGAATTCCAAAACTATTTTCTTTAAAAAATTTTATGCTCTCTTGAACGTTGTCGTACGAATCATTCGATGGACAAATAATTATTCCATCGACCTGCCTATTTATTAATTTAAAAAATAAGCTTTTATCATTTTCAAATTTTTCACCGCTAATCATCACAAAAACAAAATATCCATTTAAACGCATAATTTCTTCAATATGTTTAACTAGCAATGAGAAATATAAACTTTCAATATTTGGTACAATCAATCCAATAGTTTTTGAATTTAATTTTGATAAACTTCGTGCAAAATGATTTGGAATATAATTTAATTTTTTTGCTATGTCTCTTATTTCTTGTTTTTTCGATTCAGATATTCTAGATGGAACATCATTTAAAACTAATGACACAGATGTTGGTGAAACACTTGCCAATCTAGCAATATCTTTTATAGTTATTTTTTTAGACATAAACAACTCCAATCACACGACAGTGTACCATTTACTCAAATAAAAAATAAATAATTTTTACAAAGTGATGATAACATAATTAATTTTCAATATCTAGTATTTTTTATTAATAAATCTTCATTTTTTAAAACAGTTTAACAAATTAATAAAAAAATATTGAATTACAAAAAATAAAATAATACTATATATAGTAGTATATAATTTTGAAAAGAGGAGTTTATAAATGGGTTTTAGGGATAAAATAACAGATTATTATACAAAATCGTATATTAAAAAATATGGAGACCGATTAACTCAGGCACAAGGCAACGTGTTATCTGTCAAAGTCGAAATGAAAAAATATTTATGGATTTTTTACGTACTTACAGCTGTTGTTTTTGTTAAACCAGAACGTAGCAAAAATGTTATTAAATGCACATACAAAAAGAAAAGATGGTTTAAAAAACCCTCATTCATGAACATTAATCAAGGTCATCTTGTTATAGTTCAAGCTCTAAAAGACAAAAAGAATAAAGAGATTTTAAACATATTAAACATTAGAAATTTATCCAACAAACAAGATTTGATAGTTACAAATCAACCTCAACCTAAAAGTTTAACAAAAGTCCAGAGAGTTAGAAAATAGAAATTCCTAAAACAAAAAGCAAGAACTCAAACGCTCTTGCTTTTTTGTTGCACAAACGCAAAAATTATTTTAACCTACCTTGTTTTTCAATCTCAATCTATCTGCAACCATCGCAATGAATTCTGAATTCGTAGGTTTTCCTTTTTCATTATGTATTGTATATCCAAAAATTTTGTTTATGCTTTCAATTTGTCCTCTGTTCCACGCAACTTCAATTGCATGTCTTATTGCTCTTTCAACTCTGCTGGAAGTAGTATTATATTTTCTCGCAATAGAAGGATACAACTCTTTTGTAACTGCTGACAACAATTCTATATCATTTACAACCATCGAAATAGCTTCTCTCAAATAAAAATATCCTTTTATGTGAGCTGGCACTCCTATTTCATGAATTATACCCGTAATTTCTCCTTCCAAATTAACAGGATCTGATTGCTTGGAAACATTATTCGGAAAAGAATCATTTGAATTTTTAGTAGCGCTCTCGTTTGTATTCGTAAAATATTTTTGCTCAGATGCACGATTAAACATTTGCTTTATTCTTTTGATAAAAACATCCATATCAAATGGTTTTATGACATAATAATCGACGCCCAACTTAATAGCACTTTGTGTAATTTTATCTTGTCCAACTGCAGACAAAATAATAACCTTAGGAGCAAATTCAAAATCCTTATCTGAATTTAATTGTTCTAAAACACCCAGCCCATCTAAGTGAGGCATAATTATATCCAACACAACCAAATCAGGCTTGTTCTCTTTTATAAATTTAAGCGCTTCAATCCCATTTTTGCAAATTCCTATAACGTCAAACTCTTCTTGATTATTCAAATAATCTTTTAAAACTATACAAAATTCCTCATTATCATCAGCAATTAAAATTTTTATTTTCTTATCTTCCAATATTTTTCGCTCCTTTTAAAATTCGCCTCTTTTAACCTATGTGGAAGTATTCGACAAAAACTAAAAACATCCTCCTATTTAATAAAATTTTATGTATATTTTTCGATAACAAAAACTACATTAACGAATTAATGTAGTTCAATTAATCAAAAAGATTACTTTCTTTAAGCATCCATTCAATGTATATTCCATATCCAGTATCAGGTTTGTTAACTAAAACATGTGTTACAGCTCCAATAATTTTGTTGTTTTGTATTATTGGACTTCCACTCATTCCTTGAACAATTCCTCCAGTCTTCTCTAAAAGTTCTGGGTCTGTAACTTTAATCACCATACTTTTAGAACTCGGATTATCTTGTTGAAGTAATTTTTCGATAACAACATCATAAGCTTTAGGTTCATTTTCTATTGTTGAAATTATTTGTGCTGGGCCTTCTTTAATTTCATCTTTCAAAGCAATACTCATTTTTTCACCATAAAAATTTTCCAAACTATATTCCCCAAAAATTCCATACTTAGTATTGTGAATTACATTACCTAACTTTATGTCATCATTTATAAAAACTCCTTTTAACTCTCCTGGATTTCCTTTTTCTCCTCTTTTCACATTTACTATAGACGAATTAACAATATTGCCTTTACTTATTTTAATGACATCACCAGTATCAACATCTGTTATAGGATGACCTAATGCTCCATATATTCCTGTATTTGGATCAATAAAAGTTACCGTTCCAATTCCCGCTGTTGAATCTCTAACCCACAATCCTATTTTACTTTTTCCGTCTTCTGTTCTTATGGGCTTAATCTTTTTGTATAAAATTTTTCCATCTCGCTCTAATTTAACATCTATCTCTTCATCATCAAGAGAATTTAAAGTTTCAGCTAAAAATTCAGAAGATTCTATTTTCACATCATTGATTGATAAAATTATATCTCCCAAATTTATTCCGCTTTCTTTTGAAGGACTATATGGTTTTTGTTCTTCATTTTCTATATCAGAGAATCCAACTACAAAAGGACCATTTGTTTGAAGTTTTATACCAACGACATTACCACCAGGGTACAACTTAATTTCTTTTGGAACTGCCATAACCTCGACAGTTTTTATTTTAAATCCTAAAAATTCTGCGTCATACTCTGATATGTTGTCGTACATTTTCTTTAAAGAATAATTAACTACACCTTTGTTTGATTTAAAATTAGTTCCATCTCTTAGAAAAATTACCTCTGGAATACTTACGAATACAGAGGCTATATATAAAAACAATACTAATATAGGAGTAAATATTGCGAAAATTTTAAGAAAGTTTTTTATCCGCACTTTAATTCCTCCTTCTTTTACAAAACAATTTATAAATAGACAAAAAAATCACGAGCAAATACGCTCATGATTTATTGTTCCATTTTAAAATTATTTTTATTCTATGATTTTTTGTTACCAATAAGTTCCCTCGCACTTATGTAAGCGCTTTCTGTAACATTTTCACCGCCAATCATTTTGGCAATCTCATTTATTTTTTCATCAAAATTTATAATTGAAATATTGGTAAAAGTTTTTCCGTTTTCAATTTTTTTTGTGGCTAAATAATGATTATCAGATAAACTTGCTATTTGTGGAAGATGAGTTATACAAAAAACTTGGCAACGTGAAGAAAGATAATACATTTTTTCTCCAACTTTGCGTGCAACCTTTCCACTAACTCCCGTATCAATTTCATCAAAAATTATTCCGGCTATAGGTTCCTTACCTATAAAAACTATTTTTAAAGCTAACATTATTCTTGAAAGCTCACCACCTGAAACAATTTGTGATAAATTTTTCAGAGGCTCGCCCTTGTTTGTGGATATGAAAAAATTCACATTGTCGTTTCCAAATTGACTAAATTCCGAATCCTTTTCTACAAAAATTTTAAAACTTATATTTTCCATTCCCATATAGTTTAATTCCAAAATAATTTCATCTTCAATTCTTCTAGCATATTGTTTTCTAATCTCACTTATTTTATTCCCTTCAACGACTAATTTTTCATACAATTCATTTTCTTTATCTTGAAAACTTTTTAAAATAGATTCTTGATTAAGAACCTCATCTAAAAAATTATTTAATTCGCATTTGTAATCCAAAAGTTCTTTAACAAAATTTTTATCAAACTTTCTTTTAAGCGAATTTAACAAATATATTCTCGAATTTATTTCATCAAATTCATTTAAATCAAAATGCACATTACTTTCAATTTCTTTTACATCATTACACAAACTTTCAATCTCATAATAAATTTCTTCAAATTTATTTGCAATAGAATCAATGTCATCTAAAATGTGTCCAACACTTCGCAAAGATTTAATTACATTCATAAGATTAGAACAAATATTATTGTGCTCATTGTAATTCAAACAATCCAAAACCGAATTCAAACTCTTGCTAATTTTTTCTCCGTTGTTCAAAAGTTTTAATTTTGCTTCAAGCTCAACATCCTCGCCTTCAATTAAGCAAGCCTTATCAAGTTCATCGATTTGAAATTTTACATATTCAATGTAACTTTGATTTAAATCTTTATTTTTAATTTGAACAATTTTATCTTTAACTTCGTTCCATTCTCTAAAAATTTTTAAATAATTTGAGAAATCCAAATTATCGCCTATGTATTTATCCAAATAATTTATGTGTTTGCTGTTGTTTAACAATTCATAATTTTGGTGTTGAGTATGTATATCCATCAAATATTTTGATATTAATTTTAAAACATTATTCGTTACAACTTTTCCATTTATTCTAACGATACTTTTTCCATTTAAATGCCCTTCACGTCTTATAAACAAATAATCATTTAAAGCAATTCCATTTTCTTCAATGATTTCATTTATTTTTTCATGATTAATATCAAAAATTGCCTCAACAATAGTTTTACATTCTCCATTTCTAACAATATTTTTGTTAAATTTAAATCCTAAAATAAAACACATTGCATCAATCAATATGGATTTACCCGAACCAGTTTCTCCAGATATAACAGAAAACCCCCGTTTAAATTCTAAATGAAGGTTTTCTATCAAAGCAAAATTTTCAATTTTCATTTCTTTTAACATTAAAAAATTCCCCTAGCTTTTCATAAGCTTATTTATTTTATTTTGTATGTGAATTATGGATTTTTCATTTCTCACAAGAACGAAAATCGTATTATCTCCTGCTATATTCCCTGCTATCTCATCTATGTTAAGAGAATCTATAACTTCACCAACAACAGACGCAGCTCCAGGCAAAGTTCTTATCACTAAAAATTTATCAATAGCTTCCATTGACAAAATACTACTTGCAACTATATTTTTATATTTTTCAATTTTCTTGGCTTCCTGAATATCTTTGTCATCCAAAATTCCGTACTTGTACGTACCAAAATTTGTAGAAACTTTTATCAATCGCAAAAGTTTTATATCTCTTGATACAGTTGCTTGCGTTACATCAAAACCAGCACTCCTTAATTCGTCAGCCAACTCTTCTTGCGTTTCAATATCTTTATTCTTTATAATATCAATAATTTTTTCATGCCGTTTATTTTTCAACATACATGCAATCCTTTCATTGCAGATTTAAATTCTATTAATTAATTTTTCTCTAAGAACATGATAATAATCATAAAAATCAAACCTAACAATCGAGCAACTTTTTTGAAATTTACGAATTTTAAAAATGTTCTTTTCTTCAAGTACTTCACGCTTTTGTCCATCAACTACAATATAATAACTATCTCTAACTCCATCTATCCCCAAAGTTATCGTGCTATCAGAACTAATCACCAAACTTTTTGCATTCAGCGAATGCGGACAAATTGGAGTTATAATTATGGATTCAATGTTTGGAGAAACAATAGGTCCACCCGCCGATAAAGAATAAGCAGTCGAACCAGTTGGAGTTGCAATTATTAATCCATCTCCTGAAAAAGTATTATAATATTTATCGTCTATAAAAATTTTAAACTTAACCAACCCCGACAAAGGAAGTCGCGTTACAACAATATCATTTAATGAAATATATTTGTTTTCGTCATCGCCCCAAAATCCTTCAAGCATAATTCGCTTTTCTATATAAAATTTATTATCTTTTATACAATCAATAGCAAATTCCACATCTTTAATTTCAACACTTGACAAAAATCCAAGAGTTCCATAATTAACACCTATTATTGGAATTTCACATTCTCCCAAAACACGAACGTTTCCCAATATAGTGCCATCTCCACCAATAATAAATAAGAAGGACAATCTTTCCTTTTCTTGATTTAAATTTTTCGAATCAAGAAATATTTTTATCTCGCAATCGTAAAACTTTTCTCTCAAGTGCTCACAAATTTTTTTCAAAATAATTTCATAGCTAGGCTTTGTTGTATTAACAGCTATTCCAAACACCATAAAATTTTCTCCTTAATTAAAATTTCGTTCATCATGGGCTTGATTTACAACATTCCATATAAAATCATCGTCAATAAAACATTCTTGAGATTCTTTAGACAAATGTACAAGAAATTCAACATTTCCATTTCCACCTTTAATAGGAGAAAATGTTAAATTCAAAATTCCAAACCCTTTTACTAAAGAAAAATCTAAAATTTTACGCACAACTTCAAAATGAACTTGCGAATCTTTAACAATTCCTTTTTTATTAACTTTACCTTTTCCCGCCTCAAATTGAGGTTTAATTAAAGCAACTATTTCGCCATTATCACAAAGCAAACTAAAAACTTTTTCCAAAACTTTTTCCAAAGAAATAAATGATACGTCTATAGTTGCAAAATCTCCTTTAACTCCAAATTGATTTTCTTCAACATACCTAACATTTGTCCTCTCAAAAACTTCAACTCTTTCATCTACTCGAAGTTTATAATCGAGTTGTCCATATCCAACATCAATCGCAAAAATTTTTTTCGCACCTTCTTTAAGCATGCAATCAGTAAATCCACCAGTAGAAGCCCCAATATCAAAACAAACTTTATCAACTAAATTTATTTCAAATTCGTGTATAGCTTTTTTCAATTTCGCACCAGCACGACTAACATAATCATTAACTTTTTTATTTAAAATTTCTATATCAACAAATTCATTTAATTTTTCTCCAGGCTTAAATATTTTTAACCCATTAACCAAAACATTTCCACACATAATGTTTGTACGCGAAACTTGTCTTGAATAATAAAAACCTCTTTCAACCAAAATTACATCCAATCTTTTTTTAGTTTCACTCATCAATTAAAATTTCCTACTCAACATAAATTTTGTAAAATCAATTAATCCCGAAGTATCCCGTCCTAAAGAATTCAAAACACCAATAGCCCTATCATTTAACTCTTCACAAATTTCTCTACAACGATCAATCCCGTACAAATCAACATAAGTAAATTTATTATTTCGTTCATCGCTTTTTGAACTTTTACCAAGCGTAATAGTATCCGAAGTTTTGTCCAAAACATCATCAATTATTTGAAAAACCATTCCAATATAATAACCATACTCAGAAAGTTTATTTATTTCATCATCGTTCGCTTCACCAACATAAGCTGCCGCCAAAACACAAGCTTTAAGTAAAGACGCTGTTTTACTTCTGTTTATGTAATTCAAAGTTTCTTCATCAAGCTCAATACCTTTTGTATTTATGTCAACAGCCTGTCCGCCAATCATTCCATCACAATCAATGCTCTTTGCAATTATATAAGTTGCATAAAGTGTATTTGCTCCATTTTTAATAGAAAACTCTATCATATTTTTAAACGCTTCTGTTAAAAGACCATCTCCTGCTAAAAGAGCTATACCTTCATTAAACTTTATATGATTAGTTAAATTTCCCCTACGCAACATGTCATTATCCATACAAGGTAAATCATCGTGTATTAAAGAATAAGTGTGTATCATCTCAAGACAACAAGCAAAATTAATAAGTTCTTGATAATTGTTTTTGAAAAGAGAATATGTATACAAGAACAAAATAGGCCTAATTCTTTTTCCACCAGTATTAAGACTATAACGCATAGAATCGTATATTATTTTGTTTAATCCTTGCTTTCCATCAAATAATTTACTAATCCTGTAATCAATTTCTTGCTTTAAATAATCAAAATTCATACTAATCTCCCTTAAAAGATGATTCTATATATTCAACTTTACCTTCCAAATCTTTTATAAAACCACTCAACTCATTACAAAGTTCGATTCCACTTTTATATTTTTCAAAAATAGCCTCAAGAGATAAATCACCTTTATCAAGTTCTTTGACTATTTTGTCAAGCAAACTAAGTTTTTGTTCAAAAGTCAAACTTTCTATTCTACTCACCGTCCTCTTTCGTAAAAATACCTTTAACGCTTCCATCTTTAAAAATCAAAGAAATTTTTTGGAAATCCGGAACATCATTATAACTTTTTATGAATTTGGATTTTTCATCACAAACCAAAACGAAACCTTTATTTAAAATTTCACTAAAATTATTTTTCTGCAAAGAAATTTTCAAATCATTCAAAACTTCCTTAAAATTATTAAGATTATTTTTCACAATAAAATTTAATTTAGAAAAGGAATCCTTAACAAAAATTTTTTTATCTCCCAAAACTTTAGAAGGCGAATGAGCTGATACAAAAATTCTATTCTCTAAAATTTTATTTTTTAAAATCTCAATACGATTTTTCATAATTCTATTCAAAGAATTCCTCAAATCACTCAAAGAATTTTCCAAATCTTCCATATTAGGAATACAAATTTCTGCTGCAGCTGTTGGCGTCGATGCTCTTAAATCGCTAACAAAATCACAAATCGTAAAATCAGTTTCATGTCCAACTCCACTTACAATTGGAATTTCAGATTTAAAAATTTCGTCAGCAAGCACCTCATTATTAAACGGTGCTAAATCCTCAAATGAGCCACCGCCCCTAGCAATAATAATAACATCAACATTTTTTTCAATATTAAAGTAATGTATACCTTGAACAATATCCTTGTACGCTTCATCACCTTGAACAAGAGAATTAAAAATTTTAAAATTCACAAAAGAATTTTTCCTATTTGAAACACCAATAATATCTTTTATAACAGACCCTGTAAAAGAAGTTATAACTCCAATATTAAAACAAACTTTAGGTATAGGCTTCTTGTTAGAATCATCAAAATATCCCTTTTCTTCCAATGATTTTTTCAAAATTTCAAACTTTTTATACTCATCCCCTAACCCTTGTCTTTCTATTAAATAACAAAATATTTGATAACTTCCCTCTTTTCCATAAACAGAAATTCTTCCTACGATATCAACTTTTTCTCCATCTTGAATTTCAAAATTTAAATTCTTGACATAATCTCCGAACACAACACAATTAATTTTACAATTATCATCTACAAGAGAAAAATAAATATTTCCATTTGTGTGATATTTTAAATTAGAAACTTCACCCTCAATATTTACATTTGAAAGAAGTATATCACTTTCTAAACTAACTTTTATATAATTGGTTAAAGAAGTTACATTAAATTTTTTCAATCTCATAAATTTTCTAATTGTCCTCTAAAATAATATCCTTAATAGAATTTAAAACCCCATTTACGTAAGCAACAGACTTATCACTTCCATATTTTTTCACAAGTTCCAACGCTTCATTAATAGCAATTCTAGGATTCAAAGAATTAAATTTCATTTCATAAGTAGCAAGCCTAAGAACTGACAAATCAATTTTAGATAAACGTTCAAGCTTCCACTTTTTCAAATTTCTTTGTATAAGCTCATCAATTTCAAGCTGATTAAACTTTATTCCACTCAAAACATCCAAACAAAATTCTCTATTTAGAAACTTCACATCTATTCCATAATCATTTTTTTCAAACTCTAATTTAAAATCTTCAACAACTTCTTCATAATCATCAATCTTCTTTTTATTATCAAAACTCAACCAAAATAAAATTTGTAAAACAATCTCTCGTGATTTGCTTCTATTACCCATAACTAATTTCAAAATCCAGTTAATTCAATAACCGTTTTCCCTTACCTTTCAACTTTATTTAAAGAACTTTGTTTTAAGATTATACCATAAATTATTAACATTTAAATTATTAAAACAAAATTTCCAAAATAAATTTGCACAAAAAATCACTTTCCAAAAAGAAAGTGACAAAACTAAATTTAACCTAAATTGTTATTAAATAATTTTTTGTAAAGCTCAATAAATTCTGTAGCAATTATTTTAAAACTCTCCGCACTCATAAGCTGATCTTCAGCATGCATCAAAATTAAACTGAAAGGAGTCCTTTCTCCACTTGCTTCTCTACTTACTAAATCAGAATGAGCTTTGTGACCAGCGTTGAAAGCTTCCACGCCATTTGCAATAGATTTTTCTGCAGAATCAAAATCATACTTTTTAGCAAAAGCAATAGCTTCTATATAATAAGAACGTGCACTCCCAACATTAGATATAATTTCAAAGCTCTTCAACTCCAAATCATCACTCATTAAATTACCCTCCAAAAATTAATACGACAAACATCCCTGCAATATTTTTTTGCAATTCATAGAACTATAATCATTCAAATCAATCAAAAGAATCGGTTTTTGATTATTAACCATTTTATTTAATTTGTTAAGCAAATACCTAACTTGAGGTGCTAACAAAATAATATCAGCTTTAACGACTTCTTCCTTTAAAGTCGCATCTCCAGCATGCCAAATATTTGCATCAAAATTTATGGACTTAGCAAACTTTTTCATTCTCAACACCAACATATTAGTTGACATACCTGAAGAACAAACCAACAAAATATTTTTCATAAAACCATACCCCTACTCTCAAATTAAAACATAATCAAAATATTTTTTAAAACAGAATTAAATTTTTATTCAGAAGGTTTGCTGAAAACTTTTTGAACATAAACATTTATTTCATGGATTTTCACACCAGCAAATGTCTCTATTTGATTTTTAACATTTTCTTGTAATTCTCTAACAACTTGTGGAATTTTAACTCCATAATCAACCGCAACACTTATATCAATATTTGTTGTGTTGTTATCAACTGTAACTTTAATACCTTTAGACACAACTTTTTTGCTAAAAGATGCGTTCCCATTACTAAAACCAAATAGTGGATATATTCCTTTAATATTACTTGCAGCGATTCCTGCTATTACTGTTATAACATCATCAGATATTTTAATAACACCAATACTATTGTTCATATACTCCACTCCTCTCAAGATACTTTCCTAATTATATCAAATCATTATTTGTAATTCTATATTTATTTTAACAAAAAACTGCTAACTTAAAACCAAAATTAGCAGTTAAATTTAAATTATTTTTTCAATTCTATTTCGACATTCTTAATTTTCGCAACGCTCATAACAACTTCTTGAATTTGTTTTCTCTGACTTTCTGTAAGCTCACCTTCATTTTTAATAAATATTCTTGCCTTATCATTTTCAATCAAACACAAAATTTCTTCAAATCCTTTTCCTTTAAGAGCAAGTTCAATTTTTGTTTCGTTCTCCTGGTCCATAACCAAAGCTATTTTTTGTTTAGCAGCAGTATCTCTATCTAATTGTGAAATTTTGTCGTTGTCAATTATTTCAGCTAAGTACTCTAAAGTTTCTGAAGATTTTTTATCTCTAACAGATTTTGCTTCATAGAAGAAGTCATATCCAATTTCATTTTTATCATTTTGTTTTGAATCTTTTGCAATAACCTCATCATCATTATCAGTTATAGAAATCGTTCCTAAATCTTGCATAGAACTATTGACCTTCATCGCTAAAATTCCTGCACAAATTATTAATGCGAGCAATGTAAGCAAAACTCCAGCTTGTTTTTTATTCATAATAAATCCCCCTAAAATTTAAAAATTAGTTTTTCATTTTCTTACCTATTGTTCCTTCATAGGTATAACACTTACTTTACTTTCGCTAATGTCATACAAGGATGCAACGATTTTCGTTAATTCATAAGAAAGTTTTGGATTATCAGCACCTTGTGCCACAATTAAAACTCCTATAATTTTAGGATTGTATGTTTTGAGAATTAATGGTTCAGTGCTGTTTCCTTGGTTAGACATAACGACTTTTGTTCCATCTTTCTTATTATTATTTAACCTATTCCCCCCATTACTATCTCTTTCTTCTGTAACTGTATTTGATTTTTCGCTGTCAAGTGCTGGAATAAGTTCTTCTCCACCTTCAAAATGTATAATTACATCGACTTCACCAACTCCCTTAATTTTTGATAAAATATTTTTCAATTCAATTTTAACTTTATCGTGATAAGTAAGTGAGCTCGATAATTTTTCATGATTCTCATTGTCAGAATTTGAAGAACCACTATTTGAAACATTTAAAAATGTTGGAGTAGAATTATTAAAATAGCTAACAGCCAATATCATAACGCCAGCTATTATAATTAATATAATCATATAAGTAAATTTATTACTTTTTTTAGCAAATTTTTCTTTTAATTTTTCCATATCTAAATGAAACTCCTTAAAATAATTAGTATACTTTTATTATATTTTCTGATATGTTAAGCTCATTGGATAAAAGTTTTTTTATTTCTCCAACTTTTAAACTATCTTTATTAAGTTTTGAATTATTATTTCTTCCATCGATTACAACTTTTTCTATAGTTTCTACATTTTTTATCTCATGATTTTCAACTTTAATAACAAGCTCATCTATTTTAAAATTTTCATTTTCATATGAAATTTTTATATCAACATTGAAATTATCTTTCTTAAATTTATTTTTCAAAAGATTTTCACAATTTCTTTCAAGATTGTATTTGAAATTATTTAAAGTTGTGTTCTTAACTCTTTGACTATATTCCCCTAAATTGTTTTGCAAATAATTATCAAACTTATCCATATAATCTTCATTTAAAGTTATATCTTTATAAATATTGCTGTCCTGTTTTACAAAACCAACAATTGGATTTATAACTACAACAATAAAAATTAAGCCTAAAACAAATTTTGAATATTTCTTTATGCTGTTTTCTGGTAAAACAAGTTCCACAGCTGTCATAAATAAAATGCTGACACATATATCACTAACCCACTCTTTTAAAATTTCCATGTTACCGCTCCTTACACACCTATAATTAATTTTCCAGCAGAAGCAATAATAGATATCATTACGAAAAATAAAACTGAAACAACTATTACACATGACATTATTAAAATTAACGAATCTCCAACAGACGCAACCGCAGATACTATTCTATTATCAGAAATAGGTTCAATTATAGAAGCTGTCAATTTATATAAAGTTGCCATAATAAAAATTTTGATTATTGGAACAACAACGATAGCAATTACAATTACGAGTCCCAATGAACTTACAGCATTTTTTAACAATATCGAATAACCCGCAACAGTCGCAATAGCTTCCGAAATAGCTTTACCAACTATCGGAACAAAATTATCCACCGCAAATTTTGCAGTTTTAGCAGTAACTATATCAAGTGTTTCAGCAGTAAAACCTCGTATTGTCAACATACTTATGAAAAACGTTATGAAAATTCCTTGAGCCCATAGCACAATTTGATTTGTGTGTTTAATCAGGTTTGAAATTTTGAAATTATTAGAAATGTTATTTGCGAATTGTAGCATAAATCCCATCAAAATTATTGGTATCAATATGTTTAAATAAAATGTCGGTCCTATATTAGTTAGCAAAATTATAATAGGGTCTAATGTTGCGACTTGACTCACTCCACCAGCTGAAAGCAACAAAGTACTAATGACCGGTATTAAAACTAACAAAAAATTATTCAGTTCTTTTATGGTTTCTTTGGCTATGTCAATTCCTATTAAAAATGTTTTGGATAAAATTATGATAAGCAAAGCGTAACACGCATAAAAAGCTATATTAGAAAGCGATTGATTTGAAAAAGAATTTTGAAGATTTTGTATTAAAGAACAAATCACAGCTATTATTATAACGGTTGATATTCCACTAAATACTAAAACAACTTCTCTCAATATAAATGAAACTATATTTTTAAAAACAACTTTTCCTATGCTTGTCCCTTCAGAACCATGAGTCATAATAGATTTCACATATTCTTTTGGATCTAAGTCTTTTAAAATTTCTATATCATCACGCATGTTAATTATGTATTCATAAAGATTTGATATTTCTTTTTCACTTTCTTCAATTACATTTTCCATTTCCATATTAGAATTGTCCCAAAAATTATTTTCAAAAGCTTTTGACGAATCCCCTCTAAAAATAGGTAACAAAACAATAATCAAAATCAAAAAACAAAATAAACGTTTGGCCATAAATCCACCTACATTATATTTAATATGGACTGAAGAACTGCCATAAGTATTGGAATCGCTAAAAATAAAATTAAAATTTTGCCACCGAATTCAATTTTTGAAGCTATGTTATTCGAACCTGCATCTTTACAAATTTCACTACAAAAAGAAGCTATGTAACTTATGGCAAGTATTTTCAAAACAATATTTAAGTACACCGTATTTATATTTGCCTTCAAAGCAACATCTTGCAAAAACAAAACTATTGCATTAAATTTTCCAAATACAAAAACAAAAATAGATACGCCAACAAACAACGAAATTATAATTGCTAAATCTTTACGACTTTGCTGTACTAAAATTATGAAGAACAATGCCGTTAAGGAAAAAAATGCTATCTTTATAATATCCATATAAATTCACCTACAATTGAAACATTGTTTTAATAGTATTAAACAAATCACCAATCAACTGTATAACCATAAATAATATAAGAACTATTCCCAAGATATTTGAAAGAGTTGCATATTCTTCTCTTCCAATACTTTTCAATACCTTATCGAGAATTGCTATAAGAATTCCAACTCCCCCAATTTTAAAAATCATAGAAAAATCTAACATTAAGTAACCTCTCCCCTATATGAGAAAAATAACAATCATAGCACCGATGCCAATACCCAACGTACTATATATTTTGTTATCTTTATTTCTAACATCGATGGCATCTTTTAACTGCTCATCAATTCTTTTGCTAAAGATATTGAACAAATTCTCGAAAGAATCTATATTGTTATTTTCAAGATTTATAAAAAAGTCGTATATCATATCCAAATCAGATTGATTCAAATATAATTTATCTTTATGCTTTTCAAACAAATCTTTAACAACATCTATAATGTTGTAAAATTCTCCTTCATCAATTTCGTGAGCAATTTTTGCAAAAATGAAACTCATTTGACTCTTTCTATTAAATGAAGATTTTAAAGCTTGAGAAATAGGAGTCCTCATAAAAGTGATATTATTTTTTAAAGAGTAAAACGCACTTTCAAACTCTTGCAGTTCTTTAACCCGAAGTTTAAATCCATTTCCTAGCGTAAAACCTATTAAAGAAATGCAAACGAAAATAATAAATAGAGCTATAAATTTCATATTATCTCCTTTTAAAAATTTTTCACTTTATCTAGAGTTCCAACACCATTTTTATTACTTAAAATTAAAATACATTTAAAAATTTTATCTATATTTACATTTACATTACTCATTTTTAATTTGTTATAAAAATCTTCTTCGCTACTTCCATGTATCGTTGAAATTATTGAAACTCCAGAATTATATGCAGTCAAAATACTTTCAAAATCATCTTTTGTACCAATCTCATCACAAATAATTACTTCAGGAGCCATGGAACGTATAGCCAAAATTACACCTTTACTTTTCAAACAATTATCATATACATCTGTCCTAATTCCAACATCAAACTGAGGAATTCCCTGAAAACTAGCAGCAATTTCACTTCTTTCATCTATAACACAAACTTTAAAACCATTTTTAAGTGGCCTTTCACCATTTGAAATAATTCGAGATAAATCTCTAAGTAAAGTAGTTTTTCCGCACCTAGGCGGTGAAATTATTAATGTATTAACTATATAATTATTTTTGTAAATATAATTTATAAATTTTTTTCCTACTCCTAAAACTTGCCTGCATACTCTGATGTTAAGCGAAGAAATATTTTTAATATATTTAACCTCTCCATTTTCAAAAACCCATTCCCCAGTAATTCCAACTCTATGTCCACCTTGTATAGTTATAAATCCTTGTTTAACTTCCTCTTCAAATGCAAAAATAGAAAATTTACTCATTTTATTTATTATAATTTTTATATCTTCTTTAGAGGTTTTAATTGGTAAGATGACTTCTTTATCAGAAAAAATCAATATAATAGGCTTTTCTAATTTAAATCTAATTTCATGCAAAAATTCTAAATTTCCATATTTCTCTAATTGATTTCTCAAATTAATAGAAAAAATTTTTAACATTTCCTTTAAATCGCTAATATTAATAACCTCCCTTTGTATAAATTATATTTTTTTATTCTTTTTTTATTACAAAAAATAATAAAAAAAGTTGTTAGTAAAACTAACAACTTTTTTATACGTAGCTAGGCCCTTTCCATATAATCTCCTGTTCTAGTATCTATTCTTATCTTATCACCCTCATTTATAAATAAAGGAACTTGAACCACAGCACCAGTTTCAACTTTAGCAGGTTTTAAAGTATTAGTAGCAGTATTACCCTTAAAACCTGGATCAGTCTCTACTACTTCAAGTTCCACGAAATTAGGAGCTTCTACTGAAAATGCCTCTCCTTTATAGAACTTTATAATAGCATTCATATTTTCCTTTAAATACTTTATTGCATCTTGAACTTTTTCATAATTGATCGGTACTTGCTCATAAGTCTCTTGATCCATAAAATAGTACAATAAATCATCATTGTATAAATATTGCATCTCTTTTCTTTCAATAACGGCTTCCTGAAACTTTTCTGAAGGATTAAAAGTTCTTTCAACAACACCTCCACCTATAACATTTCTCAATTTAGTTCTTACAAAAGCAGCTCCCTTTCCTGGTTTTACGTGTAAAAAATCAATTACAATATATACTTGTCCATCACATTCAAAAGTAACTCCTTTTCTTAGATCACCTGCTGTTAACATAACACTTTAAACCTCCATATCAATTTAACTGAACTTTATTCTAACAAAGTTATAACATCAATTCAATCTACATATCAAATTTCAGCAGAAATATTTAAAATATAACTGAAATTATTTTTATTTATATCCATATTTTTTATTCTTAAATACGAAATACTACTCAAAAAATCCAAAACTTCTCCAACTTTATCTATATATAATTCTTTATATATATTGAATCGTATATTTTCACTTTCAAAACTTATATTATCTAAAACAATATCCCAATTCAAAAGGTTATTTTTCAACGTATAAAATCTATTTTCTTTCGCAATTTTAAATTCTTCATCGTAATTTAAAAATTTTTGATTATGAATTGATAACTTATGTATTTTAAATTTTAAATTAAAATTTAAAATACATAATAATGAAACTAGAATAAATAGTACAGTGCTAATAATTTTATATCTTAAGAGTATTTTTTTCATATAAACTCATACCTCTACTTCTATAGAATATATTAATTCATCACTATTTTCATGAAAAGAGGAATAAGATAAAACTTTTAAATTATTGTTGTTTAATTTATCTACAAAACTGTATATATCTCTTTTATCTAGAACTCTTACATAAACATTCAATGATGATTCATTATATACAATTCTATCTATAAATAACTTCATATTATTAATCAAAAAATCAACTTTACTATATACATGGTCTATACTTTCGATTTCCATATTCTGATATTTAATCGGTTTATACGACTCATAAAATTCACTAAAATTATAAATTATATTTTTAAACAAAATTATCAAAATCACTATAAACACAAAAATATAAGATATATATTTTTTATGCATTCTTTTTAAAATTTTCTCTCTTTTTCCAAAACTTAGAAAATTTACTTCTGACATAATCATGTTTAGTTAAAATTTCCTCCATTGTATAATTAATAAATTTAAAATTAAAATCGTATGAATTTGGATAAAAAGATGGATTATCGTTTAAAAAATAAACATTTTTATTTATATTAATTTTGAAATCTTCTCTTACTTTAGATAATTTTTCGTCAACATACTTTCCAATATTAGAAGGATTAATTTCATTAACATATTCGTTAAATAATATTAAAAATTTTTTAAACACAATAAAATTGTAAGTATTTTTATCAATTTTATTAATCAAAATTCCGTCACTTAAATTAAATTTATAAGAAATATATTCAAGCATTATAAATTGAAGTGGCCTAACAACCAAATATGATTTATCAATATAATTTAAAATTTTTTGTACATCACTTTGAATTTTCATGGCATATAACAAAATTTTGACTTGTCCTATATTAACATCAGAATCCAAAAGAAAATAGTCATACAATACATCATCATTATGATTATTAAAATAAAATTTAACAGAATTCAAAACTCTATCATTTATATAATTATCCAATGGCATATCTAATGGTTTTATCAAAAAATCCTTAACTTCAAATGTAACTATAGAATTTCTTATATTAAACTTGTCTATATCCTTAATATAAATTTCAGATTTATTAGCTTTTGCATACTTCTTACTTATTTTCCTAAAATAAATATCAAATTTACTTTTATCATAATAAATTAAATTTCTCATAATCCCTCCCAATATCATGCTTTAAAAATGTAAGCAATATCTAATTCAATATCTCTACCATTTTCTCTAGCATATATATAGTACCCCTTTTTGTTTATCAAACTACGATAAAGCAAAACTTTATCATCATTTGGATTAATTTTATTTCCAAATTTAAAATCCAAAATATATAAATTCCCCTTAAATAATTTTATATTGTTTTTTTTTATATAATTTAAAAAAGATAACCCTACATTATCAAATCCAAAATCGACATTTTTATAATAATCATTTTTATAATGATTAAATTTTTGTATAAATTGTTTTAAATCTGTTATTTCATTAAGTTTAGAAACTCTATTGTACTCTATATACAATTTAAACTTGTTTAATTTGTGACTGGATTTAAGTGTAAAGCTCAATATCAGCACTAATATCATTATGCATGGAATATAAACGATTCCCTTTTTCTTCAATTTTTTTAAATATTATAAGACGTATTGGGAATAATCTTCACCATGGATGCACTGCCTAATTTGACTTCTAAAAAAATCAAATTTCCTTTTTTACTAATTTCGAAAAAATCTACGTTACTTAATAAATTAGCCTCATTTTTACCACCATATTTCAACCGAATAGATTTACCTAAAAGACTCAATTCTCTCGGTTTGACTTCACAAATTTCCAAATTTATCGGTTCTATTCTTTTATAAGTTAGCTTTTTATTAGAAACTAATTCGAAATCAAAAGCAAACCTGCTAAATTCACTATTTAAAAATACATCTAATTCTCTTATTTTAAGAGTATCTGAAGAAATCTTTTTATCATAAATTAAAAATTTCGATGATCCTATAATAAAATTATTTATAAAAATACTTATTAGAATGAATATAACTACACAAACGACTGATTCGATGAGAGAATTTCCATTTTTCTTAAGTCCTATAATATTTTATTCACCTCCTAATTAAACATTTCAAATTCATCTGAAAGCAATTCATCACCATCTACAAAACAACTTATTTTTATTACATCATCTCTATAAAACAATTTATAATAACTAGAATTAATAGTACTATTTTCGAAAATATCATTAAAATATTTATACTTTCTATTTTCTAAATTACCGAAATCAATATATGTTGTTTCGTTTAAATATCTATATTGCTCATTAAAATATAATTCGTTTTTAATAATATCAATATCTTGAATAATGTCATTTACCAAAACAACATCATACAAATGTTTAATTCTCAAATTTTGAATCTTAAAAATAGACAACACTATAGAGAAAACAATAAATAATGAAAATAAATTTTTCATGAGCATGTTTCCTAATTTTCTATTTGTTCTCATATCCTATTTTCCCTGTGACTGCGGCTATAGTTATTTTATTAATATCATTTTTAAATAAATATTGAAATGTAGCACCTCTTGCAATTAATCCATCATTCTGTATATCCAAAGTTCTATTGTTAATTCCATTAAATTTCGTCATCTTTATAGTTTTAGGAAATTTAAAAATATCAACAATTTCTTTTCTTTTGTTAATTAACTTTATATCTTTTTCGCTAAATCTCAATGTATAAAATTCAAAATCAGTAGCCGCTTTAAATTTTCCATAGTTAATAAAATCTAAAAAATTCAATTTAAAATTTTCATGCTCATAAGAATCATTTAAAACTTCAAAAAATTTCACTGATAAAATTACACTAAACGATAAACTAACAACTATAATCAATGACAATAAATTTTCAAACATAATAAATCCAAATTTTTTCATTTAAATATCCTCCCATAAATTACTAAAATTTTCATAAGAAATAAGAGGAAATATAAATACTGAAACAAAAATTATAACTATAATTCCACATAATAATATAAATATAGGTTCAACTAATTTAGATAAAGATTCCAAACTTTGATTACGTTTTTTCAAGCAATCAATCCATATATTTTCAAGAGATTTAACTAAATTAGAACTCTTTTCCCCAACTTTTATAATTGATATAACATCATAATCAAAAATTTTAGAACTTTCCAAGGCTTCACATAAATCAAATCCTTGATTAATTTGAGCATATATGTACTTAGAATATTTAGAATAATTTTCAGAACTAATTGACGACATTATTTCTAATGATTTGGAAATAGAAATTCCACTACCAATCATGTAATAGAATGCTTGTATAAATTTTATTTGACAATTTTTAAAATAATTTTTTTTAAAAACTGGTATTTTAAAAATTAAATTAAATATTAATTTTCTAAATCTTAAGTTTTTAATTAAACAAAAAGATATTAATGATGTGAAAATTAAAATAAATAAATAATTTTGTTTAATGTATAAACACATATTGATAAAAAACAAACTTACACTAGACAAATTGTTCAGCTGAGATTGAAATGAATTGACATAACTTGGAATAAAATACAAAATACAAAGATTAAACACGATTATAAGAAAAGTCAACAATAACGCTGGATACATAAGAGATGATTTCAATTTATTATTTATAATTATTTTTTCTTCATAATAACTACTTAAATTTTTCAATATTATAGATAAATTTCCTGTGTCTTCACTAATTTTTATCAAAGATAAAAATAATTTGTCAAATTTATAATCTATAGTTGATAGAGAATCGTGCAAAGAATTACCTTTTAATAATTTTGAATGTATATTTGAATAAAATCTAACCATAACTTTATTTTTTGACATCTCAGCATTTTTTCTAAAAATCTCCATAGATTCTACAATGCTTATCCCACTTGAATGTAAAAAACAAAGTTCTTCACAAAAATATTTGTACCAAGATAACTTCAATTTCTTACTAGAATTTAAAAAATACGGAATAGGTATTTTAAAATAAATTTTACAATCATTCTTATCTAAAAAATCCCCAAAACTACCAAAATGAGAAATAATTTTAAAAATTCTATTTTGTTTTATAATAAACAAATAGTTTCTTATTAATTTATCATTTCTATATCCGATATGCATACTTCACCATCGTCTATCAAGGATTTAACTCTATTTTCAAACGAATATTTAAAATAATTATCTTTTATATATTTTTTCACTTCAGTATTGGGTCTTTTTTCTAAAAGCATTTCCTTAATTATATCATCTATTATCAATATTTCACTTAACAAAATTCTCCCACTATAACCAGTAAATCTACATTTTTCACACCCTTTTGGAAAATAATATTTCCCTTTTTCATACTTATTGCCAAAAACAATTACCTCATCAATAAACTCTTTCTTCTTGCATTTACAAAGTTTTTTAACTAATCTTTGTGATATTATTAGGTCTAATGAATCTATAGCCAAAAAATTACTAACACCTAAATCTGTCAATCTAGTTACTACAGATATAGAATCTTTAGCATGTATTGTTGAAAAAACTTTATGGCCAATTACAGAAGATGACACTGCGACTTTTGCGGTTTCCTCATCACGTATTTCTCCAATCATTAAAATATCTGGATCATGTCTCAAAATATTTTTAGAAATTTCTCCAAAAGTCAATCCAGCTTTTTCATTTACACTACTTTGATTAATTCCTTCTATTTCATACTCAATGGGATCTTCTATTGTGTAAATGTTTACTGTTTCGCTATTCAAATACTCTAAAAATTTATATAAAGTTGTAGATTTCCCACTTCCCGTTGGACCTGATAGCAATATCATGCCATTCTTCTTTCTTAAATGATTTTTTAATAATTCAGTTTGCTCGCTGCTAAATCCCAAATGATTTATTGTTTTGTAAAATATTTTATTGTAATGTATCCTCAATGATAATTTTTCGCCTTTTGAAGTATGCAATGTCGAAACACGAATGTTAAATTTATTTTCATTGTGATTGTAAATGATTTTACCATCTTGAGAAATTCTTTTTTCCGTTATGTCCAAATTACTTAAAACTTTTATTTTAGTTGATATAAATTTGTAAGCTACGTAAGATATCTTTTTGAAATTTTTAAGTTCTCCATCACAACGAAATCTTATATTTACAAAATCATTGTAAGGTTCCATATGTATATCGCTAGCATTTAAATCTATAGCTGTAGAAAATATTTCATCATACAAATCTTCCGAATAATTTTCTGAAGATTTTTTCCTCTCATTAAAAATTTCGTAATAATACTTAATGTTTTCCTCAACCGTTTCCTTGGATTGAACATAAGGCACGATGTTCTCATTAAACATTAATTTCAAATCATTAATTACTTTGCTATTTATTTCGGAACAAATTATTATTATTCCATTGTCATAACGTCTTATGGGCAAGACATTAAATTTTTTCGCAAATTCATAACTAACATACATTAATAAACTCAATTCAATATCTTCTAAAACCATACTAATCACCTAAATAAACAATTTTTATTCAAATTATTCCAAAAAATTTTTTTAATATTCAAAATTTTTGATGTAAATAATTAAAATAATTTAAATTATTTATGTGTTATAATTTTTTTGAGGTGGTTTGTATGGCACTAGATGGAGTTTTTTTAAATTTATTAATAAAAGAATTAACTCCAAATTTATTAAACGGTAAAATTCGCAAAATAAATCAAATTAATAAAAATGATTTAATATTTTCAATTCGTTGCAATGGAAATAATTTTGAACTTCTTATGAGCATAAATTCCAAATACAGTACAATAAATATCACAAACATCAAACACGAAAATTCAAAAAATAATTTCATGTTTTCAACTATTTTAAAAAAACATGTATTAAATGGAACGATAATTGGAATTAATCAAATAGAGAATGATCGGATTGTAAAATTAATTATTGAAAATAGAAATGAGTTAGGAGAACTTAACAAATTTGAATTGATTATAGAAATTATGGGCAAGCATAGCAACATTTCACTTGTGGAATTCCACTCACAAAAAGTTTTAGATTCAATAAAGCATCTTTCTTTGAAAAACAACACCTACAGAACATTAATCCCTGGTTCTATTTACAAATATCCTCCAAGAGATGATTTGAAATTGAATCCATACAATTTCGATATTGAAAAATTACACAAACTCCTAAATGTAATTGAAATAAATGGGTCAATGTATTCAAAAATATTTCAAGGTGTTTCTATTTCACTTTCAAAATTTATTTTTGGAATTACGCTAGATAAACCAATTGAACAAAAGTTTCAGATAATTTCGAAAATATTTAAAGATTCTAAATCATCTCCGATTTTATATACAAAAAATGGAGTCTACAAAGATTTTTATTGCTTTGATATAAAGTGTTTCGATGAAAAAATAGAATTTAATTGTCTCAATCAATTATTGGATGATTTTATATACAAAAAAAATAAATTTGATAATTTAAATGGAAAATTACTAAATATACAAAAAATAATTATGTATAACATACAACGAATAAACAACAAAATAAATTTGCTCGAAATTTCACTTAAGCAAAGTGAAAATAAAGATATTTATAAACTTTACGGCGATTTAATTTCTTCAAATATATACACGCTAAAAGGTGGCGAAGAAATTTTAAATGTGCAAAATTATTTTAGCGAAACTTGCGAAAATATTTCTATAAAACTAAATCCAAAATTAACAGCATCCCAAAATATTGATAAGTATTATAAAAAATACAAAAAACTTAAAAAATCAGAAATCATAAATAAATCCAACATTGAGGAATGCAAAAAAGAAATTGAATATTTAAATTCCGTATTGTTAAATTTAGAAAACATTCACACAGAAAATGAAATAGATGAAATCAAAAATGAACTTTCAAAAAGTGGATACTTAAGAAATACAAAAAACAAAAATAAGGTTTCTGTTGCTTCCTCTTCTCCACATCATTACATTACTTCTAGTGGAATTTCAATTTTTGTTGGAAGAAACAATATTCAAAATGAATTGCTAACTTTTAAATTATCAAAGAAAGATCACATTTGGTTTCACACAAAAAATATTCCTGGAAGTCATGTTGTCTTAGCTCACAATAACCCAAATGAAAAATTAATAGAGCTTGCTGGAAAACTAGCGGCTTTTCATAGTAAAGCTTCTTCTTCATCAAATGTTCCTGTTGATTATACAAAAATTAAAAACGTTAAGAAAATGGCGCATTCAAAACCTGGAATGGTCATTTACACATCACAAAATACTGTTTATGTAACTCCACCTAACGATTTGAGCGAGCTTAATTTGACATTGAAAGAGTAAACTTTGAATAATCTAGGACAATTTGATAAATAATATTAGTGTATTTTAATATATTAAATAAAGGGATGGTTTTATGGGTAAAGCTCAAAATATTGTAAATTCAAGTGTGGATTCAATGAAAGGAACATTAAATAGTTTAAATCAAGCTATGATGAATTGCGAAAAACAAGAAAACAAAAACATAATTCAATCAGCTATAAATTCTATAAATTCAGCATGTAATAACCTTTCTAATTTTCAAGATTAGATAAAAAATCCTATGAAAAATTTCATAGGATTTTTTATTTCATAAAATTAATTTCTATAAACGTCAAATAAACATTTAAACAAAATAAAAAATGAAATCATGATCATTATGTGACTTATTCCAGAGAAACCTGAAATCATAGCATCTTGCGCTTTAGATAAATTAATTGAAAAAACTTGAACAATACCTCTTATTAACATCATGAGAATTGTAAACACAAGAGATACATTATAAATTACAAAAAATTTTCTGAATAGTCTCATGCCATCAAAACTTTTTTGCAATGATATAGAGAACAAAATTAAAAACAAAAATGTTCCTAAAATTAAAGTGTGCGTGTGCAAAACGCCTAATGTTGTTGGTTGTGTAAAATTTTTAATTTTTGTTACCTCTCTGAAGAAAACTCCTAATATCATTGCTAAAATGAAATAAACAAATGATGTTTTTAAAAATATTTTTGGCTTCATACAAAAAACTCCTTAAATTTAAAACATATTTAACCCATTGTTTGATATATATCTAATTATTATTTCAAAAATTTCTTCCGTATATGTTTTAATTATTTTGCATTGTTTGTATGTTAAATATCCTCCCGAACCATTTGCTCGAAAGCTGTTTGTGCATAAAGTGTAAACTCCATCATCTAAAACAGGTTTTCCTTCGACTTTCATTTCTGAAATTCTTTCACCGATTGGTTTATCATAAGAAATTTTATAATCAATTCCTAAAAAATAATCATGATTGTAATGTTCTAATTTTGGTTTCAAAAATTTTTGTGAAATAATAATTTTGCCATCTTCAATTGCAAAATATTCTGCTGCTCTTTCTAAAATTTCCTTAAGTTGCTTTCCATTGAATTCAAAAACGACCAACGTATTTGGAAATGGATAAGTTAAAAGGACATCTCTTATTTTCACTTCTTTGTTAAATCCACTTATTCTGTTTGCGAAACTAGTACAAGAAATTTGTGCTCCTGTAAATTCAATTTGTATTTTATTTATGAAATCTGCAAGCTCGGAACCATTAAGAGCCATATCTAAATAATCTTTGACCAAAATTTCTTTTTCAAGAGTTCCCACATGACTATTAAGCCATTCTTGCACGAGGTCATCATAATCACTATTTATAAATCTTTCATTTGTAAACTCAACTTCTTCAGTCAAAACAATTTTGGATGTTATTTCATTTTTATCTCCAAAATTTTTCACGTTAATTTCATGAAAACTTAAAGCGTTAAATAAATTTTGTACGATGTAAGTTCCATAAAAATATTTTCCTTCTATTTTAATATGTTGGTGACCTGTCAACAAAATATCAAAGCCCAACTCCCTACATATTTTCCCTCCAACATTTTCTCCGGAAGTTTCAAATATCTCACCCGTATTAACATCGCATTCAAAACCGCCGTGATAAATGCACAAAGTTATATCAACTTTATCTTTTAAATCTAAATACGCTTCCTTAACACTTTCAAAAACATTTTTTATTCTTACGCCTTCTAAATTTTGTTTCTTTTCCCAAAGCCTAACAAATTCTGTGACGCAACCAACAACACCAATTTTTAAACCATTTTTCATGGTAACAATTTTATGGGGAAAAAGTTTATTTTCATTTTCATCAACGCAATTTTCACAAACACAAAAAGCATTTAGATTATCCAAATAATTTTTAAAATATGAAAATCCATAATTAAAATCATGATTTCCCATTGTGATAATGTCATATCCGCACTCATTCATGATTTCAGAAATTTTTTCTGGAGAATTTTTCATTTTGCAGTAATATGTAAATGGAGAACCCTGCAACGTGTCACCTCCATCTATAACAAGAGTGTTTTCATCTTTGTTAAATCTTTTTGAATTGTGTAATAATCCTGTAGCTTTCAATTTGCTATCAAAATAATCAGTTGGAAAAAAATATCCATGCATGTCAGATGTAAAAATAATTTTTAAATTTCTTTCCATAATTACCCCTTAACTAATTTAACTCTAATTTTTGTAGAAATAAATTCTATAATCAACACCAACATAATCAAACCAATTATTATTGAACCCACCTGACTCCATCTGTAAGCATTCATTGCAAAAATTAAAGGCGCTCCAATCCCTCCAGCTGCAACAATTCCCAAAACAGTTGCATCTCTAAGATTCATATCAAATCTATATATAATTGTAGAAATAAAATCTGCGAAAAGTTGTGGCAATATTCCGTATCTAATTTTCAAAAAGAAACCGCATCCACTTGCATCTAAAGATTCTAGAATTTTAGTATCCAAATCTTCAATGGATTCTATGTACATTTTGGAAATCATCCCAACAGATGCAACAGACATCGTTAAAAGTCCGGCAAAAGGCCCAGGCCCCGTAACTCTTATAAACATTAAACCATAAACAATTGGTGGAACTGTCCTAATGGCCATTATTACTGTTCTTCCAATAACGCTAATAAATTTTGGAACAATGTTTGTTGCGGAAATAAACGCAACGGGTATAGCAATAATTGCTCCAACTATTGTTCCTAAAAATGCTATGCAAATAGTTTCTAAGAGAAGGTACGGGACTCCAGAAGTTGTTAAGTTAAACAACAGTTCTTTATCTGGATTAAATATTCCGAAAAAAATATTTTTTGCAATCGTCAAACCATTTTGTGAAACTTCGCTAAATTGAATGGTGCTTCCCGACCAAACCAAAATTCCTACAACAACAAATGTCAAAATAAATCTACTTAAAAATTTATTTGGAGCTTTTTTGTATTGTTCTAAAACTCTTTCGTTCATCAAAATACCTCCCCCTAAGTTAATTTTCTTCTGATAAAATGACTGAGCATTTCAATTAAAACAACTGTCACAAAAAGCGTTAACAAAATCATACCAACGCTACTATATTCTCTCCAACCTATTTTTTCGTTTAAAATTAATCCCAGTCCACCTGCTCCAACATATCCAAGTATCGCAGCATGTCTTACATTTCCCTCAAAACAAAATAAACAAGTTGATAAATAAACAGGAAGTACTTGAGGAATAACAGAATTAACAAAACATCTCGCCTTACTACAACCTAAAGCTTGAGCCGCTTCATATGCACCCATATCAACAGTTTCTATTTGCTCGTAAAGTTTTTTCCCAATATACGCAAAAGTAAATACAGCAATCGCAACAGTACCAGCAAAAGTTCCAAGTCCAAAAATATATGTAGATATAAGTGCAATTACCAAAGTAGGCAAAGTTCTAATTATACTTAAAAACAATCTTGATATTGATAAAACAAATTTATTTTTTACAATATTACTTGATGCAATTATAGAAAACGGTATTGCCGCCAATGAACCTATGAAAGAACCAAGTAAAGACATTTTTATTGTATCAAAAAGCGGTGTCCAAATTCTACTTAAGTAATTCCAATTTGGAGGAAACATTCTTTGAATTATTATGAAAAATTCTTTTCCCCTTTCGACAAGCACATTAAAACTAAATCCTGTAACCTTTCCCGAAATTATTAAAGCTATGATGAAAAAAATTATTATGAAGGGAGTCTTAGATGGAGCTTGAACAATTTCTTTTCCATTACTCAACGTAAATTTTTCATGAGTAAAAATTTTCATTAAAAATCATCTACCTTTCCTTTGTAAATGTAATTTAAAATATCTTCAGTTACCTCATCAGATTTTCCATCAAAAACAATTTTTCCCTCACGAATTCCAATTATTCTATCAGCATAGTTCAATGCCAACTCAACATGATGAATATTAATTAAAATTGAAATTTTCATATCGCGATTAATTTTTCTGAAATCATCCATAACTTTTCTTGCAGTAATGGGGTCCAAAGCTGCAACAGGTTCATCTGCTAAAATTATTTCTGGATTTTGTGCCAAAGTCCTTGCAAGAGCAACTCTTTGTTGTTGTCCACCTGAAAGTTGATCAGCTCTTATAAATGCCTTTTCCAAAATTCCAACTTTGTCCAAAGCTTCAAGTGCTTGGAGTTTTTCCTCTTTGTTAAAAATTCCAAACAAAGCTCTCATAAAAAAAATGTCAGGAACTTTTGAAGTCAAAACATTTTTTATTACGGTCGTTCTCATAACCAAATTAAAAGATTGAAATATCATTCCAATATTACGTCTAAATTTTCTCAAATCTTTTCCCTTAAGAGAACTAACATTTTTTTCATTAACAATTAAAGTTCCATCTGTAATGTCAATCATTCTATTTATAGTTCTGATTAAAGTTGATTTACCTGCGCCAGACAAACCTATAATAGCAACAAATTCTCCCTGATTAATTTTCAAATTAATATTGTCAAGTCCTTTAACTCCATTTGGATATATCTTTGAAACGTTTTTAAACTCAATCATATCACAGACTCACCTTTCTAAACTAATAAAAAGACAGGATAAAACCTGTCTAAATCTAATACTACTTACTATTTATTTCACGAATAAGACTTTGAACTTTTCTTTCATTATCATAATCGCTTGATTTTGCAAGTTCATATCCATCATGACTATATATAGAAATTATTTTTTTACCTTCATCAGTGTTTGCAATATTTTTCAAACTTGTCGCAAGAACATTTTTGAATTCATCAGTCATTATTTTGGAATTTTTACTTACACTAACAGTGTCATTATAAATCGGCGGAGTTACACCAATTACATTTGTTTCTTCCCAAATCGAATTTTCTCTTCCATATTCAGTCGTCCATTTATTTTGGTAATCAATTCTTGCATCTGCAAAGAACAACGCAACATCAATTTGTTCTGAAGCTAGTCTCGCAATTGAACTTCCATAGGAATCTGCTTGAACTTTGTTTGTCAAATCAGAAATTGATTTTCCATAGTTTTCTTGAAGCCAAATTGTTGGATACAAATATCCAGCAGAAGAAGTTGGTCCCATAACGCTCCACTTAGCACTGTTCAAATCATCCCAAGTTAATTTTTCTCCATTATTAACTTTTTGTGCAAGCTCTTTCCCCTTTGGAGAAGGTCCTGCAATTATTAAAGATCTATATGAAACAGCTTGTTTACCATCTATTTGCTCAGTTGGAGTTCCATCATTCCAATCTTTTGGATTATCTGAGTTCTTACTTAAAGCTTTTCTTGTTGATGTCAACAAAACATCTGCAGAATCTTCATACATTACATATGTTCCACCTGGAATAAAACCCACATCAACACTTCCTGATGCCAAAGCTTCACCAACGGCATCATAGCTTGTGCCAACAGAAATATCCACTTCTCCAACTTGATAACCTTGTTTAACAATTTCATCTTTTAAAATAACTTTTAATAGCTCAGTTGCAGAAATTATTTGTTCTGGGTCTTTTGAAGGAACAAATGCTATGTTTAATTTTTCTATACTAGTTACAGCTTGTCCATTACTTTCTTTTGTTTCTTTAGTACCTCCTGCTCCAAAACAACTTGTTAAAGAGAACATTCCCAAAAACACTGCTGATATAAGGCCTAATAACTTTTTTTTCATATTGCACACCTCAAAATTATTTATTTTAATAAATTAATTGTTCACTACTTTTTTAAATTCTTTATAGTTGATTATTCTGTTTATAACTACACCTAAAATAGCTGCTAAACTTAATCCTGTTATTGAAACACCATCAGTTATAGGTATACCTATTAAAATACCTTTATTTGACATGTAAGATGTCCCAATACCTATAAGAACTATAGAAAATATAACTATTAAATTATTTTTATTTTTAGATAAACACTTACTATCTTTTATAGTCTTAACTCCTATATAAGAAATCATTGAAAACAACATAATGCTAACCCCTCCCATAACAGAAGAAGGTATACTTTGTAAAAACGCTCCAAACACACCTATACATGAAAGAAATATTGCGTATATAGCTGCTATTCTCAATAATAGTGGATTATAATTTTTGGTTATAGCAAGAACCGCCGTATTTTCTCCATAAGTTGTGTTAGCTGGTCCCCCAATAATCCCTGAAGCCATTGTAGCTAAACCATCTCCAAGCAAAGTCCTATTTAATCCTGGATCTTCCATAAAATTTTTACCAACCACAGCTCCATTTGTAGTCATGTCGCCAATATGTTCCATAAAAACAGTTATTACAATAGGAGCTATTATTATAATCGATTCCAAATTAAACTTAGGAAAAGAAAATTTTGGTATTTGGAAAGTAGCCGCTTGTGTTATTAAATTCAAATCCACTTGATTCAAAAATATGCTTATAGCATAACCTACCGCTATACCAACCAATATACTTAATTGCTTAAAAAATCCTTTACAAAATAAATTCACACACAAAACTACACCCAATGTTATTGCTGCAACAATAAAATTCGATGATGCCATATCAATTGCTGTTGGAATTAAATTTAATCCAATTACCGCTATCATTGCTCCCGTTATTTGTGGTGGAAAATAACGTTTAATCTTTTCAACTCCTATAAACTTAATTATAAAAGACATTATAACGTATATAAGACCAGCAATTACTATACCACCTTGAGCGTAAGCTATATCACCATTTGCATTTTGTGTTGCTGAAATTACGACTGGTATAAATGCGAAACTTGAACCTAGAAAAACTGGAACTTTGCCTTTTGTGCATAGATGAAATATTAACGTTCCAAGTCCTGCACAAAACAAAGCAACTGAAGGGTCAAAATTGGTAAGTATGGGAACTAAAACTGTCGCTCCAAACATAGCTAATAAATGTTGAAATGATAAAAATATATTTTTCATTGAAAGCCTCTTAAAACTTTTTAGGAGAAGTTACTCTCCCTTTTCGGTATCTCTGTACCGAATTAAAAGGTATGTGTTAATTTTTCAAAATCGTAACAGAATTTTCGTTATCAAATTCTTTAAGTTTAACACATATAATTTCGCTTTTAGATGTTGGTACATTTTTCCCAACATAATCCGCTTTTATTGGTAATTCTTTATGGCCTCTATCAATTAATATCGCCAATTGGATTGCTTTTGGTCTATCTATATCAATTATAGCATCCAAAGCACTTCTTACAGTTCTACCCGTATAAAGAACATCATCAACTAAAACAACAATTTTATCTTTTATGTCAAAATTTATTTTTGAACCATTAACCGTTGGCTGTTGATTTTGTTTTTCAAGATCATCTCTGTAGAGACTTATGTCAAGTTCTCCAATGTTGATTGAAGAATTTTCAAATTTGTTTATTTCATCACAAATTCTCTTTGCAATATAAATTCCTCTCGTCTTTATTCCAATTAAAACAATATCGTTTACTCCTTTGTTTTTTTCGACTATCTCATGACTTATACGAGTTATCGCTCTAGAAATTGCTTTTTCATCTAATATTTGAGATTCACTAACCATAAAATCCTCCTCAACAAAAATAAAAGCCTCTTATCCATAAGGATAAAAGGCTCATCAAAGCTAATACTCTACCTAAAGCATTTCCCGAACAAATATCCTTATGACCTCACTGTGCCATTTAAAGAATCTCCTCCTTGATTATACAATTTAATCAAAAACTTTTCAAATACTTTTTTGTTTATGTCTTATGAAATTTTTAAATTTCTCAACGCTTGTATTAATTATCAACTCTTCAGGAAAGTTTGTTTCTTTTATTAAATTTAATGCAAAAGCGTGTTCGCCAACAGAAGAAGTGTAATGCGCATCACTAGAAATAGTTATAAATGCTCCCTCTTGCCTGCACACATCCAACAATTTTTTCGCATTTTCATAAGAATTAAATCGACTTCCTCCTGGTTTCAAAGAACCATTATTTAATTCAATTAACGTATTTGTGCGTTTTGCTTTTTTGACAACCAATTCAAAATCTATTGGAACTTTTCCATCTTCAGGATGTCCAAGAATATGAACATAAGGATTATCCATAACTTTTAAAAATGCATTCGTATTTTCCTCTTTCGAGCCTGGCTTAAGACAAATTGGGTGAAAACTCGCAATAACCACATCAAGTTTGCTTATAACATTATCAGGAAGATCGACTCCTCCATCGTAATCTAAAATATTTAATTCAACTCCCATAAAAACTTCTACATCGTGAATGTATCTATCAACAGCTTTAAAATTTTTAAAATAAACTACATCTGGCCCTCCTGGCATTTTAGGAGCGTGATCTGTAACACAAATTAATTTTAAACCTTTTTCACTTGCAGCATATACCATTTCATTAAGAGTTGCATAAGCGTGTCCGCTCACTGTTGTATGAGAATGTGTATCTAGTAAAATTTTCATATGAATCACTCCTATTTTTATTTTAAAATTAAATAAATTTTACCACATCAAGATGAACTATCAAAAAATTATTTAACATAAAAAGCGTTACGACATTAAATAAAGTCATAACGCTCATTAAAATTAAGCTCATAATCAACATATTTTATAAATTTACAAAACAATTTATCACTTTTCATATTTGTATCTTTTAAATAAAATTTACATGAAAGACGAACGAACTTATAGGGGTAATCTAAATATTTACAAAAAATAAATTTTTCGAAGTCGTTAAACCTATAAAGTTCGTTGTAAATATTGTAAATGTTATTTAATATTGTGAAATCAAATTTATTTTTATAAAAAATTCTTCGTGCAAATCTAGCCAAATCATAAATGCGATTGTTGATACAAATTCCACCGAAATCTATAATATAAACTTTATGATTTTTAATTAGGAAATTTTGATAATACAAACTATCATGACAAATAATTTTGTTGTTCCTAGAATATTTTGAGAAATCATTTTCTTCAAGAAATTTAATTATGTTAATTATTTTGTGAATTGCTCTTTTCACATTAAGCAAATAAAATTTATCAAGTTTGTCAACGTAAAATTTTTTCAAAATTTTTTTTTCAATATCACAAAGATTTTTCACATCTAAATTTAATTTTTTAATCCAATCAGAATTATCCTTTATATCCATATGATTATAATTTAAATTTTTCACGCAATCATGAAATTTATAAATCATTCTCGTGCATTTCAAAATTTCTTTGTGATTTTTAAAATTTGCCTCTCTTCCGTCAATCCAATTAAAAAATCCATAAAACTTCCCACCAATTTCAAAACAAAATTTTCCATAATTATTTTTGCAAATACGATTTGTATATCTAAAATTATTTTCGCTTAAATAATTTAAAATCTTGTAAGTGTTCATAAGTTTTCTTTCAGAATTAAATTTTTTAACTAAAAAATTATTTTTATCAGAAGAGATTTTATAAGCACTTCTAACTCTTTCCACGTTGTAATTATTTATTCCATAGCTGTTTAATATTTCGTCAAAACTCACATCAAAAACCCAAAAAAGTATTATTGTAAATCATATTAAGATATTTTGATTTTATAACAAAATAATTTATATAACTCCATGTAACAAACTAACTTTTTTCAAAATGTCATCAACCTTCATATATTTGCACCTAAAATTTTCATTTACCTTCATAAGCTCATCAATTTGAAAAAAATATTTTTCAAAATCGTTTTTCCCAAAAATATATTTGCTTCTTGAGAAATCATTAGAAATTTCGTGTATCAAATTATCAAAAGAGTTGTTCAAGAACTGAGATTGAGAAAATCTCGCGTAAACAACATTGTCTTTATTGAAATCTATTTTAAAATGTTTATTGACCTTTAATTCATCACAATCGTTAATTAAACTATATTTTATTTCAATGTTATCACGTTTAAGCAATGTACTTTCACTAATTAAACAATAAATCATATCATCAAACTAATCCCCTTAAAACAAAAACTATTAGTAATATTATGTTCACAATATTTCTAATTATTTAACTTTAATAAATTTATTCTTGTTTAACTTTTCTATGAACATTTCTATTTCATTGTTGGAACATCTATAAAAATTTTGATATTCCTCACAACTCCTGACCAATTTATTTTTGAAATTAGTTTTAATTTCGTTTTTTAAACCTTCGATATCATCAATTAAATACATACATTTAATCTCGTACTCATATGGAATATGAGTGTTGTTCAATTTATTTATTTCTCTAAATGGAAATAGACTATCTGTAACGCAAATTTTAAATATATCTTTTCCGAAAGACAAAACATTTGAAAGTATGTAAAAATATCCGCTAGTAATTTTATTTTCTTGGTACTCTATGTAAGTTTGTTTTTGTTTTAAAAATTTAAGATGACTTTCATGTTTGTTTAATCTATCTGTTAAATATTTTTTATCTTCATCATTATCAGCCTTTTCAATTAAATGTTTGTAAAGTTCAATATTTGAAATAGCCTTGACCCATTCTTTTTCAAATTTATTTCGAATAGCTCTAATCTCTTTTATACGCTTATCTTTTTTAATTTCCTCATTTAAATTTTTGCGATTTTGAATTTTTGCCCTAACATAATCCAAACAAATTTGAAGTTCATCCTCATAAGTTTTAAAAAATTTTTGAGTTATTGCAAAATATTTTTCATCACAAATCTTTGAATAAAACGAAACCATTTTTTCAAAATTTTCTATAGCAACAGCGAACTTTTCTTTATCAACAAAAACTTTTATAGTTTCAAACTCATTTGAAATTCCTCTAAAAATTATTTTCTCAAAACCAATGTCAGGCAAAACACAAACACTGTCTTTATAAACAAACATTTCATTATTTTTCAAAATTTTTGTACGAGAATCTTCAATATCTTTTAACTTTAAATCAAACTCCATTTCATCAAAACTAGAAATTTCTTTCACATTAAAACTAAAATTTTTTCTATAGTATGTATCTTCAACTTTGCTAAGCTGATTTTGATAATAATTTATTTTCCTATTTAAATTGTTTATCTCAATGTCAGTTGAAATTTTAGTATCATCAAGTAACTTTTTAATTTTCACAAGTTCAGTTTCTGCTTTCTTAAACTCCAAATTAATTGAATTAATATCATTATTATCGCAATTTTGTTCTAAAACTTTCGAATTATTATTTTTTTTAAACTCAAACAAAATTTAAAACCACCTTTAAGCTTAAGTTAATTATTATCTAAACAATAAGATATCACATATAAATTTAAATTTATATAAGTACTAATAATTTTATTATGCTCACTTAACTATTCCAAAATGTATGAACAAAAAATTAAGCACCTACACAAACGTATAGATGCTTAATTTAAATTTTGAAACTAAAGTATTATGCAAATTAAACCGCCACTACCTTCATTAACAATTTTTTGCAACGTTTTTTGTATTTTAGCTTGAACATCTTCAGGCATTTTGTACAATTTATTTTGAAGACCTTCCTTAACCAAAACCTCTAAACTCTTTCCAAACATATTTGATTGCCACATGCTTGAAGGATCATTTTCAAATTGTTCCAAAAGAGATTTAACAAGTTCTTCAGTTTCTTTTTCTGTTCCCATTATTGGAGAAATTTCTGTTTGTATATCCGCCTTAATCAAATGAAGAGAAGGAGCAGATGCTTTAAGCTTAACGCCATAACGAGTGCCTTGTCTTATTATTTCTGGCTCTTCAAATTTCATTTCTGAAAGTTGAGGTGCAACCAAACCATAACCTGTCTCTCTAACATCACTCAACGCACGTTCAACTTTATCATATTCAACTTTTGCTTTATACAAATCTTTTATAAGATCTAAAAGTTGTCCTTCATCGTCTATATCTTGATCGCAAATTTCGCTCAAAATTTTGTAGAATATATTATTGTGTATATTGAATTTTAATTTAGATTTTCCATTTCCTAAACTTGTTTCAATAATATCTATTCCACTTAAAAATTCATCTCTTTCAGTCATGTAATCAGAAATTTTTCTTACATCACTTATTTTATTTATATCTTGACTCATGTCCTTTATAAGAGTTATGAAATTATTTTTTAACCAATGACTTGAATCAAGTCCATTTATCCAACTTGGCAAATCAATATGAATTTCTTTGACAGGGAATTCCATCAAAACTCTTCTGAATAATTTTTCAATATCATTTTCATCCATTTTAGCAATATCAATTGCCACTACAGGAACATCATATTTTTCCTCAAGACTTTCTTTCAATTCTTGAGTTTCTATTGTATTTGGATGTTTCGTATTTAAAACGACAACAAAAGGTTTATTGATGCTCTTCAAATCTAAAATAACTCTTTCTTCTGCATCAACATAACTTTCTCTATCTATTCCAGTAAACGAACCATCAGTTGTAATAACAACACCAACAGTAGAATGATCTGTTATTACTTTTCTTGTTCCAATTTCAGCGGCTTCTTCAAAAGGAATTTCTTCTTCAAACCAAGGTGTTTTTACCATTTTAGGTGAATCACCTTCTAAATGTCCTAACGCTTCATCGACTATGTATCCAACACAATCAACTAATCTAACTTTAAATTTCAAATTTTCATTGAAATTTATTTCTATAGCTTCATTAGGAATAAATTTAGGTTCTGTAGTATGAATGCTCTTTCCTGAACCACTTTGAGGCAATTCATCTTTAGCTCTTTCTTTTTTAAAAGAATTTTCAATTCGTGGAATTACCATTTTGTCCATGAATGTTTTAATAAAAGTAGATTTTCCTGTTCTTACTGGACCAACAACTCCAATATAAATATCTCCTTGAGTTCTTTTTGCTATATCTTCATATATGTTTAAGTTTTCCAATCTAAGTACCTCCACATTTTTTAACTTAATCTATTACAATATATATTTTCTTTTTTTCCATTTATTCCAAATTAATAAATTAACTATTAAGTTTTTATAAATAAAAATTCCTATACAATATAAATTGCATAGGAACAAACAAAATTTTATATTTTTAATATTTCATCTTTTTTATCTCTAGACATTAATTTATTTTCTATAGAATGTGGATCTTGATCATTAAACAGAACATTGTACAATGCTTCTATAATAGGAAGCTCTATATTTTTTTCTTTTCCCATCTCATAAAATATTTTACAAGCATTGACTCCCTCCACAACCATACCAACTTTTTCAATAGCTTCATTCAGATTCATTCCTTGTCCAATTAAAAATCCACATTTTCTATTTCTACTGTGTTCACTTAGACAAGTTACCATTAAATCTCCAATTCCCGTCAATCCAAAAAAAGTTTCAACATTCGCACCGAATTTAACACCAATTCTTATGATATCGTGAAGAGAACGAGTTATTATTGCTGCACTTGAATTATCACCATAACCCATTCCCAAAATCACTCCAATACCTAATGCAATTATATTTTTCATTGCACCACCAATTTCAACTCCAATAATATCTGAATTTGTATAAATTCTTAAAACATCATTAGACAAAGTATCTCTTATTAATCTAGCTGAATCCATATCTTTTGAAGTTGCAACCAAAGCTGTTGGTTTTTTCATAGCAACTTCTTCAGCATGGCTTGGCCCAGACAAAACTACAATAGGATTATTAGGAAGCTCTTCTTCTAAAACCTGTGAAAGTCTTTTGTAACTATTTCTTTCTATTCCCTTGGACAAGCAAACTATAATGCTTTGCTTTTTAACTTTTAAACTTATTTTTTTTGCGGCCTCTCTTATTGCTACAGAAGGTAACGCAAAAAATATTATATCTGCATCGCATACGGCCTCATTTATATCACAAGTAGCGTAAACACCATCAGGTATAACTATATTGGTGAGATACTTTATATTTTTCCTTTCATTATTAATTCCTTGAACGATATTTAAATTTCTATCGAACATTTTTATTTTGAAATTATAATTTGAAAAAATTACAGAAAGAGCTGTCCCAAAACTTCCACTTCCCAAAAATGTTAAATTCATTTCCTTTCTTTCCTCTCTTTGTATTGTATATCTATTCCTGTACCTTCGAAGTCAAAGCTCTCTCTAATTTGATTATGAAGATATCTTGTATAAGAAAAATGCAAAGTGGATTCGTCGTTTATAAAAAATACAAATTTCGGCGGCCTAACATCAACTTGCGTACAATAATACACTTTAAGTCTTTTAACTCCAACTATAGGAGGTTCTTTCATCATAATAGCTCGTCCAATTATTTCGTTTAAAATACCTGTAGCTATTCTCCTCGAATAATTGTCATAACATTTTTTTACTACCTTCAATACATTATCAACTCTTTGTCCAGTCATAGCTGAAATAAACATGTATGGAGCGTAAGTAACAAACGAAAAAGCATTTTGAATATTTTTTCTGAATTCATTGTAAGTATTGTTGTCTTTTTGTATAACATCCCATTTATTTATAACTATAGCTATGGCTTTGTTACGTTCATGAGCATAACCAATAATTTTTTCATCTTGCTCAGTTACTCCCTTGCTCGCATCAATAACAACTAAACATACATCACATCTATCTATGCTGTACAAACTTCTAATCGCACTATAGTGTTCAACATTTTCTTTAATTTTTGCTCTCTTTCTAAGTCCTGCCGTGTCTATCAACACAAATTTTCCTACTTCATTTTCAAAATACGTATCAATGGAATCTCGAGTTGTTCCCGCGACATCGCTAACAATTGAACGAGGTTGCCCTAATATTCTATTTACCAAAGAAGATTTTCCAACGTTAGGCTTTCCAACAACAGCAACTTTAATAATATCTTGCTTCTCTTCCTCTTCTATAACATCAAAATATTTTACAACTTCATCGAGCATATCTCCAAGCCCAAGAGCTTGAGTAGAAGAAATTGCTATGGGCTCTCCTAAACCAAATTCATAAAATTCATACAAATTCATTTCATCTTTTTTAGAATCAATTTTATTAACAACAAGAATTATGTTCTTTCTACTTTTACGAAGCATTCTTGCAACTTCTCTATCTCCATCAACAAGCCCCGCCTTTCCATCAACAAGAAAAACGATAACATCAGCAGTTTCAATTGCCATCTCTGCTTGTATTCTCATATTTTTCATCATATCATCGTTTGTTTTTAATTCAATTCCACCTGTATCTATAACTGTGAATTTATAATTTAGCCACTCAGCATCTCTATAAATTCTATCTCTTGTAACACCTGGAGTGTCTTCGACTATGGAAACTCTATCTCCAACAATTTTATTAAACAATGTGGACTTACCCACATTAGGACGACCAACTATTGCTACAATGGGTTTTTTCATTTTGATTATTTCCTCCATAATTTACTTTTAGAAATAAAATACATAGCAAGATTATAACACATTGACAAAAAAAAGAAACCAGCTACAAATAACTGATTTCATACAACTTAATTATTGCTCAAATTTCTTTTGAAAAACTCACCTGATTTTAAATACATTACATTTTCACAAATATTATTTATGTGATCTCCCGCTCTTTCAAAATATTTAATCATAAAAAGAGTTTGAACAGCGATGTTGTTTTGAATTTCTCCTGAATTCATCTTGTCCATAATCTTCGTAAAAATATCATAATATTTTTTATCTATCATTTCATCGCATTCATAAATTTCAATAGCTTTCTTTTTATCATTGTTAACATAAGCCGTCACAACTTCAATTATCATCTTTTTTATAATGTCCGAAAAATAATCAGAAATAGACGAATCCATATTTTGATTTTCAGGTATATACATTGAAACTTTTGCTAAATCAACAGCATAATCGCCTATCCTTTCCAAATCTTGAATTATTTTAATCGTGGTGAACAATCGCCTCAAATCTCTAGCTAAAGGCGTTTGAGTTGCAATAAGCTTAACGCATTTATATTCAATTTCCTCTTTCAAAAAATCTATTTTGTCATCTTCTTCAATTATAATCTTGGCAAGCTCCGTATCTTTAGTTCTCAAAACTTGTTCTGATTTTTCAAATTGTCCTTTAACAAGATTAGCCATTTCAATTAAAGATTCATTTAATTCATCTAAAACCTTACCAAATTTTTCTCTCATCAAAAACCTCCCCAACTTCTATCCAAACCTTCCAGTTATATAATCTTCAGTAAATTTATTTGATGGATTATGAAATATATTTTCTGTCTTATCCATCTCTTCAAGTTTTCCATTCAAGAAAAATGCTGTGTAATCTGAAATCCTTCCAGCTTGCTGCATATTGTGCGTAACTATAACAATAGTATATTTCTTTCTTAATTTTATCAAAAGCTCTTCGACTTTCATTGTTGAAATTGGATCGAGTGCTGAAGTGGGTTCATCCATTAAAATAATTTTAGGTTGAGTCGCAAGACAACGTGCAATACACAAACGCTGTTGCTGTCCACCAGATAAATTATATGCACTCTTTTTCAAATCATCCTTAACTTCATCCCAAAGCGCAACATCTTTCAAAGTTATTTCAACAAGTTCATTTAAAACTTTTTTATCCTTTATACCATAATTTTTTGGCGCAAAAACTATATTTTCGTATATAGATTTTGGAAATGGATTAGGTTTTTGAAACACAAGTCCAACATCTTTTCTAAGAAGTACAACATCCTGTTTCTTTATATCTTTTCCATCTAAAAGAATTTTTCCAGTGTACCTAGCATAATCAAACATTTCATTCATTCTATTTAAATTTCTTAGAAAAGTAGATTTACCACATCCAGAAGGCCCAATTAATGCAGTAATTTTATTTTCATAAATATCCATATTAATGTTAAACAAAGCCTGCTTATCTCCATAATAAAAATTTAAATCTTCAACTTTTATAATTACTTTTCCCATTAAGTATTTACCCCTTATTGTTTATTTACTCATATTTCTTTTCAAATTTCTTTCTTATAATTATAGCCAATATATTAAACATAAAAACTAGTACCAACAAAACAATTATACCTGCCGACGCCAAGTTCTGAAATTCTGGTTCAGGTCTTGAAGTCCAATTGTAAATTTGTATTGGCAAAACAGTAAAACCGTCTAATAAACCTTTAGGTATAAATCTCAAAAATGTAGCAGCTCCAACAACAATTAACGGCGAAGCTTCACCAAGTGCTCGAGCTAATGAAAGAACAATTCCTGTTACTATGTTTGATATTGCACAGGGAATAATAACTCCTTTTATCGCTTGCCACTTTGTAACTCCAAGAGCCAACGCTCCTTCATAAAAAGAATATGGAACTGTTTTTAAAGCTTCTTGTGACGAAATTATTATAGGCGACAAAACCAAAAGAGAAAGTGTTAATGCTCCCGATATAATACTGGAACCTAGCATAAAAAACTTTACAAAAACTCCTAATCCTAAAATCCCATAAACTATCGCAGGAACTCCAGCTAAATTTTGTATATTTAATTTTATAAACTCAGTTAACTTTGAAGGTTTAGCATAAAGTTCAAGATAAACAGCTGTTCCCACTCCCAACGGAACAGAAATTAAAATTGTCAAAACTAAAATGTATATACTTCCAACAATTGCAGGAGCTATACCAGATTTAGATGGCCTACTTGAAGAAAATCCTTTTAAGAAATTCCAATTTAAATATCTAAATCCCTTAGAAAAGATTTGTATTAATAGTAACGCTAAAAACAAAATTCCTATAATTGTTGCAACAATCGTAACTATTTTTAAAATAACATCTACAAATTTTCTTTTCTTTAAATTAGATTTTATAATATCCTCATTAAAGAATTCTTTTTCCATACCTATCCCACTTTCATTTAAAACTTATACTTAACTTTTATTTATAATTTTTCTGGCAAATATATTTAAAACTAATGTTATAAAAAACAAAATCGCTCCACATACGAATATAGTTTTGTACTCTACAGAGCTAAAAGAAACATCTCCCATGCTAACATTTGCCATATAAGTAGTTAAAGTTTGTACGCTCCTCAATGGATTTAAATTGAATAAAGGATTACTTCCTGATGCAATTGCAACAATCATAGTTTCTCCAATTGCCCTAGATACAGCCAATATAAATGAAGAAATTATTCCTGATTTTGCAGCTGGTATCAAAACTTTTGTAATTACTTCAAATTTTGTACTTCCAAGAGCATAAGCTCCTCTTTTAATAGAACCTGGAACACTTCTTAAAGCGTCTTCACTTAAAGAAGCTATCATCGGAACTATCATAATTCCAATTGCAATTCCAGCACTAAGTGCGTTATAAATTTCTAGATTTTGTATAAATGTTCTTAAAAATGGCGTTATAAATGTAAGTGCAAAGAAACCGTAAACAACTGAAGGAATAAACGCAAGTATTTCCAAAACAGGTTTTAAAAATCCTCTAACTCTCTTCGAAGCATATTCATTTAAATAAATAGCAATAAACAACCCTAAAGGTATCGCTATGAGCGAAGATATTACCGCAATCATTACAGTACCCATTATAAGCGTAAGTATGTTGTAAGTAGGTTTGCTTAATAATGGATTCCATGAATTTCCTTTAAATAATTCAAAAAAACTAACTTCTTTGAAAAAATCTTTCGCCTCGAAAACCAATAAAAAAACTATTGCAATTGTTATCAATATTGAAACCATAGCAAAAACTTTCAAAATGTATTCTACTATTTTTTCAAGCTTATCTTTCACTTTGATAAAACCCTCCCAAAAATCGACTAGCAAATAAAATTAATTCTCAACCAAATCAAGTTTTTGTGCAATTTCATTTTTCAATTCTTTCAATTGCAATTCGTACTCTTCTTTGTTGAGAGGCTCTAGTTTAACTTCATTAGCTAATTCATACGCATTATTCAAATAAAATTCTATGAACGCAGTTACTTCATCTTTGCTAAAATCATTTCTATCAAAATATATAAACAAAGGCCTTGCTAACAAATATTTATTTGTACTTATTGTTTCATAAGAAGGTGCAACGCCATCAATTGAAACCAAATTTATTTTATCTTTATTAGATTCATAATAGCTATACCCAAAATAACCTATAGAATACTTATCTTCACTTATACCTTTGATTAAAATATTATCATCTTCACTCAATATAGCATCCTCTCGCTGAGATTTTGCAACTTTATTTATTGCTTCTGTGAAAAACTCAAATGTACCTGATGCAGTTCCTGGAGTATAAACTTTAATCAATTCATTTGGAAATTCTGGCCTAACATCACTCCAATACTTAGCTGGGTTTTCTTGTCTAAAAATAAAAGACAATTCTTCACTTGTCAAATCTGTTGCAAATTTATTTTCCGCATTTACAACAACAGAAATTCCATCGTTAGCAACTATTAGCTCACGAACATCTCTTCCATTTCTATTTGCAATTTCCAATTCAGAATCTTTAATTTTTCTTGATGCATTAACGATATCTATTTCATTATTAACAAACTTTTTCATTCCACCACCTGTTCCAGATTCGGCAATGGAAACTTTAATTTCAGGATTTTCAATACCAAACTCTTCTGCTATTATTTCAGTCATTGGATAAACTGTGGACGAACCATCAATAACAATATTTCCGCTTAAATTGGAATTTGACGCTTTGTTATTTCCTCCACATGAAATTAATGTCAAGCAAAACAAGCCCACACCAATTAAACTAAATATTCTTTTACTCATAAAATTTCCCCCTAAAGTAATATGAGTTTCATTTTAAATTAGGTTGGTTAAATAAATATTTTATAAATGTTAAATCTATATTAAATATTTCTAAAAAACAAAATAAAAAACCAAGCAAACTTCAACAAAGAAATTCTACTTGGTTTTAGGAATAATTATTTTAAACGTAACTCCCTTATCCAAATTATTAAGCACCTCTACGCTAGCTCCCAATTTTTGAATAGAACTTTCAACAATCGATAATCCCAATCCAGTTCCTCGCGATTTTGTTTTGGAGCCAATAACTTTGTAAAATCTATCAAAAATATTTTCAATTTCATCTTCAGGTATTCCAATTCCATCATCTGAAAACGTTAATATAACATCATTTAACTCTTCAATGCAATTAACTTTTAAACAACTTCCAAACGAATGCTTTATTGAATTATCCATTATGTTAATAAAAACTTGACGCAAATATTCTTCACAACTCAGCACAACAATTTTATTTCCCACAATTTCAATTTCAAAATTATTTTCTAAACTTTGAGGACTCAAAAGTTGCTTTATACTATTTAATAAAGATAAAATTTCAATTTTTTGTTTGCTCATATCGCTCTGAGTTTCTATTTCGGAAAATACAAGAACATCGCTTATTAAATTATTTAATCTTATCGCCTCTTTATTTATTATGGAATAAAACATTTGCCTATCTTCTTCTTCCTCAACCTCTTTCAGAGTTTCCGAAAAACCAATTATGGAAGTTAGAGGAGTCTTCAATTCGTGAGTTATATTTGAAATAAATTCTTTGCTCATGTAATCTAATTTTTTGTATTGAGAAACATTTTTAAATTTATAAACCTTAAAACCGTTTTCAAGCTCGCCAACGCAACACGAAATATTTTCACCATTAATTTCAAAATCTTTAGATTGAAAATTAAAAATCCAATTAAAGGGGCTATACAAAACTGACGAACCCAACAATTTTTCAGAATTATCTATGTTAAACAAAGAAATCAATTCTTTATTTACATAACATATTTTGTCCTCATTATCTAAAATCAAAATGCCCACATCAATACTTTCAAGAACATTTTTAAAAATTATGTTATCTTTATATGAAGTTCCAAAATCATCATACATTTTTTCAAATTTGATTTTTACAAGGTCAATCATATTTTGTATTTTAAAATCTTTTTTATTAGCCATCCAAACAAAATCCTTCAAATAATTTTTAGAATTCATTTTAAGAATACTTAAAATTCTGTTTTTAAGATTTTTGTGATAAACATAAGTGTTAATAATAAAAAACAAAATTAAAACAATCAAAACTATACAAACATTTTTAACATTAAACATTTTTAAAATTAAATTTATACCCAATTCCTCTCATAGTTTCTATGAACACAGGATTTTTGTCATCATCCTCAACCTTTTTTCTAAGATTTCTAACATGAACATCAACGGTGCGAGTTTCACCAACATATTTATAGCCCCAAATTCTATCCAAAATATACTCACGAGTCAAAACTCTTCCATTGCTTTTAATCAGCATAACCAAAAGTTCAAATTCTTTAAAAGTCAACTCAAGTTTTAAATCTTTTTTATAAACCTCTCTTGCTTCCAAATCTACACGAATATCTCCAAATCTAAACTCTTGAGACGACAAAAATTTTTTGCTATTGGACTTCTCCATTCTTCTAAAAACAGCATTTATACGTGCAATCAATTCATTTATAGAAAATGGTTTACAAATGTAATCGTCCGCCCCAAGCTGAAATGCCAAAACTTTATCAAATTCTCTGCTCTTTGAAGAAACAATTATTATTGGAACATCTTTTGTATTTTCATTTTCAGAAAGCTCTTTACAAATTTCGAATCCATCTTTTTCTGGAAGCATTAAATCCAACAAAATCAATTCTGAATTAAAAGTTACAACATTTTCAATTATGTTTAATCCATCTGAAACACAATTAACATGAAAACCATTTTTGTTTAAATTGTATTTCAACAATTCAGCAATGCTCGCCTCATCTTCAACTATTAAAATTTTTCTATTCATAAAAATCAAATTCCTTTTCAATTTCATTTAAAAAAGAAGCCTTACCCCCATTATATCACATAAAAATAAATGAAAGAATTCTATTTAATGAAGTTGTATCTTTTCGATATGAATAAAATTTAACCTCTTCACTACAATAAGTGCAATAATTGCATGAACTAATGTTTAGCTCAGAAATTCCCTTATTAAGTGCCGAGGTCTTTATACATTCAAACAAATTCAAATTATTTTTTGAATAAATATTAAAATTATTTTTAAACGCATCCTTCTCCAAAAATTTATTTATCAAATCAACTCCAACTTCATAACAACAAACTTTATTATGTGCTCCAACAAAAATTTCTATATCATCCAACTTACTTCCATAATCACTAATAAAAATATCAATAGAATTTGCAATTATTTCATCATAGGTTCCTCTCCACCCACTATGTAAAATTGAAACAACTTCATTCGACCTATCAAATAAAAAAATCGGCACACAATCCGCCGTAAAAACACCAAGAGCAAAATTTTTTTGATTAGTTATAAGCCCATCACCAACAACACCACTTAAAAAATTTGAATCACATTTTCTAACAACATTTCCATGAACTTGCGAAACCGTAAACAATTTTTCAAAACCAAATTTATTTTTTACAAAATCAACATAACCCTCATAAGTTTTCAATTTTGGATTAAACCCAAAATCAGAATTAGCCGTAGTCGTTACCAAATTAACATTTCCTATTTTTTTATACAAAAAATATTTTCCATCAAGATTAATTAAATCCATAGAATCCACCTTAAAAAAATTTTTTTAATTTCCTGGTTGCAATAAATCAAGATTACTTCCATCAACTAGTATAACATCTATACCAATTTTTACAATCTTATCCCAAGGTATCTCAATATAATTATTTTTAGAAAACCAAGAAGTTTTCGTGTGCATTAGCATAATTGATAAAACTCTTTGCTTGTCAGTATCAACTTTAAAATCACTTATGTAACCAATTTTAGCTCCAATACTTACATCTATAATTTCCATAGTCTTTAAATTATTTAAAGAAAACGACCTTTCCAATATCATAAATACTCCTAAATAAATAAAAAATTTTATTAATTTATATGTGTAAATTTTTATAAATATACTTTTATAAAAAAATAAAAAGCTACTTAAAAAGTAGCTTTCACCTATATATATTTCCTCATGTGTTTAAGAGCTGTCTTCTCCAACCTTGAAACTTGAGCTTGCGATATTCCAATTTCTTCTGCAACTTCCATTTGAGTTCTTCCAGTAAAAAATCTCAAATTTAAAATCATAGTTTCTCTTTTGTTTAATTTTTTCATGGCTTCTTTTATAGATATATCTTCAATCCAATTTTCATCACAATTTTTTGAATCACTTATTTGATCCAATACAAAAATCGAATCTCCTCCATCATGATAAATAGGTTCAAATAATGAAATGGGATCTTGAATCGCATCTAGAGCGAATACAACATCTTCCCTAGGTATATTTAATTCCTTAGCTATTTGAGAAATAGTTGGTTCTTTATTATTTTCAAGAATTAATCTATCTTTTACAATTAACGCTTTATACGCAATATCTCTTAAAGACCTACTTACTCTTATTGAATTGTTATCTCTAAGATATCTTCTTATTTCTCCTATAATCATAGGAACAGCATAAGTTGAAAATTTTACATTTTGGCTTAAATCAAAATTATCCAAAGCTTTTATAAGTCCTATACATCCAACTTGAAACAAATCATCAACATTTTCTCCACGATTATTAAATCTATGTATAACACTTAAAACCAACCTAAGATTTCCTTGAATAAAAGTTTCTCTAGCAGAAGTATCTCCATCTCTCATTTTCAACAAAAGCTCTTTCATCTCTTTATCTTTAAGAACTGGTAATTTTGATGTATTAACCCCACATATTTCAACCTTACTTATCATATTATCGCCCCTTTAGAGTACTTTATCCTCTTTAGAGTATAACCGACATTATTCGTTTTTATTCATTCTTTTTAACTATTTCGTAAATACTTTGTAGTAAATTTTTATAACATTTTATTGATTTCTTTTTTTAATTTTTTGATTATACGCTTCTCTAATCTTGAAATATAAGACTGAGAAATTCCTAGAAGATCAGCTACTTCCTTTTGAGTTTTTTCGATACAACCATTCAATCCAAACCTTAAAGATATTATTTCATGTTCTCTATTGTTTAAAGAATCCATAGCTATAACCAAAAGCGTTCTGTCGACTTGCTCTTCTATAAATTCGAAGACATTATTTTCATCAGAACCTAAAATATCTGAAAGAAGAAGCTCATTTCCATCCCAATCAGTATTCAAAGGCTCATAAAAAGAAATTTCACCTTTAACCTTATTTGTTCTTCTCAAATACATCAAAATCTCATTTTCTATACACCTTGAGGCATAAGTTGCCAATTTTATTTTTTTATCTGGATTAAAAGTATTAACAGCTTTTATTAAACCTATAGTTCCAACGGAAATAAGGTCCTCGACCATAATCCCAGTATTTTCAAATTTTTTAGCGATGTACACAACCAACCTTAGGTTTCTTTCTATCAAAGTTGTCCTTATATCATCATTATCATTTATCAATAATCTACTAATAAGTTCATCTTCTTCATCGCGTGTAAGGGGCGGAGGAAGTGCATCACTACTTCCTATGTAAAATATAGCTTTAGAAAGCCCCCTAAATTTAAACAATAAATGATTGATGAGAATTATAATTTTTTTCATTATTGTCCCCCTAAATTATACATCTCGATAATATTGCTTCAAATCGATTTTCAGAATCCAAAGTCACTTGTGTTGTGCACAAAATAACGTCTGTAAAAAATTCGTGAGAATCACTTTTAAAACAAACATTTTTTACCTTTGTACCTTCAAAATAAGAAGTATCACCAGTTATAACCTTATATGGAATCTTATAAAAATATTTTTCATTATAAAATATTCCAGGCATGCAACGTGTTTCAACAATTATCACAGGAAGACCTGTAATAGGTTCTCTTAATTCATTACCAGTATCTAGGAATCCCTTAAATTTATAAATTTTATTTCTGTACTCTAAAGTAACGTTAAATATGTAATTATTAAAAAATGCATTCTTTTTTATATATTTTTTTGTAATGTCAAATATTACAAAAACAATTAAAAAAATTATTAAAACAAACAAATAATTAACTTTATTTAAATTAACGTTTAAAAATGAAATTATTCCGAACAACATAAATGAAATAAACATTACAGTGATTAAAACTTGAAAAACATATCGAAAAGTAAATTTAGGAATGTGGAAATATAAATTAGTAAAAAACGAGACCACAGTTATAAAAAACAAATATAGAATTGAATCAAACTTTATAAAAATCAAAACGCATACTAAAGAAGAAATGATTGACGAAAAAATTAATTTACGAATACTCAATTTAAAATTCAACATTTTGAAGCTCACGTAAAAAATAAATAAATTAAAAATGAAGTTCTCAAATAATAACAAATCTAAATAAACAGTCATATTCAAGTTCTCCTTCAAAAATCATTTCTCTATTATATAAATTTTCATTTTAAAATTTTGTTGTTTTTAGCTATCTCACAAAATAATTCTTTGTATAATATTTTACAATGTTTTCAAAAAGAAAGAGTTGCTCTACACAAGAACAACTCTCAAAAATTATTTATTAAAATCTCTCTTTCTTAAGAAGGCTGGTATGCCATAATATTCTTCTTTCTCACTGTTATTTAATTTGAAATCTTTCTTCTCCTCATCCTTCTTAACTTTCATTTCACTGTCATTAGATTGAGAAGAAACATTTTCAGAATTTGTAGATAAAATTTCTCCTTTAAGAATTTCACTAACTTTTTTAGTGTTACCACCTTCAAATCCTGTAGCAATTAAAGTAACCCTTATCTCATCTTTCAAATCCTCATCTATAACTGCTCCAAACATAAACACAGCATCTTCATCAGTAGATTCTTGAACCATATTTCCAGCCTCATGAATTTCATGTAAAGATAAATCTGGACCACCAGTGACATTCATAAGAACTCCCGTAGCTCCAATAATAGATGTCTCAAGTAAAGGAGAAGATATTGCTTGCTTAGCAGCTTCGATAGCTCTATTTTCTCCAGTACCTCTGCCTATTCCCATATGAGCAAGTCCCTTATCACTCATTATCGCTTTAACATCCGCGAAATCCCTATTAACAATACCAGGAATAGTTATAAGATCAGATATACCTTGAACACCCTGCCTCAAAACATCATCAGCCTTTTTAAAAGCTTCAAGCAACGATGTCTTTTTATCAACCATAGTCAACAAACGTTCATTCGGAATTGTAACTAAAGTGTCAACCTTGCTCATTAAATTTGCTATTCCTTTATCAGCTTGAATCATTCGTTTTCTACCTTCAAAAGGAAAAGGTTTAGTGACAACTCCAACAGTTAATATTCCCAATGACTTAGCTATCTCTGCAACAACAGGAGCGGCGCCAGTACCCGTACCACCACCCATTCCTGCCGTTATAAAAACTAATTCCGCTCCTTGAATAGCTTCCTTAATCATATCCTTGCTTTCTTCAGCAGCTTTTTCTCCAATTTCAGGATTTGCACCAGCCCCAAGCCCTCTGGTTAATTTTTCACCTATCTGAATCTTAGACTCAGCTCTAGATAAACTCAAAGCTTGATTATCAGTATTAACAACTATAAATTCGACATTCTTTAAACCATCTTCAATCATTCGATTAACGGCATTCCCTCCACCGCCCCCACATCCAACAACTTTTATTCTGGCATTCTGAAAAGCGCCGTTCATATCAAAATCCAACACACTAATTCCTCCTATACTAGAAAAACTAAATTTTAACTTCTGTAAAAACCCCAATTAACTAAAAAACGTATAAACTTAAGAAAAAACAACAAAATAATCTATGTAAATAATTTTAAAATTGCATATTTACTAAAAATTTAATCTTATATTTAATCCTCAGTTTATTTGCAATCTTTACACGTAGCAATTATTAAATAACTTTATATACTATCATCACATTAATTTAACACATTTCTAAACAATTATGGAAAATATTTTTAAACAATTCAAAAAATTCCCTCTCAAAATTTCGAAAGATTTATTAGGAAATCAAATCTTCTAGTATACAAATTTATAAAATAATTAAATTAGACATTAAAGTTATTCGATATCACTACATATATTCAACAAAAATTTAAAAACTCCTTGTTTAGTTTTTAAATTTTTCTAATTCCTTTATACTAACATTTCTTGAATGATCAGTATGAAACCATTCTTTCTTATTTTTATTTATTATCCCTTGTATAGCTATAGGAACCCACGTAACTATATAAAAAGGATATACAAATATATAATACAAAAATACTTTTAAACTTAATTTAGAATCTAAATATATCATTACTGGTGTCAAAATGAATTGAAATATAAAATAAGCCAAACACATCAACTCTATAGCTCTAAATTTAAAACTAATTGCATGTCCACCAAATATACCAAACAATGATATTATCATCTTACCTATATTAAAAACAGATACTATTCCAAGTATAGTTATTACAATTGGCTGTATAGAATACAGAGCACAATCGAGCGACTTAAAATCTTTACGAAAAATAAATCTCTCTATCAATTTCCAAAAATATCTACTAGATACATCAGCAAATCCTTGCATCCATCTCTTTCTTTGATTCCAAGACTGTCTTAAAGTAAGAGGTTTTTCATCATAAACAACTGCTTTGTATGCCGAAACAACACGCATATCATTCATCGCTAATTTACATGTAAATTCCAAATCTTCTGTTAAACAAGTAGCTCCCCAACCTATTTTTTTCAATGTTTCTATCTCTAAACAAAATCCAGTTCCAGATAATTGACAAGAAAGCCCCAAGTTATCTCTACAAAGTTGGAACAATCTATTATTACTCCAAAAAGCTATTGAATAACTCATAGTTAACCAATTATCATTTGGATTTTTACTATCTATATAACCTTGAATAACCTTGTGACCATTATTAAGTTTTATATTCATTTCATTTAAAAAATTTGGAGAAACCATATTATCTGCATCTAAAACAATAATAGCTGAATAATTTTCTTCTTCCATATCAAAAATATTATTAAACATCCACTCAAGTGCATATCCTTTTCCTCTTTTTTCATCATCAAACCTCTGATAAACAATAGCACCCTCATTTTCTGAAAATTCCGCAGTTCTATCCGTACAATTGTCAGCAACAACAAAAACATTATAAAAATCTTTATCATAATTTAAAGCATTCAAACTTTTAATACTATTAGAAATAACCTTCTCTTCATTATGAGCAGCTATAACAATAGCAAACTTATTTTTATTGCAACATTGATTGTCTTTGCGACTTTTTATAAGAAGTCCTAAAACCGAAATCAATAAATAATAAAAGGAAATAATATACACTAAAATTACAATTCCAGAAGCTATCTTTTCAATTAAATCAAAAATCAAAATTATTATACCTCCTTAATAGCCACTTATTAAATACATTACTACAATACAAGTTAGTAATTCAATATAATTTTTGTAGCTAACTCTTTATTTGAGATATTTTGTAACAATACGTTCCTAGAAATTTTGGAATTTTTATAAGCTTGTATGAGTGATATATCTAAAGTACTCATTCCTAATTTTAAACCATTTTGCATCAAAAGCAAAATATGTTTTATTTTATTTTCTCTAATACAATTAGCTATACTTGGTGTATTTATCATAATTTCAAACAAACAAAAATTTTTATTTTCATTATCTAAAATTATTTTTTGATTTATTATACATTTTAATGATTTTGATAAACTATTACGTAAATTAATATTCGCATTTGAAGTATCCATATTAATCAAATTATTTAAAGTATCTTGAACATTATTTGCATATAAAGTAGAAATTACTAATATCCCAGCATCACAACATTTTAAAACCATTTTTAAAACATCATAATTATCTATAATATCTATAAAAATAACATCTGCATTTTCTTTAATAGCAGCTTCCAATCCACTCAAATAAGAATTAGTATCACTATATATCTCTCTCTGATTAACTATAGAATTACCATGTTTATACAAAAATTCTATAGAAGATTCAATCGTTATTATATGTTTCGAACACTCTTCACTTATTCTTTTGATTATATTTGAAATTGTTGTACTTTTTCCACTTCCCACTGGACCCGTTATTAAAAGTAATCCACTATCTATAGACGACACAATCTCATGGATTTTATTTGGAAAATTAAAATCATCATTATTATTTTCAAGAATAGATATTACTTTTATTGATATTGCTAAACTATTTCTCTGTTTGAATACATTAGCTCTAAATCTACCCAATCCCGATCTTGAAAAAGAAATATCAATATCACCATTTTTTTCAACATCACCATACTTATCTCCAAGTATTTCCTTAGCATATGTTATGATCTCTTGTTGTCCTATAACTTCATTTGTCAATTTTTCCAATTTTGAATTTATTCTTCCAAACACAACTGTACCAACACTCAAATGTATATCAGAACATTCTTTATTAACCGCCATATCAAGTATATTATTAAAATTAATCATAAATCTTAAATAAAGGCTTGAACCTTTTCTCCTTCATACATAAAACTTTATATACTATTTTTTACCAAATAAAAATATTTATATACAAAAAATAAATCATTTTTAAAAAACTTTTAAAAATGATTTATAAAAACTATATTTTCACTAACAATTCCTTATTTAATTTATTCAAAGCTTTCTTCTCAATTCTTGAAACATATGATCTAGAAATATTTAATTTCTTAGCTATTTCTTTTTGAGTTTTTATTTTTCCATCAATAAGGCCGTATCTTAACTTAATTATTATCTTCTCTTTTTCATTTAACACATTTTCAAGTTTTATATACATTTTTTTTATAGCTATTTTTTGTTCAACTATATCAATTATAGTATCTTCTCCACTATTTAATATATCTATCAATGATATTTCATTTCCTTCCTTATCAGTGCCTATTGGTTCCTGTAAAAAAACCTCATTTTTTGACTTCTTACTATTTCTTATTAACATAAGTATTTCATTTTCTATACATCTAGCTGCATATGTTGCAAGTTTAGTCCCTTTATTATAATCAAATGATTCTATACCTTTTATTAATCCTATTGTACCTACAGATATTAAATCCTCAACTTCCTTAATGGATGAAAATTTTTTGGCTATGTGTACGACCAAACGTAGATTTCTTTCTATTAATATATTTTTTGCATCCAAATCTCCTAGTTTAAATTTATTAATATACTCCCTTTCTTCAGAACTACTTAATGGAACTGGAAATGAATTATTACCAACTATATATCCAGTAAATAAAATTACTGCACCCATTATACCAAAAAAGCTACCAATCAATCAAAGGTTCCTCCTATTTTAGCGCTTAATAATATACTATGAACAATCAATTAAAATTTTACTAAATCTAAAAATTTGCAACATAATATTCTACAATTTCTTTAAAAATCGGACCTGCTGTGTTACCCCCAAATTGCCCTTTTTCATTTATATTTTCAACAAACACACACATTGAATAATATTCATTTCTATGTTTAAAATATCCTAAAACCCATCCGTCAGATACATATTCTTCTCCATCAAATCTTTCAGTTGTACCAGTCTTCACCCCAGTTTCAACATCACTTATAGATATATTTTTACCAGTTCCATTTTTAACAGTATTTATCAACATTTCCTTTAAAGAGAGTGCTGTGCTTTCTTTAAGAACTCTCTTAGAATCGTAATTAAAAGTCTTAATTACTTCATTATTTTCATTTACTATTTCATCAACCAATTTTAACTTCTTATAGATTCCTCCATTTAAAATAGTATTTATCATATTTAGTGATTGAAGTGGTTCTATTAACATATTTTGTCCCATTGATAATAACAATGGACCATCTTCATATTCTTTTGGTTCTACATAACTTCCATTAACCTCTCTAAAATCACTAAAATTAAGAACTTTTTTAAACATACCTTGCTCTTTCGCATAGCTTAAAATAAAATCCCAACCTACAACACGTCCAATTTCAGCAAAAATATTATTACACGATACCGCCAAAGCATCTCCTACATTTAAATTTCCATGGGTACCATTTCTACATAAATGATATCTACTATTGTCACAACTTATTTTGTCATATTTTGAAAATAATCCCGAGTCTATCGCTGCCTCTGCAACAATTAATTTAAATATAGATCCAGGAACATATCCTAAAGTAGTAGAACCAAGCATAATATTAGGATTAAATTCATTTTTTTGTGTTAATATTTTTATTTCACCGGTACTGGCTTTAGAAATAGCCACAGATATCCCGTCAAACTCTCCATATTTGTCACTTCTTATTATATTTTCAACACCATTTTGCATTTTTTTATCAAGTGTTAATTTTAAATTATTATTGCTACTATTAATTACACTTTCTCCAAATTTATTTTCAGTAAAATCAATAATAGGGTATTTATTATCAATTAGATACTCATGATATACGTCAAGTGAAGTTTTATCATTAATCTCTTTTACCAATATATTTTCTATTGCCCATGCTTCTTTATCGTTAAATTCATTATACTCATATAAATGAATACCTTTTATATCACCTAAAGTTTTAAGCTTATCATAAGTATATTTATCAACTTCAAATTTAAAATTATAGTTTGGATTCTTTTCAAACTTTTCAATTAAATTAAATTGTTCATTAAAATTTTTTAGAATAGATATTACTGTAAATATCTTCTCCATTTCTATATTATTGTTGAAATTTTTAAATATGTTAGATTTTATTTCAACTATATACTTAGTATCGTAGTCTATTAAATCTACATTTTCTTGATCAACAATTCTGTAATTTAAATTGCTTGTCTTATATTGTAAATTATACTGATTAAGAGCTTTTGAAACGTAAAAAGATGATTTTTCTCCCAATTGTATGTATGCAAGCCTATAAATTATAATTGAAATACAAATTAAAAATATTGAAGTTATAAAATATATTCTCTTCATTAAAAATTTTTTCGATTTCATAAATCAACTCCAACCTTATAAACAATTAAAAATTTTTTAAAATGATTTCATTTAAGTGGACAAAATATTCAAAAAAATAAAGAGAACCGAAAATAAATTTTCAGTTCTCATAAATTATCCTAAATTAATTTCATTTTTCTTCATTATTATAAAATCATTTTCTCTAAGCTCTTTATTAACTTCAGCCGTAAAAATCATCTGAGCATGATTTGCCTTTTCAATTGATTGGCCTTTATCATTTTTTAAATTTGTCAATTTCACTTCGAAAATTTGACTTTTAGGTCGTATAATTTCAACAACATCTCCATCAAAAACTCTGTTACGTTGCTCAATCGTTGCAATTTTATTTTCCTTATCATATGATTTAACAATTCCGATTATTTCATACTCCCTCACATATGTAGAACTTTCATAACTTTGCTCTCCATTGTTGCCATAAAAAAATCCTGTCGAATATCTTCTGTGACTTATTTTTTCAAGATTTCTCTTCCACTCTGGATTAACTTTAAAATTTTCAGGATCTTCATAATAAGAATCTATTGCTTCTCTATACATTTTCACAACCATCGCAACATAGAACATACTTTTCATTCTTCCTTCAATTTTAAGAGAAGAAACACCCGACTTAATTACATCATCAATATGTTCAATCATGCAAAGATCTTTTGAATTCATTATAAATGTTCCGTCCTCATCTTCAAAAACTGGATAATATTCGTTCGGCCTAGTTTCTTCGACAAGATAATACTTATATCTACAAGCTTGAGAGCAAGCTCCTTTATTTGAATCTCTTGAAGTCATGTAATTAGAAATTAAACAACGTCCAGAATAAGCCATGCACATGGCACCATGAACAAAAACTTCAATTTCACAATCATCAGGAAGATTTTTTCTAAACTCTTGAACTTCTTTCAATTTTAATTCTCTCGCTAAAATAATTCTTCGCAATCCGTAATCGTACCAAAATTTTGCAGTTTCATAATTCATCACATTAGCTTGAGTACTCAAATGTATTTCCAAATTTGTATTTTGTCTTACAATTGCAATAACTCCAGGATCAGCTGCAATAACTCCATCAACTCCTATGGATTCGCATTTTTTTACATATTCGGGCAAACCTTTCATATCAAAATTTCTCGGTATAGCATTTAAAACCAAATAAACTTTCGCATTTCTTGCATGAGCATATTCAACGCCCTCTTTTAACTCTTCAAAATCAAAATTATCTGCAAACACTCTCAAATTCAATCTAGGGCCACCCACATAAACAGCATCTGCACCAAAATCAATTGCAACTTTTAATTTTTCTAAACTACCTGCAGGAGCAAGTAATTCTACCTTATTCACGTTAATTTTTCCTCCTCAAAATCATCACGCCGTCACCAATTGGCAAAAGCAATGTAAAAAACTTTTCTTCATTTACAACATTTTGTATAAAAGTTCTCATATTTTTGACGATTGTCTTTTTCCTTTTTTGTACAAGGTCATCTGAAGCAACCATTCCTTTATATAAAACATTGTCAAAAATGATTATACCATTTTTACTTAATTTTTGGATAGAGATATTAAACAATTTTTCATAATGAGATTTTGACGAATCAACAAATATTAAATCATATTCTGTTGAAATTTTATTTAAATTGTTAAAACAATCTCCCTCAATAAGATTTATTTTGTTTTCACATTCAAAATATTTAAAATTATTTTTTGCAATTTGAATTCTTTCCTCATCACGCTCCATCGTGTCAATCATTACATTTCCATCAAGAACTTCGTACATGAAAAGAGCAGAAAAACCAACTGCAGTTCCAAACTCCAAAATTTTTTCAGGTTTTAAAATACATAAAAACATTTTTATTAAAGATTGCACTTCTTTGTCGATTATTGGAACATTATTTTTTAAAGCTTCATTTTCAATTTTCAAAAGCTCATCAGATAAATTTAAATTTATATTATCCAATAAAAAATCTTTCACATAATCATTAACTATATTCCCCATCTAAATTCTCCTTTTCAAATTGTAGCTTGTATATTATAACAAAAAATTTAAAGAGCCACCTTAACCACAACGTAAAGATGGCTCCAAAAAATTATTTTTTTATGAAAAGAGTAGTGTCTCTAATATCTTTTTGCTTTAAAAAATCCTTGTAATTATCAAAGAAATAATGGCTATTTGTTTCATCATTCAAAATAAAATATAAATAATCAGTGCTTGAAGGAGAGATAGCCGCTCTTAATGATTCTCTTCCTGGTGAAGAAATCGGACCTATGGGAAGTCCATCATATTTATACGTATTATATTTTGAATCAACTTCCAAATCTGAATAATACAAAACTTCTTTGTGCGTTCCCAAAGCATATATTACAGTAGCGCAAGATTGAAGAGGCATCGAAACATTTAATCTATTGTAAAAAACAGAAGCCGCTTTTGGCCTTTCATCGTCACGAATAATTTCCCTTTCAACTATCGAAGCTAAGGTAACAATCGAATCAATATCTTCATTTTTTATTGAAACATTTTGTTCTTTCTCCACTTCTTTAAAAACTTCCTCAAATCTTTTAACCATTGTATCTATAACAATCTTAGGAGTTGAATTTTTATCAAAGTGATACGTGTCAGGAAATAAAAATCCTTCTAAAGCATATCGTCTTCCATCAACTTTCTTTATATAGGAAGGCAAATTGTAATTCTTAATTTCATTTATAAAATCCTCTTTAGTAAAATCAAGCTCCGAATTTTCAAAAAGCTCCGCCATTGATTCAATTGAATAACCTTCTGGAACTGTCAATTTCACATAATCATCTGACAAAACTCCTTTATTCAATTGCATTATAAATTTTTCTAAAGAAGTATCTTTCAGAAAATTATAATTCCCAGGCTTAATGTTTGTATCGTAACCAAACATTTTTATAGAAACCTTAACAAAAAACTCATTTCTAAGTTTCTTTTCATTTGAAAGTTTCTCTAAAACATTGTTAAGTGTATCTCCTTCATTAACCCTAAATTGCACATCAACAGAAAGAGGTCTGCTATTTATTGATTGAAAACTATATACAAAATAAGCCACAAATCCTAAAATCAAAGCAAATACTAATATCAAAATTTTTGTGAACCAAGATACTCTCATCGTTCCTCCAAACAAAAAACTTATCACAAATAGATATAAATAATTTTTATACCATTTGACGTAATTTGTCAAATTTTTATAATTCAAATCTTATCATCTAATTATTAATTATTTCCTATTTTAAAAATTATTATATACAATAAACAAAAAAATCAGAGCGTATTTTAAAAATACGCCCTGACTTAAATTTTTAAACAAAACTCTGAATTCCAAAAGCATCATTGAGAATTTTCATTAAATCATCAACAATTATTCCAATTCTTTGTTCATACTGAACATACTCAGAAACAACTGAATTTTCCATAACTCTCTTCGACACTTCCTTAAATTTCTCTTCAGTATTTTTATCTAAGCACCCTTTTGCACGTTGCTCATTAAAAACCAAAATTTGAACTTCCCTTAATTCTTTAACTAAACTTTTTAAATTATCATCGCTTTCGATTTTTTCACTAATCTCTCTAAGTTTCTTAACTTCATCAAGTTGTTTTATTGAATTAGCTAACTCATGAGCTTTATCATGAATATTAATCACAAAAAACCCTCCTAACTATTTTAAAATTATATTTCCATTATAATAGGCAAAATCATAGGACGCCTTTTAGTTTTTTCATACAAGAAATTTTTAAGCTTATCTTTTATATTGGATTTCAAAGTAGACCAATCTGTTATACCATCTTCTTCACAATTTCTAAGAACTTCCTTAACAATATTACGAACATTTTCTATCAATTTCTCAGATTCTCGAACGTAAACAAAACCTCTAGATATTATATCAGGACCAGCTATTATGCTTCCACTTTGGCTATCTATAGTTACAACAACTGTAAGAACTCCATCTTGTGATAAATGTTTTCTATCTTTTAAAACTATGTTTCCAACATCTCCAACCCCAAGACCATCAACAAAAATTTGTCCAGAAGGAACTGTGCCCACTTTAGCTATAGAATTTTTCTTAATTTCTACAACCTCTCCACACTCCATAATAACCATATTTTCTCTTTTTATACCTAAGCTCGCTGCCAAATCAACATGATGTTTTAAATGTCTAAACTCACCATGAATAGGTATAAAAAACTTTGGCTTAGCAAGCGCAAGCATGAGTTTAAGTTCTTCTTGACAAGCATGCCCAGAAACATGAACCTTAGCTAAAGATTCATATATAACTTCCGCTCCGCTCTTAAATAATTTATTTATAACTCTTGAAACCAATTTCTCATTTCCAGGTATAGGCGTAGCCGAAAGAATAACAGTATCTCCCGCTGCTATAGAGACTTTTTTATGATCACCTGAAGCCATTCTTGCAAGTGCTGACATTGGTTCACCTTGAGTACCAGTTGTAATTATAACAACTTTATCAGGTGATATCCTATTTATCTCATCAATACTAACCAAAACATCATCATCAAACTGAATATATCCCAATTCTTTAGCAACACCCGTTATATTCTCCATACTTCTTCCTGATATTGCAACTTTTCTTCCATACATTGCCGCAGCATTTATTATTTGTTGTATTCTGTGAACATTAGAAGCAAAAGTAGCTACTATTATTCTCGACTTTGCTTTTCCAAAAATATCTTCAAAAGTTTTACCAATCACCCTCTCAGAAATTGTATATCCAGGTTTTTCAACATTTGTACTTTCACCCAACATACAAATTATTCCTTTTCTACCAAGCTCAGCAACTCTTCCAAGATCTGCAATTTCACCATCTATAGGAGTAAAATCTATTTTAAAATCTCCAGTATGATAAATTATTCCTATAGGTGTATGTATGGCAATAGAAACTGCATCTGCTATACTATGATTGTTTTTTATAAATTCAAAAGTAACATTTCCAATTTTAACAATATCTTTGGGTTTTATAACATTAAGCACTACATAATCTATGTAATGCTCTTTTAACTTAACAGAAAGTATTCCTAAAGTTAATTTTGTTCCAAAAACAGGAACATTTATTTGTTTCAACACATAAGGCAAAGCTCCTAAATGATCCTCATGTCCATGTGTCAAAAATATTCCTTTAACTCTTTCCTTATTCTTTATTAAATAACTTATATCTGGAATAACCAAATCAATTCCATACATATCATCATCTGGAAACTTTAATCCACAATCAATTACAAATATATCATCCTTGTACTCAATCGCAGTAATGTTTTTACCAACCTCATTCAAACCACCAAGAGGTATAATTTTAACAGAATTTTGTTCACGTTTTATCTCTCTTTTAAAATCCTTTTTTCCCTCTCCATCCTTGTTATTAAATTGCTTATCTTTTTTCAAATTACTAAATTCTTTTTTTGAATTCTCTCTCTTACTAGAATTTTTTCTAGAATCAACAACTTTTTTATTTGATTCTGGCTTTAAATTCATTCTTTCCCTCCTATTACTTATCACATTTACTGCAGATACCTAAAATTTTCAAATTATGATCAAGTATTTTAAACTTATATTTCATTTCAACTCTCTTTTCAAGTTCTTCCAATAAGTCTTCTTTAACTTCCATAATTTTATTGCACTTAACACAAATTAAATGATGATGCGTGTGTTTTTCATCAAAAGAAGATAATTCATATTTAATCACCCTATCGTCAAAAATTAATTTACTAAGAACGCCAAGTTCCTCAAACAAAAGTATTGTTCTGTAAACCGTTGCGATACCTATCGTTTTATTTTCTTCATAAACGTATTTATAAATTTCATCAACAGTAAGGTGTTTATCTCTATTTTTGATAATTATACCTAAAATACATTCTCTTTGAGCTGTTAACTTATATCCTTTTGATTTTAGATATAATTTTATCTCTTCGACATCTCTTAAATTTTTTTGCATTAAAACTACTCCTTAGATCAAAAAATCTAAATTTGTATTTTGTTATTTATTACACATATTCAAATAATCCTGCAAAATTATTTGAGCTGCAATTTTATCAACTATATTTTTACGTTTCTTTCTCGACATATCTGCTTCTAACATAAAATTATGTGCCAATACTGTTGTAAGTCTTTCGTCCATAAATTCAACTTCAATGTTAGAATCAAATGCCTTTTTCAATTCATCACAAAAAGAAATTACTTTCTCTCCTTGAAAACCAATACTACCATTCATATTCTTTGGTAATCCAACAACAACTTTTAAAACTCCATGTTGCTTAACTAAAGAATTTATATAGTCAATATCTTTTAAATCGTCAATTCTTCTATATGTACATAATCCTTGTGCTATTATACCCGAACTTATGGCAATTCCAATATTTTTATCACCGATATCTAATCCCATATATTTCATAAAAACCTCAAAATTTTTAACATTAAAACAAAAATCCAAGTAAGCCAACATGCAAACTTGGATAAAAATAATCATTTCTTTAAGTAAGTTTTCAACACTTCTTCCAGTATCTCATCACGTTCAAGTTTACTTATTAATGCCCTAGCACCTTTATAATTGGTAATGTACGTTGGATCACCAGATATAAGGTAACCTACTAACTGGTTTATAGGCTTATATCCTTTTTCCTCCAACGCACTATAAACCTCTTTTAAAATTTCTTTAGTTTTAAATTCATCTGTATACTCGAGTTCATTTTCAACTAAATCGCGATCATATTTTATATACATAGTAAAATCTTTTTTCGTAAAATCTCTCTTCATAAATATCTACGACCTATAAAAGTCACACGCACCTCCTCTTTTGGAGTTGTCTTAAGCCTATTATATAACAATAATTATCATTTGGCAATTAAATAATTTTGTACAATTTTCCCAAAGCTTCTTCTAATTTTGAAATATTGGTTACGGCACCTTGAGCCATATCTTTTCTTCCTCCACCACTTCCATCTGCAAACTTCAAAGTTTCTCTTATTAATTTTCCACAATCAATTCCACTTTCGACTGCCTTCTTACTAGCCATAGAAACAACATTTGCCTTTCCATTTAACACAGATGCAAACATGACAACACAGCAATCCAATTTTTCTTTAACGCTAGAACAAACATCTCTTAATTGATTAATCTCCATGTCTTCAAAAATATTTGTTATAACTTTAATTCCGTTTTTATCTTTAGAATTTTCAATTAACTCATCTAAATTTTTCAATTTGTCATTTGCGATTTTGGATTTTAGCGATGAAATTTCTGAATTTTTGATTTTAATTTCATTCATTATATTGTTTACTTTATTTAAAATATCATTCTGTGAAGTTGCTTTAAGTTGATAGCATAATTCATTCAAAATATTTCTTGAAGATTTAAAAGCATCAAAAACATTTTTTCCTGTCGTAGCTTCAATTCTTCTCACGCCTGAAGAAACTGATGACTCATTTAAAATAACAAAATTTCCTATGAAGCCAGTGTTCTTAACATGAGTTCCTCCACATAATTCCATACTAAAATCATTTATAGACAAGACTCTAACTTCGTCGTCATATTTTTCATCAAATAAAGCAACTGCTCCCATTTCTTGAGCAGATTTTATATTCATGATTTCAGTTTTAACATTTATTTGCTCATATATACATTGGTTTACAATTTCTTCAACTCTTTCCAACTCTTCACGAGTCAACGACTTGAAATGCGTAAAATCAAATCTTAATTTTTGCTCATCTAAATATGAACCTGCTTGCTTAATGTGGTCGCCCAAAACAATTTTCAAAGCTTTTTGTAACAAATGCGTTGCCGTGTGATTTTTACAAATTGAATTTCTTCTAAACGAATCCACTTCAAGTTGAACATCATCATTTTTATTTATTTCTCCGTTTAAAACTTCAACAACGTGATAAATTTGTCCTTGCACATTTTTCTTTGTGTCTAAAACTTTAGCGACTCCACTTGAAGTTTTTATAATTCCAGAATCTCCTGCTTGCCCTCCCATCTCTGGATAAAAAGGAGTTTCATTACAAATTACAAAAGCTTTTTGCAATTCTGTTATTGAGTTCACAAAAGAATTTTGAAATATTATGTCGTTTATTTTTGATTTTGAATTTAAAACATCGTAACCCAAAAATTTCGTTTCATAATTTTCAGTTGAATTTAAAACGCCCAAGTCATTTCCTAAATAATTATCGCTCTTTCTTGACTCCCTAGCTTTCCTTTGCTGATTTTCCATTTCAGAGTTAAAACCTTGAACGTCTACCGAAATTCCTTTTTCCTTTAAAATTTCTTGAGTAAGCTCAACAGGAAAACCAAAAGTATCATAAAGTTTAAAAGCTTTATCACCAGATAAAATTCGACAATTTTGTTTTCTCATTTCTTCAACATAATCATTAAGTATATCCATACCTTTGTTTAACGTCTTACCAAAATTATCTTCCTCAACATCCACAATTTGATTTATGTAATTCCTTCTTTCAACAAGCTCAACGTAAGCACACTTATACTCATTTATAACAACATCCACAATTTGATTTAAAAATTTATTTTCAATTCCAATAAGCCTTCCATGACGAATACTTCTTCTTATAAGTCTCCTTAAAACGTATCCCCTTCCTTCATTGCTTGGAATAACACCATCACAAATCAAAAAAGTTATACTTCTCAAATGGTCAGCAATAACTTTACAAGAATATTTAATTTCCTCAGAAACATTTTTCAAATTTCCAACTTCAATTATTTTAGAAATCAAATTTTTAAAAATATCTGTATCAAAAACATTTTCAACTTGTTGAGTTATTAAAGCTAACCTCTCAAGTCCCATTCCCGTATCAATATTTTTATTTTTAAGAGGTTCATATTCTCCATCTTCATTTTTATCAAATTGAGTGAAAACCAAATTCCAAATTTCAAAAACCTTTCCTTGCTCTTGAAGCTCCATAAATCTATGAACACTATCAATTTTTTCATCAACAAAAGAGTAAAAAATTTCTGAACAAGGGCCACAAGGTCCAACACCTATTTCCCAAAAATTTTCGTCCTTCCCCAATCTAAAAATTCTATCGCTACTTATTCCAATATTTTTTTCCCAACATTCAAAAGCTTCATCATCTTCTTCATAAACACTAACGTACAATTTATCAAAAGGGATTCCTATAACTTTAGTCAAAAATTCCCACGCATAGAAAATCGCATCTTTTTTAAAATAATCGCCAAACGAAAAATTTCCAAGCATTTCGAAAAATGTGCAATGTCTCGCAGTTCTTCCAACACTATCAATGTCTCCTGTCCTTATACATTTTTGATAAGTCGTAACTCGTCTACTTGGAGGCACAGCCATTCCCGTAAAATATTTTTTTAGTGGTGCCATCCCAGCATTAATTAACAATAAACTATCATCATCCTTTGGAACTAAAGGAAAACTTTTCAAAACATAATGCTCTTTGCTCTCAAAAAATTTTACATAAAGCTCCCTCAACTCTGAATATGTATATTTTTTCATAAAATCTAGTCACCCCAAAATAAAAATTAAAGCTTTTATCCAAAATAGGATAAAAGCCCAAATATCCTTCACAAACTAACAGAAAAATTATATATCAAAATTTTATTTATTGTCAAATTTTAAAAAACAAGACAAAAATAATTTTAACCATTTTTCAATTTACAATTCACAAAAACACACAAACAAAATTCTAAAAATAATCTCTTATTATTCCACCGCCAACTAAAATATCGCCATCATAAATAACTAACGATTGTCCTTTCGTCATAGCTCTCTGTGGATTTTCAAAAACAATTTTCAAACAACCTCCACCTAAATTAAAAATTTTTGCATCAGAAGCTTTAGATTGATAACGAATTTTTGCTTGAACATCTATTCCATCTTTCAAATCTTCACCCGATATTATATTAACATCATTTATAATTGCATTTTTAAAAAATATATCACTTTCATCGCCAATAACAACTTCATTTGATTTAGCTCGTATCTCAATAACGTAAGCTGGCTTTCCCAAAGCAAGATTAAGCCCCTTACGTTGTCCAATTGTATAATAAACAATTCCCTTATGCCTACCTAAAATTTTGCCTTCTTTGTCCACAAAATTTCCTTCACGAACTTTTTCAATACCTGAAATAAATTTTCCATGATTTCCATCTGGAACAAAACAAATCTCTTCACTGTCTTTTTTATTATGCACATCCATTCCAATTTGCTTTGCAATTTCACGAACCTCTTCTTTCAAATATTTTCCACACGGCATTAAAACCTTTTTAAGTTGCTCTTGAGTCAAAGTGTAAAGCATATAAGTCTGATCTTTTTTCGTGTCAACGCCTTTTTTCAATAAATATTTTCCATTTACTCTTTCAACATTAGCATAATGGCCTGTCGCAACATAATCAGCCCCTAAAGTCTTCGCACTTCTTAAAAATTTTCCAAATTTAATATGCCTATTACATTCAACGCAAGGATTAGGAGTATTTCCTTCCATATAACTATTAATAAAATAATCCACAATTTTTTCTTTAAAAAAATCTTTGTAATTCAAAACGTAAAAAGGGATATTAAGCATATCAGCAATTTTTCTAGCATCTAATACAGACGACAATGAACAACATCCACCTTCATGCAAAAGATATTCCTCATCATTTTGAGATAAGTTAAGCATTACACCTATAACTTCATAGCCCTCTTGCTTTAACAAATACGCAGCGACAGCACTATCAACGCCACCACTTAATCCAATAACAACTTTTTTATTTTCCAAAATAAAATCTCCTAAAATAAAAAATTAAGTTCTATATCTATTAACAATTTTTCTTAACTCATTAACAACGTAATCAACATCACTTTTAGTAGAATTTTTACCAATAGTAAATCTCACAGAACCTTGAGCTTCAATTGGAGAAAGTCCAATTGCTTGAAGAACATGAGACACATTAACAGAACCTGAATTACACGAACTACCACTAGATGCACAAATTCCCCTTAAATCTAAAGAAAGAAGAATTCCTTCATCATCTATTCCATCGAAACAAACATTTATATTGTTGCACAACCTGTGTTCGATAGACCCATTAATTTTACTTCCACTTATTTCTCTCATAATTTTTTCAATCATATAATCTCTTAACACTCTGAGCTTTTCACTTTCTATTTCAACTTCACTACAAGAAATTTCTATAGCCTTACCAAGTCCTATAATCCCATAAACATTTTCTGTCCCAGCACGCCTTCCTTTTTCTTGACTTCCACCATGAATATAATTAATAATGTTCGTTCCCTCTTTTATGTACAAAAGTCCAATTCCCTTTGGCCCATAAATTTTATGTCCAGAAATCGACAACAAATCGATGCAATTATATTTATCTAAAGAAATATCAATTTTTCCAATTGCTTGAATAGCATCGGTGTGAAAAATTACTTCCTTCTCTTTGCACAACTCCGAAATTGATTTTATATCTTGAATAGTTCCGATTTCATTATTGGCAAAAGCAATCGTAACAAGTATAGTTTTATCGTTAATAGAATTTCGAACTGATTCAACATCAACACGCCCACACGAATCCACATCTAAATATGTAACATTAAAACCATGAGACTCTAAATATTTACAAGAATACAAAACCGAATGATGCTCAATCTTAGTTGTAATAATGTGATTTCCCTTTTTCATATTTGCAAAAGCAACACCTTTTATTGCCCAATTATTTGATTCAGTACCACCGCTCGTAAAAAATATTTCTTTCCTATTGCACTTTAAAGAGTTAGAAATATTTTCACGACACTTTTCAATTCCATTTTTAGAAATTCGTGCAAGTTCATGAATGCCTGAAGGATTTCCAAACATTTCTTTTAAATAAGGCTTCATTTCTTTAAAAACTTCTTCACGTAAAAAAGTTGTAGCAGCATAATCCATATAAACTCGTTTACCCATTATCACTAACTCCTATATTTAAAAATTTCAATTTATTATGTTCATCAATTATATCTTGCAAAGTAACAGAAGAAAAGATTCCATCAATAGCGTCTCTAATTTTAATCCAAAGAACTCGCGTTGCACATTTATCCAAATTGTCACAACTAGCTCCCTCTTCTATGCAATCAGAAATATTTATTGGCCCCTCAACAACATCAATAATATTTTTAATCGTAATACTTTTAGGTTCCCTAGACAAAGAATAACCACCTTTGGCACCTCTAACACTTGTAATAAGTTGTGCTTTTCTTAAAGCAGAAAAAATTTGTTCCAAATAAAGTTCAGATATGTTTTGCTTAATAGCGATACTCCTAACAGACATTGTTTCGACATTATAAACAAGCGCAAGTTCAAGCATAGCCTTAATACCATATCTACTTTTAGTAGACATCTTCATCATTTAAATTCTCCTAACTCGATTGTAATCACTAAGATTATAACAATTTCAAATTTTTGAGTCAATTAAACTAAAAAAACAAAAAATCTAATCTCAAAACAAATAGATTAGATTTTTAAAATTAATCAATTCCATATTTACCAATTTCTCTAAACTTATTGTAACGTTGCTCTTTAATCTCATCAACATTCATCATTTTATACCTGTCTATAAAATCAATAATATCAAGTTTCATATTCTCAGCAATTTCATGTTTAGTTACATGCGCACCTTCTCCAAGCTCATCAATTATTTTATCAACAACTCCCATATCATATAAATCATAAGAAGTAAGTTTAAGAACTTCGGCTGCTTCTTTAACTCTATTAGCATCATTCCACAAAATACTCGCACAACCTTCTGGAGATATAACAGAATAAATTGCATTTTCCAGCATCCAAACCTCATTAGCAACTGCAATTCCTAAAGCTCCCCCACTTCCACCTTCTGATATTACAATAGAAAGTATTGGAACATCTAATCCCATCATCTCGAATAAATTTTTCGCAATTGCCTCTCCTTGCCCACGCTCTTCAGCTTGTTTACCACAAAAAGCACCTGGTGTGTCAACGAAAGTAATTATTGGTCTTCCAAATTTATTTGCTTGAAACATCAATCTCAAAGCTTTCCTATATCCCTCTGGATTTAACATACCAAAATTTCTTGCTATATTTTCTTTTGTATTTTCTCCTTTCATTTGTGACACAACAGTAACTGGATAATTCCCAATATAGCCTACGCCACAAACCAAGGCCTCATCATTTCCATAAAATCTATCTCCATGAAATTCATGAAAAGAATCAAAAATACTTTCTATGTAAAATTTAGATGTAGGTCTAGTCGACATTCTAGCAAGATTAACTCTATCCCAAACACTAAAATTATTCATACATCTCACCTCTGTGCATCTTTAATATATAAGAGATAAACTCTTTCATATCTTTTCGATGTACAATTTTATCCAAAAATCCTTTCTCTAATACAAATTCCGCTTTTTGAAAACTATCAGGAAGACTTTCATTTATAGTCCTTTCAATAACTTTTCTTCCTGCAAACCCTATGAGTGAATCTGGCTCGCTTATAATTATATCTCCAAGCATAGCAAAACTAGCAGTAACTCCACCAGTAGTTGGGTCAGTTATAACTGTCAAATACAACAACTTACTATCTGACAACTTTTTCAAAGCTCCACTTATTTTCGCCATCTGCATGAGAGAAAGTACTCCTTCTTGCATCCGTGCTCCACCTGAACAAGTAAAAATTATAACTGGTAACATTGAAGAAATTGCATTTTCTATAGCACGAGTTATTTTTTCACCAACAACACTACCCATGCTGCCCATCATAAAATAACTATTCATTACACATATAACGGTATCATTACCACCTATAGAACATTTTCCACAAACAACAGCATCCTTTTCTTTTGACTTACTTTGTGCTGTTGCAATTTTACTATTGTACATTGGAAAATTTAAAGGATCTACACTAATCAAATCACTATCAAATTCCTCAAAACTCCCTCTATCACATAAATATTCAATTCGTTGTCTAGGACCTATTCTAAAATGATATTCGCAAAATGGACAAACCATTAAATTATTTTCAATATCTTCTTTGTACAAAATTCTTAAACATTTATTACACTTTATCCAATGATCATTCGGTATGTATACCTTCCGCTCTTCCTTATCTTTATTATCATCAAAAGTGGTTGTACTAACAGTAACATATTTACTCTTTTTAAAAAAATCAAACTTCACTCACTACTCACCAACTTATTTAAAAATCCTGTATTGTAATTTCCCAAATTAAAATCAGGGTCACTTAAAATTTTAAATTGAAAGTCTATATTACTGTCTATACCATATATGACAAATTCTAATAATGCCCTCTTCATCTTCATAATTGCTTCATTTCTATCTTTACCATGGACTATCAATTTAGCTAACATGGAATCATAAAAAGACGGAATCGTATATCCTTGATAAACAGCACTATCTAAACGCACACCCAATCCACCTGGAACATTTAATTGTTCAATTTTACCACAAGAAGGTAAAAAATTTTTATTAGGATTTTCAGCGTTAATACGGCACTCTATAGAATGACCATTTATTTTCACATCATCTTGTGTAAAACTCAACTTGTGTCCAGAAGCTATCTTTATTTGTTCTTTGATTAAATCAATACCAGTAATCATTTCAGTTATCGGATGTTCAACTTGAATACGAGTATTCATTTCCATAAAATAAAAATTTTTATTGTCATCAACTAAAAATTCAATTGTACCTGCATTTACATAATTTATAACTTTGCAAATTTTAACAGATATATCACCCATTTTTTCTCTAGTTTCAGCATCTAAAACTGTGGAAGGAGCTTCTTCAAGCAACTTTTGATTCTTTCTTTGAACGGAGCAATCTCTTTCAAATAGGTGCACCGCATTACCGTGATTATCTGCAATAACCTGAAATTCAATATGATGTGGATTCTTTATAAATTTTTCAATGTAAACAACATCACTACTAAAACACGCCATCGCTTCACTTTTAGCCATTATATAAGCATTAATAAAATCATTCTCACGCTCAACTATCCTTATTCCTTTTCCACCACCACCTAAAGCTGCTTTAATCATAACAGGAAATCCAATCTCTCTTGCAATACTTAAAGCGTGATTCTCATCTTTTATAAATCCCTCATATCCACTGACAATAGGAATTCCATGTTTTTTCATTGTCTTTCTAGCATTCGCCTTATCTCCCATTAAATCCATTGTTTTATAATTAGGACCTATAAATATTATATTACACTCTTCACACATCTTAGCGAATTTAGAATTTTCAGATAAAAAACCAAAACCAGGATGTATAGCTTGAGCTCCACTCAATGCTGTAGCTTCTAAAATATTTGGTATATTTAAATAAGAATCTCTTGAAGAACTAGGTCCGATGCAAATAGATTGATCTGCAAGTTGCGTATGCAAAGCCTCTTTATCAACTTCAGAATAAACAGCTACCGAAGCGATTCCTAACTCTCTACACGCTCTAATTATTCTAACAGCTACTTCTCCTCTATTTGCAATTAAAATCTTCTTTATCATAATCTTCTCCTAATTACTTTATAGCAAATAGTATGTCTGCTTCACAAGCAATTTCATCGCTAACCTTAGCAACGCATTTAGCTTTACCAAAACTTGACCTATTAGTTATAATATCACATCGTAGTTCTAAGACATCTCCAGGTAAAACCATTCTTCTAAACCTAACATTATCAGCTCCTACAAAGTACGCTATCTTTCCTTTATTTTCCTCTACAGAAAGCATAACAGCTGCACCAGCTTGTGCCAAAGCTTCTAAAATTAACACACCAGGCATAACAGGGTTGCTAGGAAAATGTCCTTGAAAAAAACTCTCATTGAAAGAAACATTCTTTATAGCAGTAACACTTTTCTCCTGTATATCAATTATCTTATCTATAAGTAAAAATGGATACCTATGTGGAAGTACATTTAATACGTCCGTTATATTCATATTCTTTTCCATCTCTATGTTAAATTCACCCTTTACTAATACTTCTTTATCTTAAATAATTTTTGCCCATATTCAACCATTTGAGCATTTTCAACTAAAACTTCGACAATTTTGCCCGAATATTCACTTTCTATCTCATTCATTAATTTCATAGCCTCTATAATACAAACAACATCTCCACTTTTTATGTACTGTTCTTTGTCTACATAAGGAGGCTTTCCAGGTGAAGATGATAAATAAACAGTCCCAACAACTGGAGCAATTATATATTGAAACTCTTCCTCATCATCATGAACACTTTCTTGTTGCATAGAAACATTATTTGATTCTTTTTCTGAATTTAAATCCCCAGACTTAAATTCAGAAAAATCCTCAAATGATTTAACACAATCATTTGAAACATTATTATTTGAAATAACATCACCTCTACTAAGTGATTTATCCAACTTCAAATAAACATTTTCGTAATTAAGTTCCATAAAGGAAATTTGGGACTTATCTATAGTATTTATTAATTCCAAAATTTCTTTGAAAGTCACTAAAAATCTACCCTTTCCATTTTTTGAATACTAAAACTGCATTATGCCCACCAAAACCTAATGAATTAGACATAGCATAATTAACTTCAGTTTCTATGCCGACATTAGGTACATAATTCAAATCACACTCTTCATCATAAACCTTATAACCAGCAGTAGGATGCACAAAATTTTCTTCACAAGACTTTATGCAAGCGATAGCTTCAACAGCTCCTGCCGCTCCCAATAAATGTCCTGTCATAGATTTAGTTGAGCTAATTTTCAAATTATATGCGTGTTCCTTAAACAGACTTTTTATGGCTTTAGTTTCAACAGCATCATTTATTTTCGTACTTGTACCATGCGCATTTATGTAATCAATTTCTTCATACGATACACCTGACTCTTTTATAGCATTTTCCATTGCCTTAGCTCCCATAGACCCGTCAGGCATAGGTGCTGTTATATGATAGGCATCTGTAGTACATGCATATCCTACTATCTCACCATAAATTTTAGCTCCTCTTGTCTGTGCATGCTCCAAAGTTTCTAAAATTAAAATTCCGGAACCATCACCCATAACAAAACCATTTCTTTCTTTGTCAAAAGGAATAGAAGCACGCATTGGATCACCAGACGAACTAATCGCTGTAAGAGCAGTAAAACCACCGACTCCTATTGTTGTAATTGCCGACTCACTACCACCCGCAACACAAATATCAAGATAACCATGTTTCAACAACCTATAAGCATCACCTATACATTGTGTAGACGTAGCACAAGCAGTTACAACAGATTTAGATTCACCTCTAGCACCATACTTTATAGCTATATTTCCAGCTGCCATATTTATAATTAATTTTGGAATAGTCAATGGAGACATTCTCACACTATTCGTTTTTCTAATTTTTTCTATTACTTCTTCAAGAGTATTAAATCCCCCAACTCCTGATCCAACTACAACTCCAAAACGTTCTCTATCTATAGAATCTAAATCTATATTTGCAGATTTAATTGCCTCTTCAGTTGCATAAAGAGCATAAACAGAATATTTATCCATTCTTGAACATTCTTTAGGATTCAGCCTCTTTGATAAATCAAAATTTTTAACAGGTGCTATAACCTTGGCCTTATCATTATCTATTTTTTTTTCATCTGTAATCAGCTCTATACCAACAATACCATTTTTAGCATTACTCCAAAATTCTGCAACATCATTTCCTATAGGAGTAACTGCACCCATTCCTGTAACTACAACTCTGTTATTCATTATCAAAAATCCTCCTACATTACCATTCCACCATCTACAGTTATAACTTGACCAGTTATATAATTTGATAAATCACTAGCCAAAAACGTAGCAAGATCAGCAACATCCTTCGCACTTCCCATTTTACTCAAAGGTATATTAGATAAAATACTTTCCTTAACTTTATCTGAAAGAACGTCCGTCATATCTGTTTCTATAAATCCAGGAGCTATAGCATTAACATTTATACCTCTTGAACCCAATTCTTTCGCTAAAGATTTAGTCATACCTATTAAACCTGCTTTAGAAGCAGCGTAATTAATTTGTCCTGCATTTCCTATTATACCTACGACAGAACTTATATTTATAACTTTACCAAATCTTTGTTTTATCATTATAGGAGAAACGTGCTTAATACAATTAAAAGCACCTTTTAAATTTACATTTATTACACTATCAAAGTCATCTTCTTTCATTCTCAACAAGAGAGAATCTTTAGTTATACCAGCATTATTAACTAAAATATCTATTCTCGAAAACTTTTCCAAACAAAACTTAGCTAAATCTTCAGCAACATCAAATCGACTTATATCCCCTTTATGTAAAACGGCATTCCCTCCATTTTGTTCTATTTCAAACAAAACTTTTCTTGCTCCATCATCATCACTTCTATAATTTAAAACAACTTTTGCACCTTCTTTTGCAAAATTAATTGCTATGGCTTTCCCAATCCCTCTAGAAGCTCCAGTAACAATTGCAATCTTACCCGTAAGCATAATCACACCTCACCTAAAATTTTTAACGCTTTTTCAAAAGATTCTTGGTTTTCAATATTCAAAACACTAATCTTTCTATCTATTTTTTTTACAAATCCCGTTAAACTCTTACCTGGTCCTATCTCTAAAAAAATTTCCGTCCCCATGTCTATCATTCTTCTAACACTCTTTTCCCACAGAACAGAACTCATAACTTGCTTTGATAAAAGATGAACTAAGTTATCATTGTCCATTTTTTCAGCAGTAACATTTGATATAACAGTAACATCACTACTATAATTAAATTTTACTTTCAACAACTCTTTTTCAAATTCTTCAGACGCTTTTTTTAAAAATGTTGTATGAAATGGAGAACTAACAGATAATCTAACTGTTTTTATTGCATCATTTTCTAAAAACAATCCATCTGCAAAATCCAAAGCACTCACTTCACCTGAAACGACAATTTGGCCTGGACAATTATAATTTGCAATTTCCAAAACTCCATAATCCTTCACTTGTTCTATAACATTCAAAATTTTTTCTTCACTCATCCCTATAACAGCTGTCATTCCAAATGAACCATCAGAAAGTGAATTATTCATAAGCTCTGCTCTTTTCTGAACCAAAGGTATCGCTTCTTCAAAATTCAAAATTCCCGAACAGACTAAAGCAGAATATTCTCCTAAACTCAACCCTGCTGTACAAAATGGTTTTAAATCACAAACACTATTTAAAGCTCTAAGTATGGCAATGCTAACAGTCAAAATAGCTGGCTGCGTATTTTGTGTTTCGCTAAGCTCATCAATCGTACCACCAAAAATTTTAGATTTTAAATCAAAACCCAAAATCTCATTTGCCTTTTCAAAAACATCTCTCGATTCTTGAAAATTATCATAAAAATATTTTCCCATACCAACACATTGAGAACCTTGCCCTGGAAAAATAAACGAAACATTTTTCATAAACAAATACTCCTAAACTTATTTACCATTTAATCAAAACAGACCCGTATGTAAGTCCACCACCAAAACCAACAATAATTATTAAATCTCCTTTTTTCACATCGCAACTATATACAAATTCATCCAAAGCAATTGGTATACTCGCCGCTGAAGTGTTGCCATACTTGTGCAAGTTTGTAAAAAATTTATCAACTGGAATTTTTAATTTTTGTGCAGCTGACTCAATTATTCTTATATTAGCCTGATGTGGAACTATATATAAAATATCATCTATAGATAAATTGTTTTTTTTCAACAACACATTTACACTTTCCACAATTGAAGAAACAGCAAATTTAAAAACTTCTCTTCCATCCATTTTTATGTAATGATTATTTTCATCAGATTTACCAATTATAAAATTTGATAACGCGATAGCTTCAGAAGTGAGCGAATCAGATTTCTCTCCGACGGATTTCGTATATGTATCCATTACACCTGAATCATCAGACGAAGGACTAATTAATGCTGCCGCTGCTCCATCGCCAAATAAAACACAAGTGTTTCTATCTCTCCAATCCACCAATTTAGATAAAACTTCGCCACAAACCACAATAGCATTTTTATAATTTCCAGTTTTAATCATACTGTCTGCAACAACAAGTCCATAAATGAAACCAGTGCAAGCAGCATTAATATCAAAAGCTGTAGCATTTTTAGCATTTATATGTTTTTGAACTAAACATGAACAAGAAGGAGTATTATTATCTGGAGAAATCGTACAAAATATAATTAAATCAATATCAAGTGGATCAATACTTGTTTTTGATAACAAATCTTCAACAGCCTTAACTCCAAGTTTATAAGTTTCAACAGTTGAAATTCTTCGCTCTTTTATACCTGTTCTTGTATATATCCACTCATCACTAGTATCAACCATACGTTCTAAATCATTATTAGTCAAAACATCACTAGGCACATACATTCCAGTGCCAACAATACGATTACGTACATTAATCATCTAAAAAATCCCCTTGCATGTTAATTTGCGTTTTTTAAGTATATTACATTATAAAATTCATGTCAACTCTTACAGAATTTTACAATTATTAATATTTAATAACTAAATAATGGAAATTTTCTTGTAACTTCTTTCACTTTGTTAGTTAAAAATTTAATATCTGTATTTTTATTTTTTATAACATTATCTATTAATTCCGCAATAATGATCATTTCATTTTCCTTAAAACCTCTTGTAGTAACTGCAGCTGTACCTATTCTTATTCCACTTGTTACAAACGGACTTTTCTCTTCGAATGGAATACAATTTTTATTAACAGTTATTCCTATGGAATCCAATAGCCTTTCGCACTCTTTTCCTGTGATATTTTTATTTCTCAAATCAACCAAAATCAAATGATTATCCGTCCCACCTGAAACTAATTCAAAACCTCTATTCATCAATTCACATGCAAGCACACTTGTATTTTTTATAACTTGAGAAGCATATCTCTTAAATTCATCACTAAGTGCTTCTTTAAAACAAATTGCTTTGGCCGCAATTACATGCATTAATGGCCCTCCTTGCGTTCCAGGAAAAATTGCTTTATCAATTTGCTCTGAATATTTTCGTTTACATAAAATCGCTCCACTTCTTGGCCCTCTCAAAGTTTTATGAGTTGTCGTAGTAACAAAATCAGCTAATGGTACAGGATTTTCATGAACTCCTCCTGCAATTAATCCAGCTATATGTGCCATATCTACCATCATGTAAGCACCAACTTCATCGCATATTTCTCTAAATTTTTTAAAATCAATTTTTCTTGGATAAGCACTGTATCCACATAAAATTAACTTAGGCCTAACTTTAAGAGCTTTTTCTCTAATTTGATCGTAATCTATTGTATTTGTATTTTTGTCAACTCCATAAAACTCAAAATTATAAATTTGTCCTGAAAAATTAACTGGACTTCCATGAGTCAAATGTCCTCCATGGTCTAAACTCATGGAAAGTATCGTATCATTTGGTTTTAAAACAGAAAAATAAACAGCCATATTAGCCTGTGAACCAGAATGTGGTTGAACATTTACATGTTCAGCATCAAACAATTTTTTCATTCTCTCTATAGCTAAATTTTCAACTTTATCTACTATTTCACATCCACCATAATATCTTTTACCTGGGTATCCTTCACAATATTTGTTTGTCAAAATTGTTCCCATAGCGGCAAGTACATCTTTGCTAACAAAATTTTCTGAAGCTATTAGTTCAATGTTGTTTAATTGTCTTCTCTTTTCTTCAAGAATAAAATTCTTCAATTCCAAATCGTTTATCATGAATCCACTCTCCTTAAATATAAAAAATAATGCCACGGTTAACATAATTGACTTACTATTACAAGCACTTACATTAAACATAGCATTTTATTCAAAAGATTTTTAAATTTCATTTTTTATTGCAATTCCAAGTTCATCAAGTTGAATTTCATCGACTGTATTTGGAGCTTGTGATAATAAACATTCTGCTTTTTTATTTTTAGGAAATGCGATTACATCTTTTATGTCATTCGTTTCTGTTAAAAACATAATTATTCTATCAAGTCCAAAAGCAATTCCACCATGCGGAGGCGTTCCATACTTTAAAGCCTCAACAAAAAATCCAAATTTTTCATTTACATCTTCTTGCGTCAATCCTAAAGCTTCAAACATTTTTTGTTGAATTTTATCGTCATGTATCCTTACACTTCCACCACCAATTTCTTCACCATTCAAAACTAAATCATAAGCCTTAGCTCTAATTTTTGAATAATCTTTGGAATCAAAATATTTTATATCTTCTTCCTTTGGCATCGTAAAAGGATGATGCGCTGCATAAAATCTTGAATCTTCTTCGCTGTATTCATACAATGGAAAATTTGTAACCCACAAGAATTTAAATTCTTTGTTGTCTTTCAACAATTCTAAGTGATTTGCCAATTCTAACCTAAGAGCACCCAAAGCATTTAAAACAATTTTCCTCACACCTGAAATTATAAATAAACAATCGCCATTTTTCAATTTATATTTATCGATTAAATGAATTTTATTTTCTTCTGTGAGAAATTTGCTTATTGATGAATTAATTTGTCCATCTTTGTAATTTATATAAACAAGTGCCTTAGCACCAAAATGATTTTTCACAAACTCATTAAACTTATCAAATTGTTTTCTAGAAAAATTTGAATTTTCAGCTTTAATAGCTCTTATTTCATTTCCATTCTCGATGCACTCTTTAAAAATTGGAAACTCTGAATCTAAAAAAGAATTTTTCACATCAATTATTTTCATATCGAATCTCAAATCTGGCTTATCGCTTCCATAAAAATTCATGCAATCGTCGTAGCTCATTTCTAAAAATCTTTCAGAAAAATTTATTCCCTTAACTTTTTCAAAAACATATTTAATTAAATTTTCCATTTTAATTTTGACTTCATCTTCATCAACAAAACTCATTTCGATATCAACTTGAGTAAATTCTGGCTGTCTATTCGCTCTTAAATCCTCATCTCTAAAACAAGTAGCAATTTGATAATATTTGTCAAAATTACTCACCATCAAAAGTTGTTTGAAAATTTGTGGAGATTGCGGAAGTGCATAAAAAGAACTTCTATTAATTCTGCTTGGAACTAAAAAATCTCTAGCACCCTCTGGCGTGCTTTTATTTAAAATAGGCGTGGACACCTCAATGAAACCATCATTATGTAAAAACTCTCTGAACGCCATAGAAACTTCACTTCTAATCTTAAATATTTTTTGATACTTTTCATTTCTCAAAGAAATATATCTATATTTGAATTTCAAATTTTCATTTACACAAAAACCTTCATCAACCATAAATGGAAGTAAATTTGATTTTGAATATATTTCTAAATTATCACAAATAACTTCAACATCGCCCGTATAAATATTTGAATTTTTAGATTCTCTTTCTTTAACAATTCCTTTTACTTTAATGCAATACTCAGATTTCAAAGAATCCGCAATTTCAAAAACTTCATCGCCCTCTTTAAAAACTATTTGCACGATTCCTTCCCTGTCTCTTAAATCTATAAATATGAGCGAACCTAAATTTCTTTTTCTGTTAACCCACCCCTCAAGTACAACTTCCTTATTCAAAAAATCTTTATTAACCAAACCACAATAAGCAGTTCTCTTAAAATTTTTAAAATCCATAAGTCAACCTCTATTCTATTTTAAATTCAAAGCACGCTGAATTTTTTCTGAATTCAATTCAACTTTAAAATTTTCACCTGTCATCATATTTTTTATATTAACGCAATTGTTGTCAATCTCATCTTGCCCTAACACAATTACATTTTTTGCACCAATTTTATTTGCATACTTCATTTGCGATTTCAAACTTCGCTCTAAAAAATCCATATCACATGAAACATTTAATTTTCTCAGCTCGTTGCACAAATTAAAAGCATAAGTGCCGAAACTTTTATCAAGCGTCACAACAAACAAATCTATAGTATTTTTATCACAAAGCTCAATTCCTTCTTTTTGAAGAGCCAAAATCAATCTTTCTAATCCCAACCCAAATCCTACAGCAGGTGATTCTTTGCCACCAAGTTCTTCAACTAAATAATCATATCTTCCACCGCCACAAAGAGTCAAACCTTCTTTATCGACAATTTCAAAAACAGTTTTAGTATAATAATCAAGTCCTCTAACTATTTTTGAATTAATATTAAACTCAACTCCAATAGCAGACAAATATTTTTGAACTTGAACAAAATGATTTGAACATTCATCGCATATGTAATCTAAAATAGATGGAGAATTTTTCAATAAAGATTTGCATTTTTCATTTTTGCAATCCAAAATTCTTAAAGGATTTCTTTTCAATCTGTCTCGACAAAGTGAACAAAGTTCTTCTTGATTTTCGTTGAGGAAATTTTTCAAAACATCATTATACTTTGGCCTACACTCTCTACATCCAAGCGAATTTATATTTACAGAGCAACTCTTTATTCCCAAATCAAAATAAATTGAATATGCAAGATTTATTAATTCCGCATCGCAAATTCCATCTTTGCTTCCCAAAATTTCAACACCAAATTGATGATGTTGCCTCAACCTACCGTTTTGAACATTTTCATATCTGAAAACTGGCGTTATGTAAAAAACTTTTAAAGGCTGAGGTTGAGCATACAAACTATGCTCAATAAACGCCCTAATAGTTGGAGACGTTCCCTCAGCCTTTAAAGTTATACTTCTATTTCCTTTGTCATTAAAAGTATACATTTCTTTCTGAACTATATCGGTCGTACCTCCAACGCCTCGAAGAAAAAGTTCTGTATATTCAAAAATCGGCGTTCTTATTTCATCAATTCCAAACAACTTAGCTTTGTTTCTCAAAAAATTTTCAACATATTGCCAAACATAAATTTCTGTAGGCAAACAATCCTTAGTTCCTTTAGGTAGTTTTATTAATTTAGACATTACAATTCTCTTTCTCCTACGAATTCATTATTTTTAATTTCATCTCCAATTGTCGTATCCTTTCCATGCCCAGCATGAACTATTGTATCATTAGGAAGTTTAAATAATTTATTTTTTATACTGCTAACCAAAGTTTCAAAATCTCCGCCATACAAATCAGTTCTTCCAATAGTATTTTTAAACAAAGTGTCTCCCGTGAAAATATGATTTTCAAATTTGTAAGTCATTCCTCCTTGAGTATGCCCAGGAGTTGATATAACATCAATTTTAAAATCTTCGAAATCCATCGTCAAACCATCATAAACCATATTTACATTTTTTGTTTTTGTAAATAAATACGGCTCTTCATGTTGAGCTTGATAGTCTTCCACTGCCATGAAAAAAATTGTTCCATATTTTTCTTGTATATACGGAACTCCTCCAACGTGGTCAAAATGTCCATGGGTAATCAATCCATATTTAATATCCAATTTCAAACCATTGTCATCAAAATATTTTTGTAGCTCCTCACCATCACAACAATCAATAATAACAGCTCGATTATTTTCAAGATTATGAATCAAATAACAATTAGCTCTGTAAATTCCCAAAGGAACTTTATGAATTTTATGTTTTTCCATAAACCCTCTCTCCAAAAATCAAAATTTTCTTTCACTATCTAACAATATTGTAACAGGCCCATCATTAATAACTTTAATTTTCATATCATCACCAAAAGAACCAGTTTCAACATTTACTTCGCAACTATTTTTAATTGCACAGGCAAACTCATCAAAAAATTTTTTTGCCTCTTCTCTCTTCATAGCTTCTGTAAAAGAAGGACGCGTTCCTTTTCTAACATCTCCATACAAAGTGAATTGAGAAATTAATAAAATTTCTCCATCCACATCGCCAACAGATTTGTTCATATTACAATTTTCATCTTCAAATATTCTCAATTTTATAATTTTATCTTTAATGTAATTCAAATCATCAATTGTATCATCTTTTTTTATTCCAATAAAACAGCAAATTCCATTTTCAATTTTCGATACAAACTCATCGTCAACAATAACACAAGCTTCCTTAACTCTTTGCACAACAGCTCTCATAAAAATCACCTTTATTAAATTTGATTAGGCCTAAACACATCAACACATCCCGAAATATTTTTTAACGAAACAACCAAATCATCCAATTTATTTTTTGAATCAATCGTAATTCTAATATCAACTCTCGACGTGTCGGAATCTATTTCTTTAAACGTAATACTCCTTAAATAAACATTAACACCTCTTATAACTTTCGTTACCTCTTCTATTATTGGACGATTTGAGTTTTCTATTGTAACACACAAATCAACATCGTATTTTTCATTTTTAAAATTATACCATGCAACTTCAATGAGCCTATTTTCATCAACACAATTCACAATATTTTTGCACTTCTTTCTGTGAATTGTAATTCCTCTACCTCTAGTTATAAAACCAATTATCTCATCACCATAAACGGGAGTGCAACATTTCGCAAACTTATTCAACAAATTGTTTTCGCCTTCAACTAAAATATTTTGTTGTTTACTTTTAGTTTTTCTTTGGCTTGCTTCTTTGTTTATATTTTTTTGTGCAAGCTCAGTGTTAAGTTTCTCAACATCAAATTCTCGTTTTTCTTCATCAAAAACCAATTCATTAAATTTATTTATAACAGATGACGTATTAATATTTCCCATTCCAGCAACAGCATACAAATCATCAAGTGATGAAAAACCCAAAAGTTTTATAAACTTTCCCAAATCATGATAGCCTAAAAATTCGTTAAACTTTATTCCTCTTCGCTTACATTCTTTTTCAAGAATATATTTTCCTCTAAGAATATTATCGCCTTTAACAATTTTGTTAAACCAATGTCTTATTTTACTTTTCGCATGATTGCTTTTCACAAAACTAAGCCAATCTACACTAGGACCTTTCAATTGCTTAGAAGTTATAATCTCAACAATATTTCCTGTTTCAAGTTCGTAATCTAACGAAACCAATTTACCATTAACCTTCGCACCCTCGCAACGATATCCAACATCAGTATGAATTCTAAACGCAAAATCAACAGGAGTTGATCCTCCAGGCAAAGAAATAACTTTTCCATTTGGCGTGAAAACAAAAATTTCTTGAAAAATAAGATCACGTTTAAAATTTTCTACAGCTTCTTTCGGATTTTCAGTTTCAGTTAACCACTCTACAATTTCTCTTATCCAAACAAATTTATCATCAAAATCATCTTTAGGCATTCCCTTTTCTTTATATTTAAAATGTGCCGCAATTCCAAGTTCAGCAATCTTGTGCATATTCTTAGTTCTTATTTGTATCTCAAAAGGCTTTCCATTTTTGCTCAACACAGTAGTATGTAAAGACTGATAATTATTTGCTTTAGGCATCGCAATATAGTCTTTAAATTTATTTGATATTGGACTATAGCGTTCATGTGCAAGTCCCAAAGTCAAATAACACGTCTTTATATCTTCAACAATAACCCTAATTGCAATTAAATCAAATATGTCATCTATAGTTTTATTTTTTTGAGTAATCTTTTTATAAATGCTGTACAAATGCTTAGGTCTCCCCTCAACATTTGCACTAATTCCAGAATTATTTAAAACTTCTTTAAAATCATTTATAATTTCATTTGTGAATTTTTCTCTATCATCACGCTTTTGTGAAACAAGTTTTGCAACTTCATAATATTCTTCAGGATTTAAATACCTAAATGCTAAATCTTCAAGTTCCCATTTTATTTTTGACATTCCAAGCCTATGAGCTAAAGGTACGAATATATTTAAAGTTTCTTCTGACTTCTCCTTCTGCTTCTCTTTTGAAAGATATTTAAGCGTTCTCATATTATGAAGTCTATCAGCAAGTTTAATCAAAATAACTCTTATATCTCTAGTCATTGCAATTAACATTTTTCTAATATTTCCAGCTTGAACTTCCTCTTTAGTTTTATAATTTATTTTATCTAACTTTGAAACTCCTTCAACTAAAATCGCAACTTCTTCACCAAATTTTTCTGTTATATCCAAATAAGTAAATTCTGTATCTTCTATAACATCATGAAGAAGGCCACCTACTATAGTATTAACATCTAAATTCATTTCTGAAAGAATATATGCAACTTCAAGAGGATGAACTATATAAGGCTCGCCATCTATTCTTTTCTGACTTTGATGTGCATTAAAAGCAAATTTAAAAGCTTCTAGTACTAATTCTTTGCTTTCATTGTTATTAAATTTTTCTATTATATCCTCCAACTTATGATACATATTAACTCCTTCAAAATTTTATAATAATTTAGGGAGATCAAACCTTATTGAAACTCCCTAAAAAATCTAATATCTAATTATTATATCCAAAAAACTTTTCTATATCTGAAAATTGTATTATATAAACTTAAAAAACTCAACTATTTGCTATTCACTAATAATCGTATTTAATAAGTGACTTAACTTCATATCCATTTAAAAGATTTCTTCCACCTATTTTCTCAAGCTCAATTAAAAAATCAAGCTCAATCACATTTCCCCCAGCCCTTTCTATCAAATCAGTTACCGCCTTTATGGTACCTCCAGTAGCTAACAAATCATCAACTATAGCAACTCTACTTCCGTTTTTCAAAGCATCTCTGTGTATTTCTAAAACATCTTCCCCGTATTCTAAATCATAAACAATTTCAAAAGTATCGCATGGAAGTTTACCCTTCTTTCTAACTGGAATAAATCCAACTCCTAACACACACGCAACCGGAACACCAAATATAAATCCACGTGCCTCAGGTCCAACAATGAAATCTAAATTTTTATCTCTAAGATTATCTGCAATTGAATTTATCGCGTACTTTAAAGCCTCTCCATCATGAATCAATGTCGTTATATCCTTAAAACTTATACCTTCTTTTGGAAAGTTTTCTACAATTCTTATTTTATCTTTTAAGTCCATAATCTTTCCTCCATTTTACCATTGACCTCTTTCACTAAATATTTGCAAATTTGATTAGCCTTTAAGGGATTTGATACAGTTAATAATTCCACTATTAATCTAGCATTTGTTATTTTATTTTTGTTTATAAAATCTGGATCTATAAACATAATCAACTCATTTATCGTTAAATTTTGAGAATTTATATTTATAAGCTCTCTAAGCCCATGATTACGAGTATTTTTTAAAAAATAAGATCCCTCTTTCAAAAGTTCATAATTTTCTCCACAAACTTTGACATTATCGTGAAACAAACTTATAAAAACTAAATCTATAAACTTAACCATGCTTTTTAAATTGTAAAATCTACTAATAGCTTGTAAAATTTTATAAGTTAACGCGGGCAACGTCAAATCTTTAAAAGAATACGAACAATTATCCTGATGTGGATTTATCAATATGTAATTTTGTGATTTGAAAACATTTTCTAATTTGTTAGACACATTTACACACTGTATTGAAGAATCAATTGTAATTATTTTATCTAATGAAAAAACTACATCTACTCGCATAAGCTCAATGTGATTTTTAAATTCATTCTCATCAAATTCTTGATTTTCATCATACATGTAATGAGAAACATTTAATTTTAAATATCGTAAAGCTAATATTAAAAGAGATGTTGACAAAACCCCATCTAAATTACTTGGAGAACAAATCAAAATATTATTGTGACTATTCATAAGTTTGTCTATTATAAAAAGAACTTCCCTTATACCATTAATCTCAAAAGGATTATAGTTATTGTCGATATACCCTTTTTTCAAAATAACATTACGATAATTTTTCATAAATATAATCCTCCAAATCATTAGAAAAACACATTTAATTATAATTTACAATGATTAGTTTTACAATAGATTTAGACAAAAAATAAAGCAGATTAATATTGATTAACCTGCTCATTTTAATTATTTTTGTTTACTATCTTTATTTTTCTTTCTATTGAACAAAGTCCATATTGGGGTAGCTATGAACAACGACGAATAAGTTCCTGAAATCATTCCAATCAAAATCGGAAAAGAAAACTCCCTTACACTTGGAACAAATACATAGACAGCCAAAATTATTACCACAGTCGTCAAAGAAGTATTCATACATCTAACAAAACTTTGCCTCAAACTCAAATTCGCAATTTCTTCAGAGGACTTGTTTAAATAAAGTTTTTTGTTCTCTCTTATCCTATCAAACACAACAATCGTATCATTTATTGAATATCCAACAATCGTCAATATCGCCGCAATGAACGGAGAATTTATTGGAACAAAAAATATTGCGTAAGCACTTAACGTAACAAGAACATCATGTATCAATGCAATTATTGCCGCAACACCAAAATATATTTCAAATCTTATAATTATGTAAATAAGCATGCACAATGTTGCAATGAACAAAGCAATTAATGCTCTACTAGTTAATTCTTTACCAACTGATTCACCTATTTCAGTTTGAGATAATAATGCCGAATCTTCCAAATCATACTTCTCTTTAATGTCATTAAAAAATTCTTTAACTTTGTCAGCTTTGAATTCCTTACTTCTTATTTCAAATTGAGTTTCATTAACTATCTTTGTAGTTGCATCACTAGAATATTTTGATAGAATCTCATCAACTTCAACTTTATCAAATTGTTTTCCCATCTCAATCGAAACAGTTGTTCCACCAACAAAATCTATTCCTATGTTAAGTCCTCTAACAAAAAACATTATTACACCAATTAATATTACAAGTATGGATATTGCAAACCACAGCTTATACTTCTTGACTAAATTCATTTGCATCCGAACCTCCACTTTTATGATCCAAAACTTTTGTTAAACCATAACTTTTTTTGGACCTTAATCCCATATTGTAAACAAGTTTTATCATAAATTTTGTTATAACAATTGAACTAAACATACTTAAAACAATTCCAATTAACAAAGTAGTTGCAAATCCTTTAACTCCACCTGTCCCTACAAAATATAAAACAAGACCTGCTATTATAGTTGTAATATTTGAATCGAGAATAGAATTCATTGCTCTATCAAATCCAATTTTTATAGAAATTTTTACAGATTTTCCTTTAATAAGTTCTTCTCTTATTCTTTCAAAAATTAAAATGTTAGCATCTATCGCCATACCAAGTGTTAATAATATACCGGCTATACCAGGAAGAGTAAGAACCGCTTGTATAAACGAAAATACATACAAAAACATTAACATATATATTACCAAAGACAATGTTGCAATCGTTCCTGGCAATTTATATCTCACGAACATAATTATAAATATGAGAACAAAACCTATAATTCCAGCTTTCACAGTATTAGGTATAGCTTCAGAACCCAAGGTAGGACCAACTTTATTTATTGAAATTGTATTTAATGTAACTGGTAATGCTCCCGATTGAATTATGCTTGCAATTCTATTAGCCTCCTCAAAAGTTCTTGTTCCTTCAATAACTGCCTCACCTTCAGTTATTTCTGTATTAACAACAGGATTAGTTAGAACTTGATCATCCATACTAATTTCTATTACTTTTCCCAAATTATTTCTTGTTGCATCAGCAAACTTCTTAGTTCCATCTGGAGTAAATTTCAATTGAATTATAGCTTTACCTTCTCTTGTTAAAACAGCATTAGCATTTTTAACATCACTTCCAGTCAAAAGAACATTTCCTTCAGAATCTTTGAAATTAAGTTGACCTGTAGATGTCAATGTTTTAACAACATCATCTGAATCAAACGCACCAGCTAAATCTACTCTTATTCTTCTATCACCTTCAACTGTAACAACTGGCTCACTTAACCCAAATTTATTAACCCTCAAAGCTAAAAGCTCACGTGTTCTCTGTAAAGTTTCTTTTGATATATCTTCACCAACTATTTCTTGCAAAACAGAAACGCCACCTTGCAAATCAAGTCCTTTCTTTATGGACTCATTAAGATTTTTAAAATCATAGCCTAATATTTCAAATCCTAAAAATCCCCAAACCGAGAAAAATACAACTAAAAAAATTATAACGATAAACATAAAAATCGAGGATCTCTTCAAAGTAAACTCATTTTTTTTCATAAACATACCCTCCTCAAAATTTTTCAAATAATATTACTTATTCGCTTACAGCTGTACAAGTATTTTTAGAATTTTCATAAACCTTCAAGGCGATAGCCATTTCTATTCTTTTTTTCTGAAGAGCACAACCAATTGTATATGGTTTCAAAATTGAATTTGTAAATTCGTGATTGTTAGCTTGACAACCTCCACTACAATAAAATCTTGCCCAACATTTATTACAATCTTCTTTTTTATATATATTAGCATCTTTAAATTCACTAACGAGTTCAGGATGCCTTATTTTATTTTTAGATAAATCATTAACATTTCCAATTATGAAATCTCTTTTTCCAACAAATTGATGACATGGGTAAATATCACCACTAGGAGTTATAGCTATATACTCAAAACCTGCTCCACAAGCTGAAACCCTTTTATATACGCAAGGCCCTCCTTTGAGATTTATATTGTAATGATAAAAATTTATTTTTTCTCCACTATCGATTTTTTCCTTCAAATACCTGTAGATTTTGTTATACTCATCATATATTTGCTCTAAATCTTCAAATCTTATTGAAATTTCTTCACTATCTTTTACAACAACAGGCTCAAGAGAAATTTCTTTAAATCCTTCGTTAGCTAAATGTAAAAAGTCATTAGAAAAATCCAAATTCTGATGAGTATAAGTTCCTCTCAAATAATATTCTTGTCCTTCCTCTCTTCCATCAACAAGTTTTTTTATTTTATTTATTATAATATCATAGGAACCTGTTCCAGCTGCTGTTAACCTCATATTGTCATTTACTTCTTTTCTTCCATCTATTGACAATATTATATTTTTCATATTTTTATTTAAATATTCAATTTTTTCATCATTTAAAAGAGTTCCATTTGTAGTTATAGTAAATCTTATATTTTTGTTAACCTCTTTTTCAATTCCTCTCGCATATTCAACTAATTTTTTTATCATATCGAAAGCCATAAGAGGTTCACCGCCAAACAAATCAACCTCGATATTATATCTTGGACCACTTTGACTTATTAAAAAATCCAAAGCCCTCTTAGCAACATCGAACGTCATTATTTCACGTTTACCTTTATACTCTCCTTCATCTGCAAAACAATATTTACATTTAAGATTACAATCATGAACAACATTCAAACACATTGCTTTCATGTATTCTTGTTCATTATTTAATTTAACTTTTTCTTCGTACATATCCTTTGTGTACAAAATTCCATCGTCAATTAAAGAATTTATTTCGTTGATTGCCTCTTCTAATTCATCACGTGAATATTTATTTGAATATTTAGAAATTGCATCATCCAATGTCATGACACTCTCATTTCCTAAAATGTCATAAACAAGTTGATCAACCTCCATTATGGAACCTGTATTAACATCTAAAGCATATTTAAAATCATCTATTGAAAATTTATGAACCAAATCCATCTTAATTAAATCCTCCAAACAATTATAAAAAATAAATAGACTGATTAAATCAGCCTATTAAAAAATCGAAACCAAATTACTTTTCACAAACAATGTTCGCAACTGTACAAGAAGTTTTGCAAGCTGATTGACAAGAGTTAGCACACTCTTTGCAATTTACATCCTTAATCGTATCTTTAATTATGTTTTTCACTAAAACTTTAATATGTTTCACAAACACTCCCCCATCCTAATTAATAAATTCATCGAAATTATAACACAACAAACAAAATAATTTCAAATTAAAAAGGCCTTTGTAAAAACAAAAGCCCAAAATTATTTCTTTATTTATCTTCGCTTTTATCCGATTTACTTTCAAGAGAAGATTTTTCAATTGACTCACTAGCAATATGAGCAATAGAATTTTTTAAAAAAGTCATCCTAACTTTATCAGGCACCGTTTCCAAAACAACCTCATTTTTATCTTCATTCATGGATATAATTTTAGCTACCATTCCACCACGTGTAACGACTCTATCATTAATTTTAAGATTGTCCAACATGGATTGATATTTTTTACGTCTCTTATTTTCTGGTATAATCATAAGAGCAATCATTAAAGCTCCCAAGCCTATAGGAAACAATAAATTAACAAACGAACCCATAAATTTTCTTAAACTCCTCTCCAATCTTCAAGCTTTTGTTTTTTAAATTTACAAAACTCATTTTTTTCAATAGACGCTCTCACATCTTCCAATAGTTTATTATAAAAGTTCAAATTATGCAATACACACAATCTTAAAGCTAATATCTCTTTCGCTTTAAACAAATGCCTTATATAAGCTTTTGAATAATTCAAACAAGCCTCACATGTACATTCTCTATCTATAGGTGTATCATCAAATTTAAATTTTTTATTCATTAAATTCATTTTACCGTTAGATGTAAATACCTGTCCATGCCTTCCGTTCCTAGCAGGTAAAACACAATCAAAAAAATCAACGCCTCTTTCGATAGCTTCTAAAATATTTTCTGGAGTTCCAACGCCCATTAAATAGACAGGCTTACTTTTAGGTAAATGTGGAACTACATCTTCTAAAACACGATACATTTCTTCAGTTGTTTCTCCAACAGCCAATCCACCAATTGCATAACCTGGTAAATCAAATTCAGAAATAACTTTTGCATGTTCAATCCTTACATCGCTATAAACTCCACCTTGGTTTATTCCAAAGATAAACTGGTTTTTGTTCACAGTGCCATCAATTGAATTTAACCTATTCAACTCATCAACACACCTACTTAACCATCTAGTAGTTCTGTTAACAGAATCAATAACATAACTCTTACTAGACGGATTAGGTATACATTCATCAAAAGCCATAGCAATAGTAGAACCCAAATTGCTTTGAATCCTCATACTTTGCTCAGGTCCTATGAATATCTTTTTGCCATCTATATGTGAATTGAACTCAACACCTTCTTCACTTATATTTCTTAATTTTGCCAAAGAGAAGATTTGGAATCCTCCAGAATCTGTTAAAATAGGCCTACTCCAATTCATAAACTTGTGCAATCCACCTATATGTTTTACAACCTCATCTCCTGGTCTAAGATGGAGATGATATGTATTCGAAAGTTCAACTTGGCATCCTATCTTCTCTAAATCAACTGTAGAAACTCCACCTTTTATAGTTGCTAAAGTTCCAACATTCATAAAAACAGGTGTTTGCACAGTCCCATGAACAGTATCGAATTCAGCTCTCTTAGCCCTTCCATCACAATTTAATAACTTATACACTTATACCTCCACATATCTACATCAAAAACATACTATCTCCAAAACTAAAAAACCTGTATTTATTCAATATAGCTTCACTATATGCATTCATAATTCTGTCTCTGTTATAAAAAGCACTAACTAAAATCAAAAGAGTAGATTTTGGTAAATGAAAATTTGTAATTAAAGAATCAACAATTTTAAAATCATATCCTGGTTTGATAAAAATATCAGTTTCCCCTGAACACTCATATAACAATCCATCATTGCTTTTAGAAGCCACCGTTTCTAAAACTCTTACTGTAGTTGTTCCAACTGCTATAACTTTATTTCCACGCAATTTACACAAATTTATTTCATCACAAGTTTTTTTAGATATTTCAAAGTATTCGGAGTGCATTTTATGATATTCTAAATTTTTAACTCTAACAGGCATAAACGTACCCATACCAATATGTAAAGTTACATATGCAATTTTTATACCTTTACGAACTATATCTTGTATTAAATGCTCTGTGAAATGCAAACCTGCTGTTGGTGACGCTACAGACCCAATTTTTCTTGAATAAACAGTCTGATACCGATCAAAATTATCAAGTTTTTCCCTTATATAAGGTGGTAATGGTATATCACCTACTTGTCCTAATAATTCATAAAAATTTTCATTCGTATAAAATTTAACTATACGATTACCACATTTCATTATATCAATCACTTCAGCAATAATTCTTCCGCGAGAAAAACTAAATTTTCTTCCTACCAATGCTCTTTTTCCTGGTCTACACATAACTTCCCACAAATTATCACCTAAATTTTTCAACAAAAGAAACTCCATTTTCCCATCCGTTTCTATGTTAAAACCATTAACTCTAGCACAAAACACCCTCGTATCATTTAAAACTAATACATCATCTTTATCGAGATAATTTATTATTTCATAAAATTTTCTGTGATTTATAGTATGAGTATTTCTATTTAAAACCATCATTTTAGAATCTTTTCTATCCCCTATCGGCTTCTGAGCTATAAGCTCCTGCGGTAAATTAAAATTAAATAAATCTATATTCATAAAAATTCTTACTCCCACTATTTCTTTATTCCAAAATGCTTATACGCCTTATCCGTAACGATTCTACCTCTAGGAGTTCTTATCAAAAATCCTTGCTGAATCAAAAACGGTTCATAAACTTCTTCAATAGTATTTAACTCTTCAGATAGAAAATGTGCTATAGTTTCGACACCAACAGGTCCACCCTCAAAATTAAATATAATAGCTTGTAATATTTTTTTATCTATTTTATCCAATCCCATTTCATCAACATCCAAAAATTTTAAAGACTCCTTTGTTAAATCATAATTTATAATTTGAACATTCCTTACCTGTGCAAAGTCTCTTATTCTTTTGAGAAGTCTATTTGCAACTCTAGGAGTACCTCTTGAACGTTTTGCAATTTCCAAAGCCGCACAATCCTCTATACAAACACCCAATATTTTTGAAGACCTTTTTATAATTTGACTCAATTCACTAAAATTATAATAATCCATAGAAAATAAAACTCCAAATCTATCGCGAAGAGGAGATGTAAGTAGACCTAATCTTGTAGTAGCACCAACTAACGTAAACTTCGATAAATCAATTCTAATTGATTTTGCCTGTGGTCCCTTACCGATAACTATATCTAAAGAATAATCTTCCATTGCACTGTATAAAATTTCTTCAACAGTTCTACTTAATCTATGTATTTCATCTATAAATAACACTTCCTTATCTTCCAAAGAAGTTAGAATAGCTGCTAAATCACCTGGTTTTTCTATAGCTGGTCCGGATGTTATTCTCAAACCACTACCCATTTCATTAGAAATTATATTTGCAAGTGTAGTTTTTCCCAATCCAGGTGGACCATAAAATAATACATGATCTAAAGATTCATTTCTCATCTTAGCCGCTTCCATAAAAATATTTAAATTTTTTTTTACATTCTCCTGTCCTATATAGTCATCTATACTTAAAGGTCTTAAATTTTGTTCCTTAGTATCATTGACAGAAAAAGTAGGACTAACTAATCTATCATCCAAAACAAATTACCTCATCAAATTTTTTAAACTTTCTTTTACTATAAATTCCAAAGATTCATTACAAAACTTATCCATAACTACTTTAACAACACCACTTATGTCCATTTCACTAAAACCTAATGATAAAAGAGCTTGATTAACCTCAGATACTTTATCACAGTTAAAACCACTATTATCATTTTTCTCAAAGACACCATCTTCATGCGGAATTTTAATTTTGTCTTTTAATTCTAAAATTATCCTCTGAGCACTTTTTTTTCCAACACCACTAGCTTTAATTAATACAGATTCATCCGAAAAACAAATTGCCTTTCTCAAAGTATCAACAGTACTAACTGACAACAAAGCTAAAGCAACTTTAGCTCCGATTCCATTTATATTTATAAGTTTTAAAAACATATCTAACTCTTTCTTTTGAACGAAACCATAAAGACCTATAAAATCTTGTCTAACTATTTGTTCTACGTAAAGTTTTATATTCTCGTTCAATCCTGGCATGGAACATATACTATTTCCAGACGTAAAAATCCTATATCCTATACCATTATTATCAATAATAACGTAGTCATTATTTAATCCTTTAAATTTCCCCTCTATATACTCATACATAAATTAAAACCTTCAAATTTCCAAATTAAAATTATCACTTTTATAAAATTTACCACTCAAAAAAATTTTTTTCAAGACCTAGGAAATTTAATTATGTTTCAAGCTCACTTAATATGTGCTCAACTTCTCCACGTTCATTAGACTTAAGTTCATAATTTAAAACAAGCTCTCTATCCGTTGTTGGTAGCAATTCAACTTTTTTACTACTTACATCAGAAGATTCATTTTCTACAAATAATTTTCCGTTCTCATCTGATTTAAAAACAGTTATATAACCATTTTTTTCACCAATATAATACATGTTTGGTTCAAACTTTTTTTGTTCTGATTCCTTTAAAATTATTGATTTATCATTAAAATCTACAATTTCATAACCACCTAAAGGATACATCTCTGTAAAAATTTTATTTATATCTGAAAGTTCCATCTTCATTTTGCTTTTTTCAAAAAAATCTCCATTTCTATCAATATCAACTATTATTAATTCTCTTGTATTATTTTTTAAAGCTATTTCATGGCTATTTTTATTTACAAAATTAACATCTTTTTGATTTTTGTTATAAGTATAAGTTACGAAATACACAATTGTAAAAATTATTAATAAAACAAATAACGAAATAAATAATGTCAATATATTCTTTTTATTTTTAAAAAATTTAATTTCCATATTTTCTCACTCCCTATTACAATTATGTATACTTCTTGTAAATTTTATACAAATTTTGTAATTAAAATAAAAATAAAGGTACAGCACATTTAAAGTACTATACCCTTTCATTAATCTTCATCATATTCAGCATTGTGATAAACTTCTTGAACATCATCATCTTCTTCAAGCATATCTATGAATTTCTCAAATTTTTGTATATCTTCATCACTTTCAAGATTAACATAATTATCAGATTCAAATCTTATTTCTGCCTGTAAAAAATCTATATCTTCAGATTCCAACTCCTGTTTTATTTTCCTAAAACAAGCTAAATCACTTTTTATAACATATATTCCTTCACTTTCATGAAATTGAAAATCGTCCGCTCCCAACTCAAAAGATTTTTCTATAATTTCATCAACACTAATATTTTGAGAACTATCCACGACTATTTCACCAATTTCCTTAAACATATACATGACACATCCATTTGAACCCAAGTTACCCGAATTTTTTGAAAATATATATCGTAAATTTCCAGCAGTTCTATTCTTATTATCAGTTAAAGTTTTTACAATAACGGCAACGCCAAAAGGACCATAACCTTCATAAATTAAAGTTTCATAATCCCTCCCCATTAACTCACCAGAACCTTTTTTAATAGCTCTCTCTATCGCATCTTTAGGAACATTATTTTGTTGTGCTTTATCTATAGCATCTCTCAATCTAGAATTTCCTTCTATCCTTGTGCCACCAATTTTTGCTGCAACCGAAATTTCTCTTATAAGCTTTGTAAAAATTTTAGAACGTTTGGCATCTATTTTACTTTTTCGTGCTTGTATATTGTGCCACTTACTATGACCTGACATATTACCCTCCTAATTAATTTTTGGATATTTTATAGAATTTTTATATAATTTTTCCTTAATTGTTTCATACAAATCAATTTCTAAGCTATTTGCTAAAGACAAAGAATAAATCAAAACATCTGCCAATTCTTCTCTAAAATGTTCGAACTTATTGCTTTCTTTTATATTCAAAGCCTCTTCTGTTGTGTCCCACTGAAAAATTTCCATTAGTTCAGCAGCTTCAATAGCTATACTCATAGACAAATCTTTTGGATTTCTAAATTTATCCCATCCACGCTCCAACTCAAAATCTCTTATTATAGATTTGATTTTTGAAATATTAACGTTGTTATCATTTAATTCCATAAACTATATCCCCTAACTATTTAAATCTCACTATCTAAATAATATTTGCTACTATTTTTAAAATACATAACATCATTACCAATTTCAATATCTAAATTGTTTGAAGTCATATCTATAATTTCCTTTTTTAAAAATTCTAAATCATTTTTTTCACATCGTAAACTAAAAATAACTTTATCTTCATAAATTGTTTCGTTTAAATGAATTTGATTTTCGCTTAAAAAATGTTGAATCCTTCCCAACAAATCGTAATTCACTTTCACCACAATTTCATTTCCCAAAACTTTTTCAACAAAACAAGAATTTTTCAAAGCACCACTGCACGATTTGACATAAGCTCGTGTTAATCCTCCAACACCTAACAATATTCCACCAAAATAACGAGTAACAACAACCACCACATCACTTAATTCATTTTTCTTTATGACTTCAATTATAGGTATGCCTGCTGTACCTTGTGGCTCTCCATCATCAGAATATCCTTGTTTAAACATTTTTTCACCTATTACGTAACCATAAACATTGTGACGTGCATCGTGATGCTTCGATTTAATTTTCTCAATAAATTTTTTGGCATCTTCCTCGCTATTTACACGCTTAGAATATCCTATGAAAGTTGATTTCTTTTCTACAAATTCATAAATCCCATCATTTAATATCGTTTTGTAACTCAAAATTTTAATTCTCCAAATTTTTAATTATGTATTTTTCGTATTTTTTAATTTCACATTTTGGAATATCAAAATTTACAAAAGTCCCTTCGTCCAAATGTTTTTCTTCCAAAACTTTATAATTATTGTGAATTAAATTCAAAACGTAATAATCTTTATACGGAATTTTTAAAGATATATTTTCATATTCCAATTTAAGTTTGTCTTCAATAAGTTTTAAAAGTTTATCGACATTAATTTTCTCAATTGCCGAAACAAATATAAATTCCATGTTAAAATTATTTTCAACATAAACTTTAACTTCTTTCAATTTAAATTCATCAATTTTGTCTACTTTATTGAAAACCAAAATTTTATTTTGATTATTCGCACCTATCTCATTTAAAACAGAATTAGTTACATCAATTTCATCTTTCCAAGTGTCTGAAGATACATCCACAACGTGAAGTATTAAATCACAAAAAATAATTTCTTCAAGCGTTGATTTAAAAGCCTCAACCAAATCATGCGGTAACTTTTTTATGAAACCAACTGTATCTGTCAAAGATATGACTGTTTTTTGAGGAAGAACAACTCTCCTTGTCGTCGTGTCCAAAGTTGCAAAAAGCATATCCGCCTCTAAAACAAACTTATCATTTGAAAAATTTTCATTAGATATGGAATAAATATAATTTCGCAAAGTTGATTTTCCTGCATTGGTGTAACCAACTATTGAAACTTGTGGAATTGATTTTTTTGTACGAGCCTCTCTTTGAACACTTCTTTCTTCCTTAATATCTTTTAATTTTTCCTTAAGATAATCAATTCTAGCACGTATGTGACGCCTGTCAGTTTCCAACTTTTTTTCTCCAGGCCCCCTCGTCCCAATTCCGCCACCCGTCCTATTTAAAACAAATCCAAGCCCTTTAAGTCTTGAATATCTGTATTTAAGTTGTGCAAGCTCAACTTGATATTTAGAAATTTTTGATTTAGCACGCCTAGCAAATATTTCTAAAATTAAATTAGTCCTATCTATAACTTTAATTCCTGAAATTTCTTCCAAATTTCTAACTTGCGACGGCGACAAATCTTCATCAAAAATTAAAACACTTACGTTTTTGTGATAAGTCAAACTGAGAATTTCTTGTAGCTTTCCTTTTCCAATGTAATAAGATTTATCAATTTTACCTCTATTCTGAAAAAAAGTATCACAAACATTAACACCACATGAAAACGCAAGCTCTTTTAATTCTTGCAAACTTTCTCTAGTGTCACATCCAATTAAAACACCCTTTTCCTCTTCGTCAAAATCCAAAACATCAAAATCAAAATTTTTTTCAACCTCTTTAACGAGTTTCAAAACATCAAAATTAAAATAATCATTTTCATTTTCAAAAATTATTTCCTTAAAATTTTTCTCATTATCACAACTTAAATATCCTACCGAAAAATTTTCAAATAAATTTTCATTAGTAACATTTACAGCGGAAATTAAATCTAACTTTAAATTTTTAAGAGACGCTATGTCGAGATTTGAAAGTTTGGAAGTGGAATTTATATGCGTATGTATCACTCTATAACCAATTAACTTTTTTTTAGAATTTAAATCAATTTGAATTTCTGCACTTGAGTTATCGCCTATCGAAATATTTTCCACAATTCCAAAACGAGATATAACCACACAAATTTCTTTATTAATCGACAAACTTATTTCGCAAATTTTTTTCAAAATATCTTTATCGATTATCAAATTTTTATCAAATTTAATTTTACATATGCTTTCTAATTCGTTTATGTAAGATTTTTTAACTCCTTGAGTTTCTCCATATATCAAAAAACCACCTCGCATACTACCAATTATAATCCTTTAAAAAAATATTGTCTATTTTTCATTTATTTAAGTATAGTTTATTGATTTCATGAAATAATTTAAAATATTATCCAACTTGAAAAATAATTAAAGTTAATTTTTAACTGCAATTGTATGAATTACAAATTTTTGTTTTTATCCATATATATTTACATTTTTTTTTGATAGATATATAATTTAAAATGGTAATCTTTTTTCAACAAGCAAGAATTTACTAGGAGGAATATATGTCAAATACTAATAATTCTAGTACTAGTTCAAACTCGAATAATAAAGATAATGAAATTAATACGAAAAAAACCAAAAGTGAAAATACAAAAATTAAAAATTTTCTAAAGATGTTTTTAATTTTTATTATAATCACTTCATTAGTTGGTATAGTTACAATTTCGGGATTTGTTTTCGCAATAATAAAGACCTCTCCTCCATTATCCATTGAAGCAGTCAAAGATTTAGATCAGGCTTCTCAATTATTTGACGCTACTGGTGAATTTATGGATGAAGTTCTAACGTCTGAAAAGAGGTACGTAATACCTCTTGAAGAAATGCCATTAAATGTACGCAATGCTTTCATTTCAATTGAAGACGAAAGATTTTACGAACATTCAGGTATAGATGTTCAACGTATATTGGGAGCTTTGATAACTGATATAAAGAAAATTTTAAACAAACAAACCGGATTGCACGGTGCCTCAACTATAACACAACAAGTTATAAAAAATAATATTTTGACCAATGAAGTTTCGATAATACGAAAAATTCGTGAAATTTATCTTGCTTTGGAATTAGAAAAACAAATGTCGAAAGATGAAATATTGCAGGTTTACCTAAATACCATATTCGTTGGTGGAAATGCTTACGGAGTAGAAGCTGGAGCACTTCAATATTTTTCTAAAAGTGCAAAAGATTTAACTCTAGCACAATCTGCTTTTTTAGCTGGTTCAACTCAACATCCAACAAGATATTATTCAAGTGCTGTTAATGAAGAAGACAGTCAATTTTACAAAAACAGAACTTTAACTGTTTTAAGTAAAATGTTAGAGTTGGGTTATGTTGGACGTGAAGAATATGATAACGCCGTTAATGAAGTTAATAATAATCAAATAGGATTCAATATAAAAAGAGTTAACGATAGTTACAACTACGAATGGTTCTCAAGACCTGTTGTTGAAGAGTTAACAAAAGATTTGAAAGAAGTTTATGGTTACACTGATGAAGAAATAAAACTTCATTTAAGAAATGATGGACTCAAAATATATACAACAATGGACAGAAATTTACAAAACTATTCACAAGATGTTTTGAATAACGCTACAAATTATATAAATCTTGGAGAATGGACTGACAAAAACGGTATAATTCAACCCCAAATGTCTTCCGTTGTAATTGATTTTAAAACGGGTCACGTTAAATCAATAATCGGTGGAAGAGGAAATCAAGATGCAAATTCTTATAATAGAGCTGCGTCTGATAAGTTTTTAAGATCAATAGGTTCAACTACTAAGCCTCTTACAGCTTATACGCCTTTAATAGATTTAAAATTGGGTCACGCTGGAACTGGAGTAGAAGATTCTCCTCTTTCTAAAGAGCTTTCTTCAAAATATGGAGGCTGGAATCCTAGTAACGAAGTTAAAGGAAATTTTCTTGGCTATACAAACGTTAGATATTCTCTCGAAAGATCTATAAACTTATCTTCAATTAAGGTTGTAGATTTAATTAATTTGGAAAATGCTTTGGACTACGGATTAAAATTTGGGCTTCATTATAATGATAATTCAAAATATAGTATTGCAACATTAGCACTAGGACAGTTTAACAATGACCCTAATAATTTAGACGGCGGAAACACATTAATACTTGCGTCAGCTTACAGTGCATTTGCGAATGGTGGAGTTCTTACAGAACCTATAACATATACACATATTGTCGATAAAAATGGGAAAGTTATTTTAGAAAATATTCCTGAAAAAACGCAAGTTGTATCTCCTCAAACTGCTTATATAATGTATGACTTATTAAAAGGACCAGTTGAGAGATATTCTTCTAGGCCTGCTAAATTTGGGGATATACCTGTTGCTGGGAAAACTGGAACTACTGAAAACAATAAAGATCTTTGGTTTGCTGGAATCACTCCATATATGGCAGGAGCTGTGTGGATAGGAGCTGATAAACCTACAGAATTAAAAGATAAATACGGCAATAAACCATTTAGTGGTTCTACTGCTAGTGCATTATTTGGAAAAATAATGGCTAAAGCACATGAATCTCTTCCTCCCGTTGACATTCCAAGACCTGAAGGAATTGTGTCGGCAAACATATGTAGTGTATCTGGAATGCTAGCAACCTCATATTGTCGTTCTGATCCTAGAGGTAGTAAAGTCTATACAGAAATTTTTACAAAAGGTACTGTTCCAACTCATACTTGCGATATACACATTCCTGTTACTATAAATTCATTAACTGGTACAATTGCAACAGCTAATACACCTAATTATTTGAGAGAAACTCGAATATTTCTAAATAGAAAATATACTCCTAGTGTATATTTAAGTGATCAAAAATATGTTGCACCAAAAGTTTATGATTATGAACAATATACTCCAGAAGAAAATGGTTTAGAAGATGATGGAACTGATCCAGATGAAGAATGGTTCGATAAAAACCCTAATTCGAATGAACAAAACTCCAATAATAATGGAAATTCTTCGACTCAAGAGGATATTAATGAAAATAGTGATAAAAATCAAAATGATGGATTAAATTCAAATAATGAAAGTTCGTCTGATTCTAATACGAAACCAAATGACTCAGTTATATCACCTAATGATTCTGAGAAACCTTTGGTTAAGCCGGAAGAAGAAAATAAAAATGATGAAAATCATAATTCCCAAAACGATAATGAAAATTCTTCTTCAGAACAAAATAGCCAAACCAACAATTCAGAATCTACAAAACCTGAAAACGACACTATAATAATTCCTAATCCTGATATTAATAATAATTCAAATGAACAAAGTAATTCCAATAAAACTGAAAGTAGCGAATCTAATTCACAAAATAACCTAGATGTGAATGAAGATTTAGATACAGCTGATTTCGATTTTGGGTAAAATGAATGGAGGATTTTAAAAAATGAAAATTTCAATAAAATATTGTACTGTATGAAACCATTTGCCTAGAGTAGTTACTCTAATTCAAAATATTTTAGGAGAGCATATGACTAAAGTATCAAGTTTTGAATTAATACCTGGAAATGGTGGTATTTTTGAAGTCTATGCAAATGGGAATCTTATTTTTTCAAGAGAAAATGAAGGAAGACTTCCAGATGATCTAGAAATTGAAAATTTAATTAAGAATTTATTGTAAAAAAAAGAGTGCAAATAATTGCACTCTTTTTAATTTTATATTTCGTAAAATTTTATATCAAAATCTGAACCATTTAAATTTATTGTAGCTAAACTTATTGGAAGCGAAAATCTCTTTGGGCCAAAACTTCCTGGATTTATAATCAAAGTTTCATTTATATATTCTTGAGTAGGTTTATGTGTGTGTCCATGTATAACAATATTGTAGTCACTATAGCTTTCATTCATTAAACATATATCATGTATAACAAATATTTTTAAATTATCATTTACAATTATTTTTTTAAAATCGGGATATTTATTTACAGGTGATAAATAATCGTTATTCCCTCGCACAGCTTCAACTTTACATATCTTTTGCAATTCTAAAATCACATCGTTACTCACTATATCACCTGCATGTATAATCAAATCACAATCTTTAAAAAATTCATTTATTTCACTTCTTACTAATCCATGAGTATCAGAAATAACTCCTATTTTTTTTACCAATACAATCTCCCTCCTTAAACGCTAAAAACTCCTTATAAATAGAAGGAGCTTCCAACCACAATATTAGTCTACACTTTTTTTCCACCATTTTCTAGTATTCTTTTTACAATCAAGTTTACTTCTCAAATACGGAATATTCTCATCAAACTTCATAGCTCTTTCTTCAAGCATTTCCAAAGTTTTATAATACCTTGTATCTTCCAAAAGTTGCTCTCTATCTTTTTCAAGTATAACTTGATTGCTTTCTATCAAAGAAACAAGCCTTTTAATCAAATTATCTTTCTCTTTTATCTGTTCAATAAGAATACTCACAGCCTCTTCGGCACTATTTTTATCAACTATGCTATTCTTTATACTTTCAATATTTTGACCTATATCATAAGGCTCAACTTTTTTTACTTCAGTTAACATTTCTATTTGTTCTGGTTCTTCTGAAAATTCAAGTGAATTTCCTTCAATCTCTTTACACAAAATTTCGCCCAAAATTTCAGAACCCATTTCATTCAAATAAGTTTTTTTCCCTTTATAAATAACATTACTCTTAAGTTTTTCATTTTCCTTAAGATTTGAATAAATTGTTTTCTCTGAAACATTATATTTTTGAGATAACTCTTTAACAGTATACAAATTTTCCAAAGCCTATTCCCCTTCTTGTCCCAATTTTTTCCATCAACTATACGCCAATTATACTTCAATTTAATTATAATTTGAATATCTTAGTAAAATATTTACATTATTTTTACTATTTTTTTCTAATAATTTTACTTAATTATTCATATGATAAGCCTTCACAACATTGCTTAATAAATTTGTAACTGTAAGAAGTCCAACGCCTCCTGGAACTGTTGTTATTTTCGCACATTTTTCTATACAACTAAAAAAATCAACATCTCCACATAGATTTCCATCTAAAAAATTTATTCCTATATCTATAATCACTGAATCCTTTTTTATATAATCTTTATTTATAAAATTGGGAATTCCAACTCCAACAATTAAAATATCTGCATTTGAGGAAATATCTCTCAAATTTTTTGTGTAGGAATGACAAACTGTAACTGTTGCATTATTTTGTAAAAATAAATGAATTAACGGTTTACCAACTAAATCGCTTCTATTTATAATCACAACATTTTTACTTGAAATTTCTATCTCATTGTAATTTAAAATTTCAATTACACCTTGTGCTGTACATGGTACTAAACAATCTTTATTTGCATAAAGTCGCCCTTTATTTGTTATTGAAAATCCGTCAACATCTTTCTCAGTTTTTATTGCGTCATTTATGGTTTGTGTATCAATATGATTTGGTAATGGAAATTGGACAAGTATTCCCGTTACATTATCACTTTCATTCAATCTGTAAATTAATTTTAATAAATCTTCTTGCGATGTACTTTCGTCAAGTTTTATTAATTCCGATTCTATTTTGCATCTTTCACAAGCTTTAATTTTATTTAGTATGTACGAATTGCTCGATGGATTATCGCCTAATTGAATTATGACTAATTTCAATTTCAAAGAATTTTCAACAACTGTTTTGGCAATATTCAACTCCTTTCTATCTCTATACTCTTTACAATTAATAATTTTGTACGAATAATCTTCCACTAAATCTCACCTCTTTGATAATAATATAAAAATAATTTTTAAAACTCAAGTTTAAAGGGTTATGAAATCATTTAGAATTTTTCTTCCCTTGCTCTGCAATTCATGTTCAAAATTTTCATAATGATGTTGATCTAAAATTAATATATAACTATTTTTCAAATCTTTTATCTCATCAACTTTAAAAATTATATTTTGAAAATTATATTTGTTTTTGTTGTTTATTATTTTGGAAAAAATTTTTGTACGTTTATCGTCCCCCAAAATATAAATTTCTCTTCCTTGCAAATATTTTTCCAAAAATTTAAATTTACATTCTAAAATTTCTTTATTGTAACAATCATCAAAACCTTTTTGCCTGTGTACAAATTTTGAACAAACTCTATTTAAATACAAATGCTTATTTATTACTTCGACTTTTAAACCTTTATCAATGCAATTCAAAATCACATCTATATCTTCACACTCTTTTAATTTGCAATCATAATTTATTTTTTGAAACAGTTTTGCTCTTGCCAAAAATGTTCCATGACAAATCATATTTTTATTTAAAATTTTTACACTGGGAGCATACTTATCTACTTTGAAATTAAAAATTCTTTCACACATTTCTTTATCGCTGTTATTTTTGTAATCGACAATTTCAACATCCACGTAACTTCCAACTAAAGATACATCACCATGTCCTTCTAAAAATTTTATTTGAGTCTCAATTCTGTTTTCATAAGAAACATCATCGCCATCCATGCGTCCTATGTAATCTCCATTTGCAAATTTTATCATTTCACAAATTGAATTTGACACTCCTTTATTATCACGAGAAATTATTCTTATATTTTTATTTTCAATTGCGTAGCGTTCTATGATTGAAAGAGATTTATCTTTAGAACCATCATCCAATATCAGCAATTCAATATTTTTATAGCTTTGATTTAATATGCTTTTTATGCTTTCATCCAAATATTTTTCATTATTTAGAACTGGCATTATTATTGAAACTAATTTATCCAATTTCAAATACACCTCTCAATTTTTATTTTCTCACATTATTATTATTTATAAATAAAATATTTATATACTTATATATTTAATTAAACGAGGTAATTAAATGAAAATTGCAATTGATATAAGAGGTGCAAACATTTATCACGGCACAGGCATAGGAACTTACACAAAAAATTTAATAACTCATTTGCTTAAAATAGATGAGAAAAATTTTTACGAACTTTTTTGTTGCGGGCGAAATGTAAAACAATTTAAAAATATAAATTCAAATGTTAATGTAATATCACGCAAGCAAAATTCGTTTTACGCACAAAAATTTATACCGAATATTTTGAAAAAAGGAAATTTTTCATTGTTTCATATGCCTCAAAATGGAATTGGCTTTCAAGATTTTTTATCAAACAAAATTTTTAGAAGTGTCGTTACAATTCACGATTTGATTCCATATTCATTGCCTCAAACCGTTGGACAATCATACTTAAAAAATTTTTTGAAACAAATTCCATATATAATAGAAAATTCATCAGCAATTATAACAGTTTCCAATTACTCAAAAAATGAAATCATTAAATTTTTTAACGTAAATCCTGAAAAAATTTTTGTTACACATCTAGCGGCTGATAAAATTTTCAAACCATTGGACATAAATTTATGCAAAGATTTTCTTAAAGAAAATTACAAAATAAATTACGATTTTATTTTATATGTCGGTGGTTTTAGCAAACGAAAAAATTTATACAATCTCATCACTGCATTTAAATTCGCTTACAAAAATTTTAAGACACCAAAAAAATTAATTTTAATTGGGAACATACGTGAAGAATTTAAATCTATTAAAAAATTAATTTGTGAATTGAATATTGAAAATGAAATTATATTTTTAGGATTTGTACCTGAAGAAGAATTGCCGATATTTTATAATGCTTGTTCTTTTTTCGTTTATCTTTCATTATCTGAAGGATTTGGCCTTCCATTGCTTGAAGCCATGAGTTGCAAAAAAGCAATTTTATGTTCAAATTCGACATCAATTCCTGAAATAACACAAAATTCATGCTACAGCATCAACCCTTTAAACATTTATAAAATATCAGAATCAATGTGCAAAATATCAAACCAAAAAATCTTGAAAGAAAATTTGGAAAATAAATCTTATGAGCATTCTAAAAATTTTTCTTGGGAAAAGTGCGGTGAAGAAACTCTTAAAGTGTATAAAAAAGTTTGTGAAAATATTTATTAACCATTGCGAGATGTTGCATTAAACATCTTGCATTTTTTATAAATATTTTTCGAATTATTGGCAAAACTAGCTTTGATTATACATAAAGGAGCTTATGAAAAATGGGACTTTTCAAAAAAATTATTTTACTAACGTCCATTTGTCTATTTTCATTTTCATCAATTGCAATGTCAATGAATAAAAAATGTGTTTATCTAACTTTTGATGACGGTCCAACTTTAAAAAATACTCCAATGTTGTTGGACACTTTGAAAAATTTAGAATTGCCCGCTACGTTTTTCGTTGTTGGAAAATTGATTGATGAAAATCCAGAAGTGTTAAAAAGAATTGCGGAAGAAAATCATTCTATAGGACTCCACACCATGTCACATAATAAAAATAAATGTTACGCATCTCAAGACAGTTTTATAAAGGAAAATCTCGAATTACAAAAAATCTTGAAAGAGAAATTCAATATTTCAACGAATATTTTAAGATTTCCATTTGGCTCTCAAAATTTTTATTTAAGAATGGATAAAAACTTTGTCGACAAATTACATAGAAATTGTTTTAAAGTTTACGATTGGCATATAGATACATTCGATGCTGTTAAACCAAACAACACACCTGAAACAATACTTGGAATATGCAAAAAACAATTTGAGGCTCGATTTAAGGACAACGAAAATATAATAATTTTAATGCACACAAACTCAAACAACATTAACACAATTAATTCTATAAAACTCATTAAAGAATACTTTACAAAAATGGGCTACGAATTTAAAAAAATAACCGATGAAACTCCAGAACTATTTAATATAAAACAAAAATAAGAGGGCACAGCTTGTCCTCTTATTCAAAACAAAATTAAAAAATATCAAATTCTGACAACAAATCAATGTTTTTAAACTCTTCTGTCTCCATCATTCCATAAGCAACACTTTTGAAAGCTTCCTCTCTTGATTTAGATTTACCCAATTCTTCATTATACTTATTAACCCAAAACTTCATTCCCTCTTCATCAGCTTCTCTCAAAAGAAGAACAAAATAAAGAATATCCACAATTATATCAACGTCTTCTGAATCTATATATTCAAATTCCACACTATCAATTAATTTTCTAGAAAATTCGCCGGAAGTTATTTCTCTTTTATACAATTGATTAATCAATTTTTCTAATTGTACAGTGTCAATTGAATCCAACAAACAATCGAAATAATACATTCCTAAATATCCCAATGTAATTGCATCATCAGTAATGAATGGTTCAAATTTTTCAACAAAAGGCCCTGCCAATTCCAAAAATCTCTCTTTTGTATCCAAATCCAAAGTCACCATAACATTAACGAGCAATTCCGAACTCAATTTAACACTTGAGTTGGCCAAATTCCAAATTAAAGACGAAATAGTTTCAACAAAAGAATCATCAAAATCGTGATCAGATAAATATTTGGAAACCAAAACATTAACATTATCTTTCAATTCTTTATAAACCTTCATATCTTTTTCATCTAACTTTGAAGGCTCAAAATAATTTGTGTTTAATATAAGTCTATAAAACTCTTTGTCCATTTCTGTAATTACACTTTTATAAACCGGAGCAAAAACCACATCTATGTACGAATCAATATCCAATCCTAAATAATCCAATGACCTTTTAAAAACTTCGCTTAATGACGATTCATAATTCATCAAAACTAAAATGTTAACTGCTTCTTTAAGTTGTTGGTCATTTAAATTTCTTCCAATCTTTTTGGCATAATCACCATAAGATTTGTAAACAACATCAAAAAATTCTTTATCTGCATCATTATCATTAACTTCTAATTTCTTAGCTGCATCCAATAACTCTTCGAAATACTCCATATCATCGATTACAAATTCAACAGTTTGCGTAACTGAATTAGTTTTATCAGTTACGGCCGAAGCTTGTACCAAATTAAATCCTGAAAAACTAGAAACCATTAAGGCTCCAATTAACAATGAAAGATTTTTTAAAATTCCTTTTTTCAATTGACATACCTTCTTTCTAGAATTTATAAAAAAATAACCATACAATATTAATGAAAATTTTTAAAATAAATTTCAAAATATCATAAGGTTAAAACCATGGAGGCACCAGCGGGATTCGAACTCGCGAATAAAGGTTTTGCAGACCTCTGCCTTACCACTTGGCTATGGTGCCAAAATATTTACTTCATTAAATTTGTTAAAAAGATTGAGGATGAAAAATCATCCTCATCTGGTGGCTAGAGCAGGAATCGAACCAGCGACACGAGGATTTTCAGTCCTCTGCTCTACCAACTGAGCTATCCAGCCATAAACAATCAGAAAAATTGGCGACCCAGAAGGGACTCGAACCCTCGACCTCTGGCGTGACAGGCCAGCACTCTAACCAGCTGAGCTACTGGGCCAACTAACTAATCATTAACACTTACAAGGCTATTATATTTTATCTTTAATTTAAAGTCAATCTTTTTTTTTATTATTGTACAAGTCTTTGATATTTTTATTTGTGAACTTATATTTTTTATTACAATAATCACAAACTAAAATTTCATCATTACCTTCGCTAATTATTTTTTCAAGTTCTTCTTTTCCTAAACTTATCAAAGCTTTTGCAACTTTTTCTCTTGAGCAATCGCAATTATATTTTAAATTTCGTTCTTCCATAATTTTAAAATCCATATCATCAAACATAAAATTCAAAATATCATTTAAAGTTTTTCCATTTTCCAAATTTGAAACAATGCTTCCCAAATCTTCAAATCTATACGCTATTAAATCCGATAACATTTCATCAGCACCTGGCATCATTTGCACCATTAAACCAAGTGAACTTTTTACATTCAAATTTTCATCGAGAACAATTCCGACATCTATAGCTGTTGGAGTTTGCTCTGACAAAGTATAGTAATAAGCGAAATCATCATTAATATTTTTTTTGTACAAAGGAACTCTACTTGAATAAGGATTTTTAAGACCTAAATCTTTTACAAGCGTTAAGAATCCATTTCCTATTAAATTTTCAATTTTAAAATTTTCAATGAAAGCATTTGGATTTGATAAAATTCCTTTTAATGTTCCATCGCCTTTTGTCGTTGCACTCATAAAATTAAGAGGACCATCACCATCAATTCTAACTGAAATTGTATCGTGTTCAACTTTATTTGTTGCAGAAATCATCGAAACGATGCTCATAAATCTTCCAAAAACAATTGTCGTCAAGTTGTTTAACCCATGAATATTTTTCAATTCGTTACACAAATTTGTGGAATCGCATGCAATTATTCTAATCATTCCATTTTTAGCCATAGCTCTAACAATTTTATCTTCCATAAGTACCTCTAAAAAATTTTTTATACAATTTCAATTTTATATATTTTTTGTAATTTTTCAACAAAAAAAACATCTGTAAAATTACAGATGTTTAATATATGAGAGAAAATCCATTTGGATCTGATTCCATTTGTCTTCTAACTAATTCTCTTTGATTTGCATCTAGCTTACCTAAATCTTCATCTTTTACGTTTTTGAAAATTATTATTAAGCCATCTCCTTGTTCAACAATTTCATGATTACCATCAACGCTATATTTAAGTTTAGAACCATCTGCCAAACTTACAATTTCTCCATCCGAATATAAACTTTGCGTTTTGTCATTTTGAGCATTATTAAGATCTCCCATAGAAACTTGAGCCTTTCTTGAAGGTCTCGTAGACTGAGGTTTGTTTTCAACATTGGATTTGTTTGAATTCCCACAAGAAACAAAATTCAATGATACAGCTGAAAGTATTGCCAATGAACAAATTATTTTTGATATTCCTTTTTTCATATGTATTATTCTCCTTAATTGTTGTTATGTAAAAAATAAAACCATCCAAACAAAATGTTTTAGATGATTTTATTTTTTGAAATTTACAAAATTTTATTCACTAATTCTGTAATTTAATCTTATAAGCTCACTATTTCTCAACAGCTGTATTGAAAATTCATTTTGAACTTCTCTTTTTAATTTATTAATGTCATCAACCGATCTAACTTGAACTCCATTAAATCCTACTATTATATCACCTGGTATAATTCCAATTTTGTTTGAAACAGAACCACGCTCAACTTCAACAACAAAAACTCCTGACGAAATTCCAAATCTTTGAGAATCTTTTTGTTTTATATCAACTCCCGCAATTCCCAAATTTATAATTGGCTGGCTTAACTCTGCCAATTTAAGTTGCGCAAAATCAATAGGTATTGCAAATCCAATTGAATCAACACCTTCAACGCTAATCTTAGCCGTATTTATTCCAACAACTTCTCCATCCAAATTCAAAAGTGGCCCTCCACTATTTCCTGGATTTATCGCAGCATCAGTTTGTATAAATGTTGAAACTCCATTTTTAGTTTCTATCGTTCTAGATAAACCACTTATAATTCCTAAAGTTGCACTTCCACTAAACGTTAAATCCAATGGACTACCAATTGCAATAACAAGGTCACCAACTCTCATTTTACTAGATGAACCTAACTTTAAAACCGTATCGCTTGAAAAATTAGGAGTAGTTACTTCCAATAAAGCAATATCATTTTCTTGGTCAGAATTTAAAATTTTCGCACTAATACTTCTTCCATCATGTAAAACAATTGTAATATTTGACGCGTTGGAAACAACGTGATGATTAGTTAAAATTTTTGTAGGAGTTATGAAGAACCCACTTCCTATTCCTGTAATTTCATTAATGCCTCTATAAGAATTAACAATTGAATTTACTTTTACAGTAACAACACCTGGACTAACTTCTTCAATAACATCCGCTATACTCTTTCCTGAAATTAAACTTTGCTCTTTTACAAAAGAAAGTTTTTGTAAACCATCATTATTATTTTTGTGGCTGCCATTTGCACTTCTTATGCTTCCGTATACAATAGTTCCAAAAATAAACAAAGATAAAACCAAAGACAGAACTCCGAATTTAATTCGCTTACGTTCCAAAAATTTCACAACCTCTCTTCATCAAACTAATAATTATAATTAATTATTAACAAAACAACATAATATTATTAAACAAATTGTGTCTTAATATTTATGTAAGTAAAAAATTATTCACAAATACATTATAAAATATTTAAAAATAAATTTCCACAAATTAAAACGAGATTAAAAAATTAATTTAATCTCGTTTGGAAATTTTATGTACATTATTTATTCCACTCTAAAATAGATTTTTTAGAGTCCTGCTCTTCTTCATCTTTAGAAGTCAATTCAATATTAAAAGGAACAAAAACATATATTCCCTTTTCTATTTCTTGAAGCTCAGCATTCAAAACATAACTAGCACCACACAAAAAATCTAACATTCTATGTGCAATTTTTGTGTCTAAGGACGTTGTGTTTATTAATATAATTTTTCTATCTTTCAAATCTTCACATATGTTCAAAACATCGCTATAAACAACAGGCTTAACAATTCTCATTTTTGTGTCTCCGCCAAAAGCACCGTCATTTTTATTTATAATTGATTTAAAGTTAGTAATTTTTCCAAAATCTTTATTAGATTCGTTCTTAGTATCCATTTCTTCACTCACTTCATCATCAAACTCAAACTCTCCATCCTTCAGTCCAAAAAAACCCCAAACTTTATCCGCTGCACCCTTTAGTCCCATAACTTACTCCTCCTCAAAAACAAAACTGCGAAATAATAATTCAAAAATTGCATCATACAAAACTGGTCTATAATATTGTTATCCGATTAAATAAAATATATTTGAATTAAAATGATAACATTTTTTAAAGGTTAGATATTATATTTTTGAAATATTTTGGTAATTCTGCCTTAAATTCCATGTAAAGTTTCGTGCTTGGATGTACGAACCCTATTACTCTAGCATGCAAAAGTTGCCTGCCTTTATAAATCGAATCATTTTTCAAACCGTAAACTTCATCTCCAACTAAAGGATGTCCAATATGAGACATGTGAACGCGTATTTGATGAGTTCTTCCTGTGTGCAATTTACACAAAACAAGAGAACAACGGGAATATCTTTTCAAAACAACGTAATCTGTTATAGCATTTTTCCCAATCGAAACAACCGCCATCTTAATTCTATCTTTTGGATTTCTTCCCAAATTATTTTGTATTCTTCCTCTTGAACTTTTGAAAATTCCATGCACGAGAGCAACGTACTCTCTCCTTATGGAATGCTCTTTGAATTGATTACTCAAAAATTTATGAGCAAAATCATTTTTTGCAACTACCAACAATCCAGAAGTATTTTTATCAATACGATGAACTATTCCTGGCCTTTCAACTCCATTTATACCCGATAAATCTTTACAATAATACATCAAAGCATTTACCAAAGTATCAGTGAAAACATTTTGCGAAGGATGCACAATCATACCTTGAGGTTTATTTACAATTATCAAATCTTTATCTTCATAGACCACATCAATTGGAATATTTTGTGCTTCTATTTCCAAACGAACAGGCTCAATTTCTCCAAAATAAATTTCATCATTTATTTTTGTTTTATAACCACACTTTGCTTTCTTTCCATTTACAAAAATTTTTTCACTAGAAATTAATTTTTGAATAAAACTTCTCGTAAAATTTTCTCCCAAATAATCTGAAACAATTTTGTCTAATCTCAAATCACAATCTTCTTTATTTAAAATAACAATTTTCATATTAATACACAACCTAAATTTATATAAACAAAAGGCACCTTAGGCAAATCCTCGGTGCGTCCAAAATGATTTTATTCTTCACTTACAAAAAACTTTTTTATGTTCTCAAGATCTGAATCAACATCTTCAGAATTTTTAAATCTTGAAACTCCTTCTTCATCAGAATCAAAAGCTTCAATATCTAAAATACCTGAGCCTTGAAATTGAGCAGACGTATCAGCAACAAAATTATATTTTTCATCTTGAGTAATAACTTCACTCTCTTGTTTAAACTCTTCAAATGAAACATCATTTGCCTTATTTATGTTGTAATTTTTAATGAAGTCCTTTTCCAAATCTTCAAAAGTCTCCATTTGCACGCTGATAAAATTTCTAAACTTAGCTCTAAATTTCACAAACTCTTGTTTAAGTTTATCGTACTCTTGAGTTATAGAAACAACATCTGTATGAGCCTTGTCCAAAATCTTTTTTGCAGAATCATTAGCATGCTTTATAACCATATCAGCTTCTTTTTGAGAAGAAACCTTAGCTTGTTCTGCAGCATTTTGAGCCAATAACAAAGTATTTTGTATAGTCGATTCAATTTTTGAATAATGATCAATTTTTTCATTCATAGCATTTATCTTCTCTTTCAAAAGAGAATTTTCTTTGAAAAGTTCTTCATAATCTTCAACAACTTGATCCAAAAACTCATCTACTTCTTCAGGATCGTAACCTCTAAGCATTCTTCTAAACTCTTTATTTGTAATATCAATTGGAGTTAATTTCACACTCTTCACCTCAAAATCTTTTAAATAAATTTATCTATAACAATTTTAATTTTATTTTTAGCTGTATGTCCCAAGCTCTCTCTAATTTTAAATTTTCCATAGCCACCTATGACAACTATATCATTTTCACAAACTTTAGCATCAATCTCAACACAAGACAAGCCATTTAATTTAATTTTTCCAGCCCTAACTAAATCTTTAGCTCGTTCTCTAGAAAGATTCGTTAAAACAGAAACAACACTATCAACCCTGAGCGATGCCACAACCTTACATAAAACTTCAAACCTTTTTTGAGGCAACCTATTAAACAATTCAAGACTAACACTAACAGGTACATTTTTAACTTTTTTTAAATTATGAATAACGTAATCTGCAAAACCTATAACGACAGGAACATAAGCACAATTCCCATCTAAAACTAAATCACCTATTTTTTCTCGAGTAAACCCCAAAGACATAATGCTCCCCAAAAAATCTCTATGAAACAGCTTGTTAAACTTATCATTGTAAGAAATTTTTAAAACTCTAGCCTCATCATCAAAAACCGAAACATCCTTAAAATCTACACCAAAAGCAATCAAACATCGTTCAAAATCATCTGAAAAACCATAAGAATAAACATCAACTTCGAGATTATTGCAATGCTTGTACAACAAACTGTAAGTCGAGAAAGAATAAAACTCTTTTGTAACTACAAACCTACCAGTTGTCAATGCAACACAATACAAAGAATACAACTTCTCTAAATTTTCTTCTCCATTCTTAAAAATTTTTAGAAAATCATTTTTTTCAATCAATTCTTACTTAGCCCAACTAAACAAACTACTTTTAGTTTGAATTTCCTTTTTAAGCTCATTTGTAACTTCAACATTTGAAGGAGCCAATATGTAAATAGATTTTTCCACTTCTTGAAACTCAGCATCAAGTGCATAGCTAGCACCACACAAAAAATCCACAGTCCTCTGCGCAACTTTAGGATCCAAAATCGTCGCATTAACAATAACAATTTTTCTATTTTTTAAATCATCACATATACCCAAAACTTCTTCATAAGCAACAGGTTTTATTATAGTCATCTTAGCAATATTAGCACCTGCATGTAAATTAACAACTTTTCCATTACTGTTCGAATTTTCAACCTTAGCCACTTGTTTATTCATTGAAAAAGTCTCATCCAAAATTTTTTCATTTTCCTCACTTTCAAAAGCGTCTTCGTACTCATCTTTCAAACCAAAAAAGCCCCAAACTTTTTCAGCCGCATTCTTTAAAGCCATAATTTTATCCTACCTTCCCCCATAATATCAAAATTCAATCCGTTACGTTAGAGTATTCTGCACAAATTTACTATTTCCTTCTTTAAAAATTTATTATTTTGAAAATTATTCTAAAGAAAGAACTGGATGCCCCTTTGCTCTCACATCAATATAGCCTTGCATACTTTGAAATTTAGGATTTGAATTAATCACGTTAATTGCTATGTTTAATTTTTGCCTTAAATCAGAATTATTTCCAATATTTATTTTTATATCTTTATAACCAAGAACAACATTGTACACATTACTAAAATCTATATAATCAAAATGTATATCACTATTATTCAAATCAAATAATTCACTTAAATTTTTCATCCATTGTACTTCTCTACTACTTGCATCAAATAATCTCTCACCTATCTCTAAATCACTTGGTAACTTAACTTTAGTAATTTCAAGTACATTATCTTGTTTGTAATCCAAAATGTCCACAAGAATGGCATCTCTATCAAATACATAATATTTATTATTTGAATAAATATAGTAATCAATGTTCTTCTCATCAATATACAAATTTAAAGTATTTGGAAGCTTTTTTGTATATTTTATATTTCTAACGTATTTATTAGATTTTAACGAATCCAAATCCTTATCTATTGAATAAAATAATAAATTTTTATGATAAACTCCATTTAATTCTTGTAAAATGTACTCTTCTTCCAAAAATTTATTTCCAAATAATTTTATATTTTTGATACTAAAAATAGATGAGTTTACAAAAACTAATAAAAATATTACAAATATAAAGAAAATGAAAATCATCCTTCTAAGAAAAAAAATTCTTCGTCTTCTTATCAATTTATTTTTATTTAACTTTTTAAAATTATCTTTATTATCCAAAATGTACCTCTTAATTACCATTTAGCTCTATTTTTAGAAACATTTAGAAGTATACCAATAGCCGTCATGTTAAAAAGCAATGACGAACCACCATAACTTATAAAGGGTAATGGAACACCAGTAACTGGCATAGTACCAGTGACAACCGCTAAATTTATTATCACTTGAATAGCTATCACCGAAGTTATTCCCATAGCAATTAAAGTTCCAAATGTATCTTTACATTTTATAGATATTATAACACCTCTCCAAATCAAAATCATGAATAAAAGAATTAATAACATTCCACCTAAAAAACCAGTTTCTTCACCTATTATTGAAAAAATAAAATCGTTATGTGGTTCTGGTAAATAATAAGCTTTCTGCCTTGACATACCGAAACCTAAACCTAAAAATCCTCCAGAACCTAAAGCTAAAAGAGACTGTATTAATTGATATCCATCACCTTTAGGATCTGCCCATGGATTTAAAAAACTCATTAATCTTTTTAATCTATATGGTGCCATTAAAATTAATGAAATTCCTAAAACTAAACCAGAACCTCCTAATGCTAACAAATGTCTTTTTCTTGCTCCAGAAATAGTTATCAATATAAATGCAGTAAACATTATTACTGAAGTTATACTTAAATTTTTCTCTGCTAAAACAAGTCCTGCAAATATACTTGCAACTGTCAAAGCTGGAAATACTCCTCTCCAAAAACTTTTTATCTCATCACCTTTCTTATCCAAAACCCTAGCTAAATATATTACAATCACATATTTAGCTAACTCAGAAGGTTGTAAAGATAAAGGCCCAAATCTTATCCATCTTCGTGCACCATTTATAGGTGGAAATATAAATACTAGCAATAAAAGTCCTACTGTTATGAGTATCAATATGGTAACAAGCCTACCATTTTTAAATCTATAATAGTTCCAATTCATAAAAAAGAATAAAGAGAATCCACCAATTAGTATAAAAAGTAATTGCTTTTTTAAATAAGACATACTATCTTGAATTTCATTAGCTGCTCTATACGAACTAGCACTATAAATCATTATAGCACCTATGGCAACAAGTAATATTACCGTATAAAAAAGAACATAATCAATCTCACCATTAACTTTATTTAACCTTGAAATCCTAGAAAATCTAGTTTTTCCACTTAATTCTGTTTCTTTATTTTCCATAAAAATTTATTCCTTTCATAGAAGTAAAAAAGATACACCACAAGCAATTAAAGTAACAGCTCCAAAAACATACACAATTTTATTTTCACTCCAACCTAAATGTTCGAAATGATGGTGTATTGGTGCCATTTTAAAAACTCTCTTCTTAGTTAATTTGTAAAATAAAACTTGTATAATAACAGATAGAGTTTCAATAACGTAAACAATTCCTGCAATTATCAAAACAAATTCTATTTTCAACAAAAAAGCTGCAGCTGCCACTGCTCCCCCTAAAGCTAATGAACCTGTATCTCCCATAAAAATTCTAGCTGGATTTATATTAAAAATCAAAAATGCTAATAATGATCCAACTAATATAAATGCAAATATTGCAACATCAACTTGTCCAAATATAAATCCTACAAAAAACAAAAATAACAAAACAATAATTGTCACCGTAACAGCTAATCCATCTAAACCATCTGTCAAGTTAACAGCATTTGTAGTTCCTGTAAAATAAATAAACAAAAAAGGCAAGTACATGTAAGCTAAATCAATATTTATATTTAAAATTGGTATATAAAGTTTTGTTCCTCTAACATCTTTTGTGAAAAAATATATTATCAATGTTACAATCGTCAACAAAATCATTTTTTGGTAAGCTCTAAGCCCCAAATTATTTTTCTTTCTAATTTTTAAAAAATCATCAAGAAAACCTATAAACCCAAACAACAAAAATATCACAAGAATATAAATCGCATTGTTATTAAAATTTTTTTCATAGAATATTGAATACAAAATCGTAACTATAGTTGTAGAAATTATAAATATTAATCCTCCTATAGTTGGCGTTCCTTGTTTTTTTATATGACTTTTAGGTCCTTCTTCTCTTATGCTTTGCCCATATTTCATTTTGTGCAAAAATGGAATTAAAATTTTCCCAAGTAAATACGCCAAAACAAACGAAAGCAAAAGAGGAATAAATATATCAAGTGCTATTCTCATATTCCTCCCTAAATTCAATATTGAATTAGAGTTCCTCCTTTTTATTTAAAATTTATACATTAATATATTTATAATCTTTTCAAATTTTGAAGAACGCGACGCTTTAATCAATACATTTTCATTTCCGTTAAGTATCTTTTCAATATTTGATTCAAAATCTTCAAAATCTTCAAAACAAAAACAATTATCTTTAGCTTTAAATCCATTATAATAAAAATTTTTAAATTTCCCTATTGCTATAAGTTTATCTATTTTACCATTTGAATATTTCGCAACTTCCTCATGGTAAAATCTCGAATTCTCACCAAGCTCCAACATATCACCAAATATACAAACTTTTTCACCATCATACAAATTTAAAACATCAATTCCACTTTTCATAGAACTTGGACTTGCGTTATAACAATCATTTATTAAAGTCATTTGGTTATGTTTAAAAATTTCTTGTCTCATCGACGAAATACATAAATTATTAAACTTTTTCCTCATTAAGTCCATTGGAACTTTTAAAATTTCACAAATTTTTAGAACAATTACAGAATTTAAAATATTGTGCATGCCAACAATTTTTATAGAAACCTTTTCATCTAAATTTAAATATGTACATTTAAATTCCACACTATCTAAATTAATTTTAATTTCACGTGCTCCAAAATCACAATTATCTCCTATTCCAACTCTAAATATTTTAAATTTATTTTCAAAATCACAATTTTTCAACGCAAAATCTTCATTATTTAAAATTAAAATATCTTCTTCACCAAAATAATTTACGATTTCACATTTAGCTTTCAAAATGTTCTCTTGCGTTTCCAAAAATTCAATGTGACTAACTCCTATATTAGTTATCACAGCTATGTTAGGTTTTAAAATTCTGGAAAGATAATCAATTTCTCCAAGATTACTCATTCCTAATTCAAAAATTCCAACTTCAGCATCGTCACTAATATTTATTAAAGAAATTGGCATTCCCAAATGATTATTAAAATTTCCAGGATTTTTATAAACTTTGTACTTACAACTCAAAAAATCAAATATTAAATCTTTTGTGGTAGTCTTTCCAACAGAACCAGTAACCCCAATAATATCAATATCAAGTTTACTTCTAACCAAAATCGATAACTTTTCCAACGCTATCAAAGTATTTTCAACAAATATTATTGAAACATCAAACTTTTTTAGTTCATCACAATCAAAAATTTTTTTGTCTATTATACACAGTTTCACATTTTTCTTTATCGCATCAATCACATATTTGTTCCCATCAAAATTTTTTCCACTAATCGCTAAAAAAATTTGTTCGTCTGAAATTTTTCTGGTGTCTATAGAAATTCCATTCAAAAATTTTTTACTTCCTTCAACTATTAAATCTCCATCGACACAATCTAAAATTTCATTTAAATTTAATGTCATTTAAATCACACCTTTTTGAAATATGATTGATTTTCTTCATTTAAAATTTCATCAATTATTTCACGCTCATCAAAATGAATAATTTTATCTTTAAGTATTTGATAATCTTCATGGCCTTTGCCCGCTATCAAAATTATATCATTTGGAATTCTATTTTTTATAGATTTTTTTATAGCATCAAATCTATTAACGATAACTTCGTAATTAGATTTTTTAATTCCTGAAACAATATCTTCAATAATTTCTTCTGGATCTTCACTTCGTGGATTATCAGAAGTTATATAAACATAATCACTTAATTGCGTTGCGATGTGGCCGATTAAGGGACGTTTAATTTTATCTCTGTCTCCACCACACCCAACTAAACAAATAAGTCTTCCTTTAGAAATTTTTCTCAAGGTATTCAAACAATTTTCTAAACCATCAGGGGTATGAGCGTAATCAAGATATATATGGCTATTTAAATTATACCTTTTCGAAACATTTTCTAAACGACCAATTACAAATACATTTTTCAAACTTTCAGCTATAACATTTATTGCAATCCCTTCATTCATGGCTATTATTATAGCTGGTAAAGCATTATAGATATTAAATTTTCCAACTAGATTATAGAAAAATTCATAATAATGTCCTTGCTTATCATTAAATTTAAATTTTGTTTCGCTACTTTCAAAATTCAAATCGCTCGCATAAAAATCACTCAACAAATTTTCAATTCCATATGTAATCACATTACTTTTCATAGCATCTATAATTTTTTTACCGTAAGAATCATCGTAATTTATAATTTTTATTTTGCTGTTTTCAAACAATTTGAATTTAGCATTAAAATAATCCGAAAAATTTTTATGGAAATCCAAATGATCTTGAGTTAAATTTGTAAAAATTCCATAATCAAAATTTATTCCATAAACTCTATCCAACTCCAAAGCGTGCGATGAAACTTCCATAAAACAATACTCCACTTTTTTGTTAGCCATTTCAGAAAAAATTTTATTGAGCTGCAAGGCACCAGGAGTTGTTCTTTCTGATTTTATTTTTTCATCATTTATGAAATTATTAACCGTGCCTATGAGCCCCGTTTTAAATCCCGCATTACTAAAAATTTCTCTCAAAATGAAAGTTGTTGTTGTTTTTCCATTTGTACCTGTAACGCCTATAAGCTTAAAATTTTTGTAGGATTTCCCATAAAAATTTATTGACGCTATTGATAAAGCTTTTCTTGTATCCTCAACAACTACAAAAGTACAATTGAAATTTTCACGAATTTTATTTTCAAAATCTTCATTCACAACAATGACTTTCGCACCTTTACTTAAAACCAAATCTATAAAATTATGCCCATCGAAATTGTATCCTTTTATACAAAAGAACACATCATCCTCTTCAACTTCATTTGTATTGTCGGTGATTTTGTTGATTGAAAAATTTTCATTTTCAAAAACAAATTTATATTTAATTCCTTCAAACAATTTATGTAAATTCATTTAAGCCTCCCAATTTTAGAAATTAAAGAAGGACAATAATCCAACTTTATTTTCTAATGAACATCTTTCACACTAAAAGTCAATTCCACAGTGTCACCACGCTGAATTATTTTTCCAACATCAACACTTTGATTAACCAAAAGTCCTTCGCCCTCAACTTTATATTTAAGCCCTATACTTTCAAGAATTTCTATAGCACCTTGCTTGCTATATCCATATAAGTCTGGCATCAAAACTTGTTTGTCAATTTGACCTGAATCGCCTTTATAAATAATTATTTTTGTACCTTCCTTAACTGAGTATCCTGGTTTTGGAGTCATGTCAACTATTTTTTCTCCATCACCAACCATTTCATAATCAAGATTCAAATCTTTCAATTTATGTTGGCCATCTTCAACTTTTAAATCTCTTATTTCCGGTATGATAACATCTTTCAAAAGACTTCTTCTAACATCTTCATCACTTGATGAAATATCAATAGAAAGATAATTGAACAAATCTGAAAATAATTGTCGAGCAACTGGAGTAGTAATTACTCCTGCATAATATTCCCCTGCTGAAGGTTCATCAATTGAAATAAACACACTAACTTTTGGGTCATGTGCAGGAGCAAAACCTACAAATGAAGAAATATATTTTCCTGCACCATAAGTTCCTGTTTCAGGATCGACTTTTTGAGCAGTTCCAGTTTTACCAGCTATTTCATAACCTTCAATAAAAGCTCTTCCAGCTGAACCTTCAGAAACAACTTTTTCCAATAATTCTCTCATAAGTTTAGCGCCTTGCTCACTTGCAACTCTTCTTTCTCCATAATTATCAAATTTTTTATCGACAACATAATTAAACTCATCATCATAATAAGAAATTTCTTTTAACAAATGTGGTCTAACCCAAACTCCATCATTAGCAATAGCATTTACAGCTGTAAGAATTTGAATTGGCGTTGATGCGTTTGTCTGTCCAAAAGAAATTGTTGCCAAATCCACAGAAGAAATATTTTCAGTTTTCTTAATTATTCCTTTTGCTTCCCCTGGCAAATCCAATTGGGTTTTTTCACCAAAACCAAATTTCTTTATGTATTTGTTTAAAGTTTCAGCTCCTAAACGTTCACCAATTTCCATAAAACCAACATTGCAAGAATTTTGAAGAATTTGTGCAAAATTCTGTGTACCATGACCTGTTCTTTTCCAACAGTGAATAATTCTCCCACCAACTTCCTTATGTCCATCACAAACAAAACTATCTTTATCAGATATTATTCCTTCTTCGATAGCAGCAATAGAAGTAATAATTTTAAAAATAGAACCAGGCTCATAAATATCGTTAACAGATCTATTTCTCCAAAGTTTTTGAAGCTCATCATAAGTTGCAACTTCATCCCTAACTGTATTTGGATTAAAATCAGGCTTATTAACCATAGCAAGAATTTCTCCATTTTCAGGATTCGTTACTATTATTGAAACAGCTTTAGCCTTATTATCTATTAAAGCCTGGTTAGCTGCCTTCTCTGCAAAAAATTGAATTTTTTCATCTATTGTTAAAACAACATTTTTACCATCAATAGGATCTATGTACTCACTTATTGAATAAGGCAAATCTCTTGATTTAGCATCAAGCTCAACAATTCTAAATCCATCTACGCCTGTAAGCTCATCATCATAAATAAGTTCGATTCCTGTTAATCCTTTTCCGTCAATATCAGTGGAACCCAAAACGTGAGAAAGATAAGAGTTATTTGGATAATATCTTTTTGTGTCTGGAGAAATTATTACTCCCGAAATTTTTAAATCTTTTATCTTATCAACTTTACTCTTCTCAACTCTTCTTATTAAATAAGCAGAGCCAGCTGGATTACCTTTACTGTCTTTTGTATTTAAAACTTTTAAAACTTTCTCCACATTCATATCTAAAGCTTCTGCTATTTTAACAGCTATGTCTTCATAAGTCATAGAATTTTTTTCAAGATACTCTCTTATTGTTTTAAGATCTAAATCAACTCTATAAACATTTGCACTAACAGCAAGTTCTTTCAAATTTCTATCTAATATTGAGCCTCTTCTCGCTTGAATTTTTACTGAACTGGTCCATTGGTCTTCTGCAATCGCATAATATTCCTCGCCCTTTATAATCATAACTTTAAACAAATTAACGACAATTGCAAATATGAAAATATAAAATATAAACATCGTTACAAGAGCTCGCTTTTTGGTTAAAAATTTATCCGTAAATTTTTGTTTCATGACACACCTCTTAAGAATATAAAACGACCAAAATTATTTTTCCCTTTTAAATATACTATCATAAATTTTAAGGATAATTGGCTTTTTTGGTTTTTCTTGTGCCTCAATATCGAAATTATCTTTATTTAAATCAACAAAAACTGAATCTCCAAGTTTTGAAGGAACCATATTTAATTTTTCAGCATACTCCATAACTTTATCAAAACCTTTAAGATTTAAAATATCAAGTTGTAAACTTTCGAGTTCCTGAGTGCTTTTATTTATTTTTCCCTTAATCTCAGTAACCTCTCTTTGTTTTTTATAAACATTCGAACTGCTTAAAACCATCACTGCCCCACAAAAAATAAAACAAATGAACACGTAAAAGAAACTCCTTCTAATGTAAATATTAAAAGAATTTTTTTTTACTTCTATCACCTCTTTTTCTTCTGAATCTTCAAAAAAATTTTTATTTTTTTCCATACTTATGCTTCCTTTTAGAATTTTATTACTTATTTATATACTTTTATTTTTTCACAAACTCTAAGTTTAGCCGATGCAGATCTAGAATTTTTATTTAATTCATTTACTGAAGGCAAAATAGGTTTTTTATTTATAATAGTTATTTCCTTTTTCTTATGGCATTTGCAAATTGGAAATTGTTTTGGACAAACGCAATCCAAAACTAAATAGTTAAAAACATTTTTAACAATTCTATCTTCTAAAGAATGAAAAGTTATTATGCAAAGTCTTCCACCAACATTTAAAACTTCCACACAATCCTTAATTGCATTTTCCAAAAGCTCAAGTTCCCCATTTACTTCGATACGAAGAGCTTGAAAAATTTTTTTAGACGAATGTCCTCGCTTAATTGATTCAGATTTTGGAATAACGCTATCAATTATTTTAACTAAATCCAAAGTTGTTTCAATTTTGTTTAAGCAACGTGCTTTAACAATTTTATTTGCAATTCTTTTGTGAAATTTTTCTTCGCCATAAATTTTAAATATATTGCTCAGCTTTTCTTCACTATAATCATTAACAACTTCATAAGCACTTAAATCTTGAGATTGATTCATTCTCATATCTAATTTTCCATTTCGAATATAACTAAATCCTCTATCGTCTGTATCTATTTGATATGAAGACACGCCTAAATCCATAATGATACCATCAACATTTTCGATATTCAAATCACGCAAACAAAATTTTATATTTTTGAAATTATCATTTACAAAAGTTATATTGTTATTATTTCCAAATTTCTTTTTACAATAATCAATTGCGTATTCATCTTGATCTATTGCTATTAATTTTCCTTTGTCATTCAAACGATTTAAAATTTGAGCAGAATGTCCTCCTCCTCCAAGAGTACAATCTACATAAATTCCATGTTGTTTTATATTTAAATTTTCAACACTCTCATTTAACAAAACAGAAAAGTGATTAAACTGCAAAATTTATTCCTCATTTCATCTTCAAATAATTTATTAATAGATTATATATTTTTTATAATTTGAAAAAAACCTCTATAAGAAAGTAATTTTTTACAAAATTTTTTGTCAAAAACAAAAAACCAAACTTATTAAAGTTTGGTTCTAAAAAATCAATTAACTTTAGAGTAAACCATATTTGACTCTTTAAAAATACTTTTGAATTCATATACAACATCGTCTAATTGAATTTTATTTATTTCATCAAAATAATCAAACAAATTAGCATTATTTTTCACAAGCTTAACAAATAAATGCGAAATATTTTCAATACTGTTAAACATATTAACATAATTACCATACATAGATTTCTTTATTCGCTCAAAATTTTCTTTGTCATTGTTAAAATCATATTTTGAATAATAGTCAAGGAGATTTTCAGGTAAATATTTAAATTTTTCTCCATCACCAACTAAAATATAATGCCCATAATCAAATCCATTTGTGTACTCAGTATAATAACTTCCATCAATAATACCACGTTTGTACATCATATCATAAAAATCTGACGTAGCTCTAAAATATAATCTTCGAATTATTTCAAATGTGATTAGCTTTTTTATGTAGTTTGTAGTTGAACTTATTTCTTTAAATCCCAAAATGTTTGTTGGAATTTTCATATCAAAATTTTCTTCAATATAATGTTCCTTTATGGAATCAAATCCATTAAACTTTTCTCTAATTATTTTCCCGTTTTGTTTATTAACAACATGTTTATACAAAATTTCTCTAACATTTAAAGCATTAACATTACCAACCACAACCAAAAACATATTATCATTCGAATAAAAACTGTTGTAGCAATCCATAAGATGCTCTTTTGTTATTTGCTTTATTGTGTTAACATCACCTGCAATATCATTTTTCACTGGATGTTCACCGTACATTTTCGATAAGAGATTTTTGTAAACTTTGTTGTAAGGGTCATCATCGTACATCCTAATTTCTTGTTCGATTATTAATTTTTCTTTTTCAACACTCTCATCACTTAACTTAATTCCATAAATCATTTTGCATAGTTGCTCGATTGAGTTTTCAAAATTTTCAACGGTGCTAAAATAATAATTAGTTACATCAAAAGAAGTATAGGCATTTACATCTGCACCTATTTCTGAAAATTTTTTAAAAACGTCATCATTGCCATCACCATCAAACATTTTATGTTCTAAAAAATGTGCAATCCCTAAAGGATATCTTTTAAAATTTTTATCTGAATTTCCTTTAAACGAAACGTCATTAGAACCATATCTAACAACAAAAGAAGCATAAATATCAGAAAATTCTTGTTTTTCCATAACATAAACTTTTAGGCCATTGATTTCAAAAATTTTTATAGATTCTCTAAGCCTATGATTTTGTAAAATTTCCATCACTCATCCTCCTTAAGTGGCCTTACTGAAAAAATTGCAGATTTAAAAATTTTTCCTGAAGCTTCAACAATTCTATCTTTATCAACCTCATCAATATTTTTAAAAATTTTATCCAAATCGAATTCTTTTTCGAATATATAAAGCGGTGTAACAAAGGAATGAATTGATGAAACGCTATCTTTTATGGAAGTTAAAAGTTTTTTTATGCTCTTTTTCGCATTTTCAATTTCATAATCGCTAATTTCACCTTTAGAAATTCCACAAATTTCTTTCAATATTATTTCTTTAGTCATATCAAAATTTTTATCATCAATTCCACACTCTATTGAAAGCATCCCTTTAAATTTTTCATAATAGGAATTTATGTAATAAACAAGATTCCTCTTTTGTCGAACCTCACGATATAATTTTGAATAACCACCACCCAAAATTTTATTAAAAACAAAAAATGCGTAATAATCTCCATTAAAAATTGTTATAGGCGTTTTAAAACTTATGACCAATTTTGTTTGAGTCACATCAAAACGTTCAAACTCTTCAACAAAATCCGTATTCAAAAATTTATTTGAGTTGGAAACAAATTTCATAAAAAGATTTTCACCAAATTTATCATACAACATTTTTTCAATTTCATTTTCATCAAAATTTCCAACAATAACAAAATAATACGGAGAACTTTTTAATTTCAAATAAGAATCATAAATAATTTTTCCATCAACTTCACTAAGACGTTCAACATTTCCATATATATAATTTGAATACGGCTCATCCTTAGTCGCTAATTGCTCACACTTAACATAAGCATAATAATTTTTGGAATCAAGCAAACTTAAAATATTCTTTCTCAAATTTTCCTTTTCAATATTTAAAAGCTCCTCATTAAAACAATTATCTTTTTGCAAAACATTATAAAAAATTTCATTCAAAAACTCTATTATTTCATTCCAAAGAGACAAATCTTCATAAGTATAACCATCTTTCAAAAATTCCAAATAAATTGTAAATAAAGCAACTTCACCACAATTATTAACGTAACAATTAAAATAAGCCCCATATAATTCTTGAAGTTTGCTATATAATTTTTTTAAAGAATCATATTTTACCGACCCACACTTAATCATTTCACATATTAAATTAATATCTGTAATTTTTTCATCCAAATCTATTGGTATATTTAAACTGATACTGTTTGATTTAAATTTATTGTTTTTAAAAAACTTAACGTTCATAAAAAGAAAAACCTTTCTATACAATTAATTTTATTTGACATTACATGTTTAATAAAATATAATACTTGTGTAACATGAGAATAGATGAGTTCTGGTGGGCTCGCCAGTCTTCAAAACTGTGTTGTCGTGCTGATACCACGATAGGTGGGTTCGATTCCTACATATTCTCGCCAATTACATAAATAAATTTTTTCATTTTTTGCTTTTTTAATTTAGCATAAGTTAGAATTTAAATCAAACTTTAAAAACAAAAACAAGCACATAACCACGTGCTTGTTTTTTATTTTTATAAAATTATTCTTGAGAAAATTGGCTATTATACAAATCGGCATAAACACCATTTTGTTTCATTAACTCATCATGATTTCCTTGCTCTATTATATCACCATTATTCATAACAAGAATAACATCTGCATCTTTTATTGTAGAAAGTCTGTGTGCAATAACAAAACTCGTTCTATCTTTCATAAGAATTCTCATGGCTTTTTGTATTAAAAGCTCCGTTCTAGTATCAACATTACTAGTTGCTTCATCTAAAATCAAAATTTTAGGATCAGCTATTATAGCTCTTGCAATAGTTAACAATTGTTTTTGACCTTGAGAAATATTAGAAGCATCTTCATTTAAAATTGTATCGTAACCATCCTCAAACAACCTTATAAATTCATCAGTATGAGCAGATTTTGAAGCAGATAAAATATCTTCAAAAGTTGCCGTATCATTACTGTAAGACAAATTTTCTTTAATACTACCATTAAACAACCAAGTATCTTGAAGAACCATGGCAAACAAACTTCTTAAATATTCTCTACTCATTTCTTTAGTATCAATTCCATCAATTTTTATACTTCCAGAACTAACATCATAAAATCTCATTAAAAGATTTATTAAAGTTGTTTTACCAGCACCAGTATGTCCAACTATTGCAACCTTCTGACCTGGTTCAACATTAATATTAATATCATTCATTAAAATTTTATTTGGGGAATAACCAAATCTAACATTCTCGAAAGTGACACGCCCTTTAACATTTTCAATTTCTTTTCCTTGCTTTATATCGTCTTCAAATTCTTCTTCGTCCAAAAACTCAAATATTCTTTCGGCCGCAGCCAACGTAGATTGAAAAACACTTGATATACTTGCAATTTGATTTATAGGCATACCAAATTGACGGGAATATTGAATGAATGCTTGGATATCTCCAATTCCTATTTTCCCAATAATAGCAAAATATCCTCCAACAACAGCTACAACTATATAATTAATATTATTTACAAACATCATTATCGGCATGATAAGCCCCGACATAAATTGAGATTTCCATCCATTGTCATAAAGTTTTCCATTAATCTCATCAAATTTTTGAACATTATTAGGTTCACGTCCAAATGCTTTTATAACATTGTAACCTGAATACATTTCTTCAATGTATCCATTTAAGTTTCCAATATAATTTTGTTGTTTTCTGAAATATCTTTGTGATCTAACAACCATTGGTTTTATGAAACTAGTTCCACAAAATAAAATTAATATTGCTATAATAGTCATAGTTGGACTAATGCTTATCATTACAGAAACAACTCCAATTATAGTTATTAGTGAAGATATAAACTGAATTAAACTTTCTTGTATAGTTGTGCTAACAAGTTCAACATCATTTGTGATACGACTCAACACTTCACCATGAGTTTTTGTATCATAATATTTTAATGGAATTCTCGAAATTTTTAAATTTATATGCTTCCTTATGTCGTACATAGTTTTTTGTCCGACACTTGCCATAATATAGTTTTGCAAAAATGTAAAAATACAACCTGTAATATAAATAAGAATCAGACTCAAAATTACTTTTGATATTAAAACAAAATTAATTCCACCAGTTCCATTTATAATTTTAACAGAACCGTTAACAATTTCGTTTATTGCTATACTCATGACTTTGGGACCAAATATATTAAACAACTGTCCACAAATTGCAAAAACTACAATCAAAATTAAAAATTTAGATCTTGGCTTAAAATATCCAAACAATCTTTTAGTTGTCTTTTTAGAATCTTTAGCTTTTCCCATTGCATGAATTTCTGGTTTCCTCATGACAATTCCTCCTCTGACAACTGAGATTTTGCAATTTCTTGGTAAACTTCACAATTTTGCATAAGCTCCTTGTGAGTTCCAATGCCTAAAATTTTACCATTATCCAAAACGATTATTTTATCAGAATTCATAACAGAAGAAACTCTTTGTCCAACAATTATTACAATTGAATCACTAACTTTTTGTTTAAGTGCTGCCCTAAGCTTAGCATCAGTTTTAAAATCCAATGCAGAAAAACTATCGTCAAACAAATATATTTTTGGTCTTCTTATTAAAGCTCTCGCAATAGACAATCTTTGTTTTTGTCCACCCGACAAATTGCTTCCACCTTGAGAAACATCAGACTCAAGACCATTTTCCAAATTCATAACGAAATCATACGCTTGAGCAATTTTCAAAGACTCTATCATTTCTTCATCTGTTAATCCCTCTTTGCCATAACAAAGATTCGAACGCACTGTTCCAGAAAAAAGAACAGCTTTCTGAGGAACGTAACCAATAGATTTTCTTAAATCTTTTTGAGTCAATTCCCTTATGTCAATTCCATTCAAAAGAATTTTTCCTTTTGAAACATCATAAAACCTTTGTATTAAATTTAAAATCGTAGATTTTCCCGAACCAGTTCCACCAATTATTGCAACCGTCTCTCCCGATTTGCATTCAAAATTTATATTTTCAATATCGTAATCGCCTGAATTGTTATAAGAAAAACTTACGTTGTCAAACTTAAGCGAAGTAACTCCATTTTCATCTAAACTTCTTGGATTTTCAGGGTCTAAAATAGAAAAGTCCATCTCCAAAACTTCATTTATACGATTTGATGATGAAATCGCTTTAGGTATCATCGCAAAAAGCATGAAAAACATCATAAGTGCTAACATTATTTGATTTGAGTATTGAACAAATGCAATCAAATCACCAACCAATAAAGTTCCGCCAGCAATTCTCTTTCCGCCAAACCAAACAACAGCAACGGAATTTAAATAAAATATTAACATCATGATAGGCATAAGCATTGCAAAAATTTTGTAAGCACCAATCGTATTATTGGTTAAATCTTTATTAGCGTCATCAAATCTTTTCTCTTCATATTTTTGTTTATTAAAAGCTCTAATAACTCTAATCCCTGTTAAATTTTCTCTCGAAACTAAATTTACTTTATCTAACTTCTTCTGTATTGATGAAAACATCTTTACAGTCCTAGAACCAATCAAAAGAACAGTAAATACCAAAACTGGAATAGCAATTAACAAAATCAACGAAAGTTTAACATCTTTATTAATCGCAATTATTAATCCTCCGACTATCATAAGAGGTCCAAATACCATCATTCTCAACATTAAAATCGTCAATGTCTGTATCTGAGTTATGTCGTTCGTTGTTCTAGTGATAAGTGATGCAACACCGAACTTATTAAATTCTTTAGAGGAAAAACTTTGAACTTTAACAAAAACTTTTCTTCGAATATCTTGACCGAATCTAGTCGAAACTCTTGCTGCTAAAAATACAGATGTAATTGAACAAACAACAGCAATTAAAATTACTCCACCCATTTTTATAGCTTCAATGGATATATTCTTCATACTTTTTTGCATAATACCATTGTCTATAACCTTGGACATTATAGTGGGCAAAAGCAATTCCATCATCGACTGTACAAATATTAAAATTATGATGATAAAAATTAATTTACTGTACTTTTTTAAATGTTTAAATAAACTAAACATTTAAAAACCTCCTATACAAAATTAAATTTTACATATCTAAATTTAGATAATTTAGAAATTATATAACCAAAAAAATAAAAATTGGTTTCACATTAATTACATTTTACATTCTTAATAATTACAAATTAAAATTTATAAAACTTAACTAAAATATTATAATTTTAATTTTAAAGTTTAACTTGCCTCATAAAATTCAAAATTATACAAATTTTTTTCATTTAATCTCAGTCCATATTTTAAAAAACTAAAAAACAAAAAGTTCAATTTACAAATTGAACTTTTTGCGTTAACAACTAAAAAATTATTGAATCTTATCTTTCACTAAAACAATTTTAAAATTCCCACAATTCTCATGAACAAAATCTGATTTAATATTTTTAAATAAAATATCATTTTATTTCATATGAATTTTGCGACAATGTGAACATAAACATTTTGATTTAACTTAAAATGAAAATTCAAAATTGACTTTTAAAATTCATGTGAAATATTTGAGATTTTGTTTAAAATCTCACTCCGAACGAACTGTGCAAATATAAAAAATTATCTGAAAACTCAAATTCACTAAACATTAAATCTGAAATTTATTACATCCCCATCCTTAACGACGTAATCTTTTCCTTCCAATCTATAATAACCTTTCTCTTTTGCAACAACTTCACTTCCACATTCAACAAGTTTATCAAAAGAAATAATCTCTGCTCTTATAAAACCTCTCTCTATATCTGAATGAATTTTTCCAGCTGCTTGAGGAGCTTTAGTACCATCCACAATTGTCCAAGCTCTAACTTCTTGAACACCCGCAGTCAAATAACTTATAAGTCCAAGCAATTTGTAACTCAGCGTAATCAAATTATCCAATCCAGATTCATTTAAATTATACTCTCTAAGCATTTCTTTTTTCTCATCATCCTCAAGAACAGATAACTCTTCCTCAAACTTCGCAGACAAGACTATAACCTCAGAATTTTCATCAAAGGCAAATTTCTTAACCTCTTCAACAAAATTATTTTTCTTACCATGTAAAAAATCATCCTCAGAAATGTTGCAAGCATACAAAGTTTTTTTGCTAGTTATTAAAAAATATTTATTAACCATCTCTTGCTCTTCTTTTGTTAAATCCATGCTCCTAACCATTTTTCCATTTTCTAAATGCGCCTTAACTTTATTCAAAATCTCAAGATCTGCCTTTGCAAATTTATCACCAGAACGGGCAATTTTCAAAGTTTTATCAATTCGTCTTTCAACTATTTCTAAATCAGATAAAATTAATTCAAAATTTATCGTCTCAATATCACTGATTGGATTTACTTTTCCATCAACATGCACAACATTCTCATCTTCAAAACATCTAACAACATGTACAATTGCCTCAACCTCTCTTATATTAGAAAGAAATTTATTTCCAAGCCCCTCACCTTTACTAGCTCCCCTAACCAAACCAGCAATATCATAAAATTCAACAGCTGTATAAACTTTCTTTTTAGAATTATAAATTTTTTCCAAATCATCTAATCTTTTATCTGGAACACTCACAACTCCAACATTAGGTTCAATTGTACAAAATGGATAATTGGCCGATTCTGCTCCAGCCTTTGTTATAGCGTTAAAAAGCGTACTCTTGCCAACATTAGGCAATCCTATTATTCCCAATCTCACTAAACAATTACCTCTCTCTCATATAAATTTCATTTTAAAACATATATTTACACTCATTTATCATAACGAACAGTTACATAATAAAATAAAAATATTCTAATATTGAAAAGGGGGCTTCAACTTGGCCAAAACAATTATATTATATTTGGTGATTTTTATAAATACACTTTTCCCAAACTACAAATACAACGCAAAAAAATTAAATGACTCAAATAAAACAATACAAACTTTTGAAACAAATGGACTAAGCACTAAAGAAATAGATTGGTATATAGTCCCAAACAAAAATAATCTCCCACCAGAACCAAACAAGATTGCAATACCAATGTTTGAAAAATTTTCAGGATACTACATAGGTAACACTGACAAAAAATTTTTATATTTAACTTTTGACGAAGGATATGAAAATGGATACACATCTAAAATTTTAGACACATTAAAAAAACAAAACGTACCTGCCGCATTTTTCGTTGTAAAACCTTATATAAAAACAAATCCAGAATTAATAAAAAGGATGGTAGACGAGGGCCATTTAGTTTGTAATCATTCATCAAATCATCCATCAATGGCTAAAGTTTTTGACGAACAAAAATTTAAAAAAGAATTGGAAGACGTGGCTACAGAATTTAACAAAATAACAAATACAAACATGCCAAAATATTTTAGACCACCAATGGGAAAATTCAGCGAATACTCCCTAAATTTAACAAACAATCTTGGATATAAAAGTATATTTTGGAGTTTAGCTTACAAAGATTTTGATGTTAAAAATCAACCAACCAAAGAAAAAGCAAAATCAAAAATACTCGAAAGAATACACAATGGTTGTATAATACTACTTCACGCTGTTTCAAAAACAAATACTGAAATTCTAGATGAATTACTTCAAGAAATTAAATCAAAAGGGTATGAATTCAGACCCTTGACCGACTTTTAAAGTCAACTTCGCTCCTAACATACCCTAAAATCATCCAAAATATTATTCCAATTAAACTAGGTGTATATATCAAAACAGATTCAAACATTCCAACAAATAATAAACTCAATACAGCTGAATACAAAACTGTGTAATCAAAATTATTCAAGTTCTTCATTAAAATTTTGTAAGTCTTAATTAAATACGTAACAACAAAACACGAAATAAGCGTAAACGCAACTGAACCATACGACAAAAGAACATCTAAAAACGTATTATGCGTTCCACCTTCCTTAGCACCAGACAAAAATCTAATCGTGCTATTTATAAGCGTACTAATTGAATCTGTTTTTGAATATCCAAATAAAAATTTATCCTTTATTATGTAAAAAACCTGTTCCCAAATTTCATATCTTCCATTCAATAAAACAACAAGAATATCTTTATTGAACAAAAACAAATATACAGATGCTAAAAGAAAAACAAGTGAAGATAAAATCATAATCCATTTATTTTTAAATGTAATTGCAGTAAATACAAAACAAAATACCAAAAAAGCAATCACAGCACTTCTAGCATTAACCAAAAACAACATTATAACAGATAAAACAATATTTATTATAGCAATTTGTTTAAAAACAACTCCCTTATAATAACTCAAAAATATAAACGAAAAAACTATACCTATAAAACACATTATACCCAATATGTTTTCATTATCATAAATGCCCGTGAAAGATCCATTAAAATGAATGCCATAAACTTTATTCAAAACAATTCTAATTTTAAAAATATAAACAATTATGCTAAATACATGTGATATCAAACACAATCCCAATATCACTGAAGACAATATTTTCAATTTTACATAAACATTATCTCTTAAAATATTAAAAAATATGAAAAACTGAAATATACCTAAAATTATAAATTTAATCTCATTTATATATTCAGACAAACTATATGAATTTAAATACATCGTAACGAACGTTGAAAGTACAAATAAAATAAAAATCATATTAAAAAAATCAACTTTATATTTCTTAGAAAATAATTCAAAAATAAAAATAAGTGCAAATATTAAATAAAATAAATAATTAAATATGCTAACTAAAAATGTTAATTCCCCAACTATACTGACATAAGAAAAATTAAATATTAAATATGCTAACGTTATATAAAACTTAATCATGTTAAAATCAAGCACAAATGAATCATTTTTCTTATTAACAAATGGTAACCTCAATTGCTTAAACAATTTTTATACACGTCCTTTAGTTTATCTATAATATTAGTCTTTTCAAAATTTTCAAGAAAATATTCCCTAATCTTAACACTGTTGTAAAATTTATAGTTTTTAATCATATCAATCATGGCATTTGATATTTTAACTTCATCACACTCATCAATTAATATACCAAAATCACCACTCCGTATAATTTCTTCCGCTCCACCATTTTTAACACAAATTACAGGTTTCCCACACGCAAGAGATTCTATATAAACAACGCCAAAAGTTTCGTATCCAGAAACCATAATAAATGAATGGCATTCATTCATCTTTATAACAACTTCTTCTCTACCTAACATTCCTAAAAATTTAACATTCTCTATTAAATTATTTGCAACAACTTGACTTTCCAATTCATCTCTTAAATAACCATCTCCACCAATTTCCAAAACAAACTCATATCCAGAATCTCGTAAAATTTTGCATGCTTTAATTAAATCGACAAATCCTTTTCCATCAACTAAAAACGCCAATGAAAAAAATTTAAAAACATTTCCGCAAGACTTTAAATTATCAATTGGCTTAAAAATTTTACCATCTAAAAAATTATGTATAACATATAATTTTTCATTGTTAGATATCAATTTCAATTCATTTTTCAATGAATTACTAACAGCAATAAGCACAGAAGAATTATCATAAGCACTTTTTATTTTCTTCATGTATTTAGATTTAATATATTTCGAACTAGAAATTCCAGTATGTTCAGTGATAATATACGGAATTTTGAATTTAGATTTAATATATTCAGCGCACATTCCAGCCCAAAAGCACGAGTGAAAATGAAACAAATCAATTTTGCCTTTTTCAATTTTAATTTTTTTTATGAGTTTCTCAAGCCTTTTTGCAAAAAACAAAAACCTAGCGTTACTATGAAAATAGTAATTATAATCTCTATATCTGTAAGTATCTAATCCGTGTTCTGATTTTCTAACTATCTTATTTTTAAAAATCATTTTAAAATTTTTATACTTATACAAAGGAACTATCTCATTGTAAGCTATTGTAACATTTATCCCTGCCTCGCTTAACGCTTTGGCCTGTTCTCTAAAAAAACTTCCTAAAACGTTATTTTCATCATTAGAATACCACGAAGGAATTATAACAACATGCATAAAACACCTCATCTAATTTTGAAAAACTTTATTTAATTTTTTCAATATCACATCTCCATTAAAATTATTTCTAAAAAATTTCTTATCCAAATCAAAATCATCTATAATATGTAAAATATTTTTCAAAATGTCATCACAATTATTTAAACAACACAAAATACCATCTAAATTTTTAACTAAATCATACATTGGATCTTCAAAACTTTCTAAGACAACCAAAATATATCCACAACTTCCCATGTAATCATAAATTTTAGCAGGTATTTGTTTAAATTCTTTGTTACCAAATATTATTAAAACCTCAGCATTCACAATTAAATTCACAACTTTCATATACGAAACTCTAGGTTTGAAATTTATATAATTCCTACTCGCAATTAAATTTAATTGTTCTTCATCATTCACATTTCCAAAAAAATTCAAATTTATTTTTTCAAATTTATCACGATATTTGTCTCGCAAAACATCCATAGCTTCAACAAAAAATTTTGTTTCCCTTATACCTTTAACAACATCACCCGCATGCAAAAAATTTATTTTACCCTTAACATAATCATCAGGATAAAATTTTTTTGCATCACTATAAAATTTTTCATCAAATCCACGATGTATCAATTCCATTTCATTGTGACTTATACCATATTTGCTTGCATAATATTCAAAATTTTTTTCAGTAACAAACAAAAATTTATCGCTATTTCTCACAATTAATTTTTCAAAATTCAAATTCACAAATCTCGTAAAAAATGATTTGTTTTTCCTTCCAACTTCATCGCAATAAGGATCACTAAAATATGAGACTAATTTCACATCATTTTTAAATTTGCGTTTCATAATTTTTTTTATCCTGTAACTGCATATAAGACTTGATGGAGGTTCGTGCATCCCCAAAATAATATCAAAATTCAGATTTTGAATTTTGTTTTCAAAATAACTTACAGCTTTATTTATCCAAGACATGTATGGATCAACAACAACAATCACGTTCTTCATTTTTATCAAAAATTTATTTTTCTTAGACACATTTGAATTTCCTTTTGACACTTTAGGCAAAATTTTATTTAGAAATTTCCCACCACTAACTCTATGTACAATAATTTTTTCATCAACCAAATCGGAAATTTTTTCATCGTAATATATACTATCCTTTGGAAAATTCATCGTAAGCAAATGCACATTAAATTCACCAGTTCTTGCTAACAAATTCATATAATATATCAATTCAATGCTAGCAGAATTATTTATATCAACAGAATAACATGACACAAACAAAACATTCGTCATTTTAACCTACCCTTTAATTGATAACTCAAACTTTTTAAAAAAAATTTTGGTATACTCAAAAGTCTCTTTATCCTAAACGGCTCATTAGCAACTCTATATAACCATTCAAACCCAAACTTTATCATAAATTTAGGCGCACGCTTAACCTTTCCAGAATAAAGATCAAAGCTTCCACCAACGCCCATAAATATTTTGCAATTAAGTTTATCCATATTATTTTTAATAAAAACATCTTGCTTAGGACTTCCCATAGCTATAAACAAAACATCAGGCGAACAATCACTTATTTCTTTAACTACATTTTCAACTTCGTCATCTCCAAAATATCCATCACGATATCCTTTAACATTAATGTTTGTGTAAAAACTTTTTATGTTCTTAATAGCTAAATCCAAACTTTCTTTTGTCGCTCCAAGAAAATAAACTGATAAATTTTCATTAATGTTTAATATTTTAAGAATCTCCTCCATTATCTCAATACCAGCTATTTTTTCTGTAACATATTTTTTAAAAAATTTTAACAACATAATAACACCAATTCCATCTGGAATAATTATGTTGTCATTTCGTTTAAAAAAACAATCGAGCTCATTTGAGTTTATACCGTTGAGTAAAACTTCTGGATTACCGGAAACTATATTTAGTTTTAAGTTGCAAGTAGAATCGCACAAAAATTTTTGCAAATAAGAAACCAATTCATCTTTGCTTCCACAAAAAATTTTATATCCAGTCAAATTTGAATACATAATTACCTCGTCCCTAAAATAACATTTTGCAATTCCTTCAAAACTTCATCATCCTCATTTATCTTTTTCGCTAAATCAAAATATCTATTCATATTTTCAACATCGTTGATTTTATAAAAACTCATTATGAGATTAGTGCAAACCTCAATGGCATTTGTAACTTTAAAAACTGTTTTAAAACAAGATATAGCTTTGTCGTACATTTCAATGCTAGCATAATTTAAACCCAACTCGTTAACAACTTCGACTATATCCAAATCTAATTCTCGCGAAATTTCCAAATAATAAATTGCTTGTTCATACATTCCCAACTTTCTATAAGCTATTGCTATATAATAGGGCAACAACGCATCATCCTTAAACATATCCATAAGTGGAATTAATTTTTCAAGAGCTTCCTTAGGTGATGAATATATTTTATCTTTACCGTCTTCATAATCTTTAAAACTCACAAGCTGATTTCTATAATCTTTAACATCTTGATGCACATTTTCAGAAAAATTTATATATCTATCAATGCTTTCTAAAGCCAACATATATTTTCCTTCATCTTTCTCCATCATGGATTTATATATGTACACCCTAGTAAAATCTCTGTAATTTTTCATGGCATCATCTAACTCTTTTTTAAATTCAGATTTTAAAAAATCATTTTTGTCTTTCAAGTTATACAAAACTGATATTAATTTCTCTTTGTAATCACAATCGTAATAAATCTTCGAAAAACCCCTAAGTAATATGTACGCTTCAAACAAATCACCTTGATTGATTAAATTATAAATATATCCTTTGTAAAACTCCTGACTATTTTCAAAATTTAAAATTATATCTTCATAATAATTGTTGTAAATAAATCCATCATTCCCTCCAATACAAAGCAACATTCCAACAAAAAATTTATCCATGGTCAAATCACTTCGCTTTGGATTTTTATTTTCAGTCATCATCTTCAAATCAATTGGGAAAAGAATATCTTTTCCCAACAAATTTTTATAAAAATCACCATTAATTCTTTCAAGAACGCTCATGTCATTTAACTCTATAAATATTAATTTTGAAAGTCTTTCATTTACATCGTAATTCATAAATCCTCCTACAACTACTCCATACAATCTTTAATCAAATCTAGAACGTTTTCTCTGAATTTTTTCATACAAAAATTAATAGAATCTTTATCCTGACTTTTAACAGACAAATAAATTTTAATTTTAGGCTCTGTTCCAGATGGCCTTATAGCAAACCAACTTCCGTCATCAAAAATTATTTTTATAACATTTGAAACAGGCAAATCTATTTTTAAAACCTCTCCAGTTTTAAAATTTTTATCAATTTGCAATTTGTAATCTTGAATTTTAAAAACATTTTTTCCATCAAAATTTATTTCTTTCATGGCTCTAAAAGTTTCTAAACAGCGAGATATTTTTTCTTGTCCTTCTTTTCCCTTTAAATCCATCGAAATTAAATCTTCAGTATAAACTCCATACTTATCATAAATATCATTTAACACGCACTTTAAAGTTTTCCCAATTCTCTTATAATAAAGCGCCATCTCCGCTATAACATTAACTGCTATAACAGCATCTTTATCTCTAACAAACGTTCCCATTAAATATCCATAACTCTCTTCAAAACCAAATATATACGATTTTTCTCCACTACTCTCAAACTCTTTTATCTTCTCTCCTATATATTTGAATCCAGTTAGCACATCCAAAATTTCAATTCCATAATCTTCACAAATATTTTTAACAACATCCGTACTTACAATTGTTTTGATAATAACACCATTTTGCTTTAAAAGATTTTTCTCTTCGAGAGAATGCAAAATATAATTTGATAAAAGTATTCCAACTTGATTCCCATTTAAAAGTTCATAAGCTCCACTTTTATTTTTAACAGCAACACCAACTCTATCACAATCAGGATCAGTTGCAAAAATTATATCGGAACAATTTTTATGAGCAAGCTTAATTCCTAAATCAAAAACTTGTTTAAGCTCAGGATTAGGATAAGGAACTGTTGTAAAATTCCCATCAGGCTGTTGCTGTTCGTGAACAACACTAAAATCTGAAAATCCTTCTTCACTCAAAACTCTAGATATAGGCAAATAACCTGAACCATGAAGAGGAGTATAAACAATTTTCAATTCTTTGGCGTAATTTTCAACTAAATCCTTCCTTATAACAAGATTTTTAACTTTATCTATATAAATCTTGTCAATATTTTCCCCAATGTATTCAAGTTTAGAATTTTTTATCGCCTCTTCTTCATTGATAATTTTAATATCAACGAACATATCAACATCACAAATGTATTCATAAACTTTTTTCGCCAAATTATCTGTTAATTGTCCTCCATCTTCACCGTAAACTTTATAACCATTGTACTCTTTTGGATTGTGAGAAGCTGTTATGACGATTCCGCCTTTACAATTTAACTCTCTAACTGCAAACGAAAGCATAGGAGTAGGTCTTAAACTTTCATACAAATAAACTTTTATATCATTCGCTGCGAAAATCAACGCTGCTCTCTTAGCAAATTCTTCAGATTTTAATCTAGAATCATAAGCTATCGCAACACTCAAATTTTCACCTTTAAAATTGTCATTTAAAAAATTAGCGTAACCCTGTGTAACTTTTCCAACAGTATAAATGTTCATTCTATTCGTACCGGAACCTATAACACCTCTAAGTCCACCTGTTCCAAATTCTAATTCTTTATAAAATCTATCTTCCAATTCTTTATCATCTAAATCATAAATTTCTCTTTTATATTCTTCTTCGATATTTATTGAGGACAACCATTTGTCAACTAAATCTTTATACATGAACCTCACCTCTAAAGAAAATATTTTTAAAAAGATTATACTATAATAAACAAAACAGTACAAACACACCATTTGTACTGTTAAAATTAGTCAACTCATTTCATTAGCATTATTTTCTTCATCTGATTCTGGAGTTTCTTCAGCAGTAGCTTTCGCGAAGTTAATAGAAGCAACTACAGATTCCAAACTATCAAGTATAGTTATTTCATCTCCAATTTCCATATCAGAAATTTTTATTGCGTGACCTAACATTTGTTCTTTGATAACCAAGTCTATACGTTCAGGTATTTTACTTGCCTTACATCTAACTTTTATACTACTCTTTTCTTTTTGAATTACAGCACCATTTTTTGAAGCAATAAATTCATTAACATAATGAACTGGCACCTCTGCATTAATAATTTTATCTCCATTAAAACATTCTAAGTCTATATGCAAAATGTTATTAGTTAAGCGACATTTTTGTATTTCTTTGACTATGGCATTGTATTTTTTGCCTTCGACATTTATTTCTACAGTATTGTGATTTCCACCATTTGAAAATAATTGTCTAACTTCTTTGCCATCTAAAATTATTCTAGTTGGCTCTATACCAACACCATAAATATTTCCAATAACCTTATCTTCTTTTCTTAATCTTTTAGTTGATCCTTTTGTTGTTTCTCTATTAATTGTAGCGTTTATCATTTTATCAACTCCCTTGTCTGTATTATCACACGTTTAAATATTTCTTATACATTTTTTTACACTACATAAAATTTTTTTAGTGTGTAATATTGACTTTTGTGGACATGTTAATTTATGTTATTATGTAATTCTGATAAAACTAAATTCAAAATAGAAAGGAAGTTTAAAAGATTTGTACAAATTAGATCAAACAAAAACACCAATTTTCGATTCGTTAATGAAATATGTTGATAACAATACAATTCCATTTCACGTTCCTGGACATAAAAAAGGAATTGGAGCACCTGATGAATTTAAAAACTTTATAGGTGAAAATCCTTTTAAGATAGATGTAACAATTTTTAAATCAGTTGATAGTCTCCACAATCCAACTTCCTCTATACGAGAAGCTGAAAAACTTGCAGCTGATGCTTACAAATCTGAAAATTCTTTTTTCTGTATTAATGGAACAACTGTCGCAATACAAGCGATGATTATGTCATGCGTTTCAAATGGTGATAAAATTTTAATTCCAAGAAACATACACAAATCAATCACAGCTGGAATTATTTTAAGCGGAGCGATTCCAATATATATGGAACCAGAAATCGATGAATTTTTATCAATTTCTCATGGGATATCGTTAAAGACAGTAAAAGATTCTCTAGAAAAACATAAAGACGTGAAAGCTGTTTTAATAATAAATCCAACTTATTATGGAGTTGCAACAGATATAAAAAATATTGTTGAGGTTGTTCATTCATATAACATTCCTTTGTTAGTTGACGAAGCTCATGGTCCTCATTTAATATTTAACAAAAAACTTCCTGTTGGAGCTATGGAAGCAGGAGCAGACATTTGTGCACAAAGCACACACAAAATTACCAGTGCATTAACTCAAGGTTCGTTTTTGCATGTAAATTCAAAATACATAAACCCAAACAAGGTTCGTCAAGTTTTAAATTTATTACAGACAACCTCGCCGTCATACATAATTCTCGCGTCACTTGATTGCACAAGAAAACAATTAGCTTTAAACGGAAAAGAATTAATCGATAAATCAATCGAACTTTCGAATTACGCAAGAAACGAAATAAATAAAATTGATGGACTGTATTGTTTTGGTGAAGAACTTAAAAATGGACAAGGCTTTCACGCATTCGACCCAACAAAAATTACAATTAATTGTAGAAGACTTGGAATAAGTGGATACGAACTTGAAAATATTTTATCAGAAAAATATTTTGTCCAATTAGAAATGGCAGATACGTTTAATGGAATTGCTGTTGGCTCATACGGCGATACGAAAAAAAGTATTGACGATTTAATAAATTCACTAAAAGACATAAGCCTAAATCATCGCGTCAAAAAATCAAATGACATTCGAATAAATCTTCCGAAAATTCCTAAACAAATCGTTTCACCACGCGAAGCTTTTCAAGCAAATAAAATTTCTATTCCTCTCAAAGAAAGTTCCAATAAAATAAGTGGAGAATTTCTTCTTGCATATCCTCCTGGAATTCCTATCCTTTGTCCAGGAGAAATTATAACAAACGAAATAATAGAATATGTTGAGCATATGAAATCAATTGGTTTGTTCGTTCAAGGAACTGAGGATCCAAAAGTCAATAACATAAAAGTATTAATGTAAAATAAAAGAGTCACAAGATAAAAATCTGTGACTCTAAATTTTTTCAAAACTATATTTCCTAATCACTCACCCAATAAAACTATTATAATCAATAATTCAAAATTAACATTTATAACTTAATTCGTAGCTGTCGAGGAAGGTGTAACTCACCATAAAATATAACAGTTATTTTTCTGCTATTCCTCTATATTAATCACACGCTATTTAAATTTTCGCTTTCTTGCAGCTTCGGATTTCTTCTTTCTCTTTACACTTGGTTTAACGTAATGTTCTCTCTTTTTCACCTCAGACAAAACTCCAGCACGTGCACACTTTCTTTTGAATCTCTTTAATGCACTTTCTAAAGATTCATTCTCTCCAACTTTTATTTCAGACATATATTTTCCCTCCCTCCGCTAGTACAAAATAAAAACTTTATACTCTATATGGGTCAGCGATTTCAAATAGAATTATACAATAAATATTTTTTTATGTCAATAAAGAAAAATTCTAGACTTTAAAGCTATTCAAACACTCAATACAAATTTTTATTTCATAAATAATTATGTACTTTTTTTAAATTAATTATTACATTTTTCGAAATTATTTTTGTGCTTTAAATACATCAATAGCATTATAATTATAAGTTGAAGATGGATTTGAAAAAATAAAATACATTGGCTTCGCACCATCAACAATATATTTTGCTATATTTATTCCTTTAACACTTGAAACATCTCTCGTCCTTCCAAGTTTAACGATTATATCAAAAAAGTTCATTCCCTTTGTAATTTCATTTAATTGAGAAGAATTTATTCCTCGTACATTATTTTTTTGATTTAAGTATTCAGAATAAAACAATTCATCATTAATTTTTTTCAAAATGATATCCATAGATTTTATTCTTTCTAAAAATTCTTTGTCGTCTGCAATGTTGAAAACTATATTCTGCATTCGTTTAGAAGATTTATCTTTGCTATAAATTTTATTCCAATATTTCAATCCTTCATCATCAGCAGTTCTATTAAACAAAACTTCATAAATAGCTCCTATGAACTGTTCATCATTTAAATTTCTAGATTTAAATTCATCAAGTTGTATAAACTCATTTATTAAATCCAAAGCTCCCTTTTCTTTAGATTCCAATTTATATTTCCAATAATCCAATCCATCAACATCAGCTTCACGATTTAAAATATATTTGTAAGCATCCATTACAAAAACATCTAAATCATTTTCGTTTTCAATAAATTGTTGTTCTTCAACCGAATCTTTCTTAAAAATTATTCCCAAATCATTTATGTTGTTTAAAAATTCTTCACTATGAGCCATTTGATTTATCAAATTTAATTTTACTGTGGAATCATTTGAATTTTTAAGCTCGTCCACCCAAAAATTAAATCCTTCTTCATCTGGTTCTCTGTTCATCAAAAGACTATAAGTCTTAGTCACAAAATCTTCTGGAGTCGTATCAAGATTTTTAAATTCATCTTGATCCAAAATTTGATTTAAAAAATCCAAAATTCCGATTTCCTCATTTAAAATTTTTTCAATCCAATAAGAAACACCTTCTTTATCAGAATCACGTTCCAACATAATCGTATAAACATTATTTAAAAAATTTTCCAAATACTCATCTTTGCTCTGTGCAAAAGAAACACGTGAACCAAAACAAAAAGACGCAGACATTAAACATCCTAAAACAAATATTTTTAATTTTTTACCCATTGTAAATCCCTCTCAAAGCAAAATTATCTAGCAAAATGTTGGTGAAAGTTCTTGTCCACCAACTATATGAAAATGCAAATGCTTAACAGATTGAAATGCGTTTGAACCACAATTAGTAACCACTCTATATCCACTTGAATCTATATTTAAAGTTTTAACTATTTGCGTTATTGCACTGAAAATCTTGTTAATGCAATCAATATTTTTTTCATTGAGTCCATTCAAATCATCAATATGATTTTTTGGTATAACTATTATGTGATTAGCAGCTGATGGATATATATCCTCAAATGCAATAACATAATCATCCTCATAAACAACTGTACAAGGAACTTCTCCCTGAACTATCTTACAAAAAATACATTCCATTAAAATTCCTCCTCGCCAACTATATGACCAATTAAATAATCATCATTTAAATTTTCAATTAAAGTTGGTAAAACTTTTCCTAAGTTATTTTTAACGCTATCAGTACACCCCTTAATATAATTTTCGGTGTATCCATAAATTCCATTATCAAATGACATCTGTGTACAATAAAGAACATTCATTACCTTGCCTAAATATTTTTCCATAAAATTAATTTTATTTTGCCTATTGATATCAATAATTTTTTTGCTTCTCTCTTCTTTAATTTTGTTTTCAATTTGAAAATCCATTTCGGCAGCTCTCGTTCCTGTTCTTTTGCTATATTTAAAAACATGTATATCTTGTAAATTTATATTTTTTATAAATTCTACAGTTTGATTAAACTCATGTTCAGTTTCTCCTGGAAATCCAACAATCAAATCTGTTGTTATGCTCACATCTTTTATAAATTCTCTAAACAAATTCACAACTTCAAAATATTTATTGGTGTCATACTTTCTTCTCATTCTTTTAAGAGTTTCATCACAACCGCTCTGCAACGACAAATGAAAATGTGGCATAAGTTTTTTAAATTCACTAAGACGGGATATATTTTCACGATTAAAAAACTCTGGGTCAACAGAACCAATTCTTATTCTTTCGAGATTGTCAACTTCATTTAACATTTCAACCAAATCAATTAAATCAAATTTAACATCGAAATCATCTCCATAAGAAGTAGAATTTATTCCCGTTAAAATTATTTCCTTATAACCGTTTGCGACCAAAGATTTAACTTCTTCATAAACTTTTCGTGGCTCTTTACTACAAACTCCACCACGAGCAAAAGGTATTATACAATATGTACAAAATTTATTACAACCATCTTGTATTTTTATAAAAGCTCTGTGTCTCTCTTCAAGATTACTTAAACTTGTATTCTCAAATTTAAAATTCCTAATCAAATTGTCATCAACTTTAACAACCTGGTCCCTTTTTTCCAAAAACAAATTTATATAATAAGGCAATTCATTTTTGTATCTATTTCCCAAAATTATATCAACATCTTCTACATTCATTACCTCTTGCTTCGAAACTTGAGGATAACAACCAACCATAGCTATTATTGCATTTTCATTATTATTTTTGCACTTTGAAATAAACTGTCTTGATTTTTTATCACTGTTATTTGTAACAGTGCAAGTATTTATACAATAAACATCTGCGTATTCATTATCTGATACAACTTCAAAACCATTTTTTTTCAAAGATGCTATCATAACTTCTGTGTCATAAATATTAACCCTACATCCTAATGTGGATATTGCAACTTTCATTTTTCATTCCTCTTAAAATTTTTATTGTATATCTCCAAATTCATATTGAAGCACAGATGAAATAAAAATCGAAGCGGTTTCTGTTCTTAAGATTCTTTGTCCTAAACTAACAGGAACTCCTCCAAATTTTTTAATTTTTTCAACTTCCTCATATTCAAAACCACCTTCTGGACCTATGAAAACGCAAATATTTTTTGCACTTGTGTTTTCACTCAAAACTTTTTTCAAATTCTGAAAATTATTTTCATAAGGAATCAAAATCAAATCATACTTATTTAAAATTTTTTCATCTATACTATCAAAATTAACTGGAAAATTTATATTTGGAATATTTGATATTCCACACTGCTTGCAAGCTTCTTTTGAAATTTTTTGAAGCCTCTCTAATTTAAATTTTGAAGAATCAAATTTAACAATCGTTCTCTTTGTCAAAACTGGAAATATTTCTTTAACTCCAAGCTCCGTTAGTTTTTGAACGATTAAATCCAATTTATCTCCCTTAGGATAACCTTGAAATATCGTTATATTTACATTGCTTTTGTTAGTTATATCGACTTTATTAATCAATTTAACAACACAACATTTTAAATCATCATTTATAATTTCACCTTCAAAACTTTGGTTGTGAAAATTACTTATAATAAATCTATCACCAATTTTAAATCTCAAAACTTTTAAAATATGTTTTGCTTCATGCGCTTCAATTTTTATTTCATTTATTCCATCTATGTATTCAAAATCTGTAAAAAATTTTCTCATCTATACGCACCTCTCAATTATAACACACTTTTTTTATTTTTTATAGCAAAAGCAATCCATCCGTTGTCACTAACTCTCTCTATTATTTCCAAATTATTTTCAAGAATTTTTTCATTGATTAAATCTTCTTTGCTTTCGATTATTCCCGAAATTATAAAAATACCATCATTTTTCATAACCTCAACAGCATCTGGTATTAAATCAACAATAATTTCTGCTATTATGTTTGCAACTATGACGTCGCATTTTTCAGTTTTTTTATCTAATAAATTTCCTTCGAGAACCTTAACATTGTGTAAATTGTTTAAAGCTACATTTTGTTTTGCCGCGCTTATTGAAACTTTATCCAAATCAATCGCAACAACTTCTCTAGCTCCCAACTTAGAACAAAGTATAGACAATATTCCAGAACCAGTTCCTACATCATACACAAAATGATTTTCTTTTACGTATTTATCCAAAAGTTCTATACACAATTTTGTAGTTTCATGAGTTCCTGTTCCAAAAGCCATTCCCGGATCAATATTAATTAAAATTTCTGATTTTTGTTCATCGTAATTTTCCCATTCAGGTTTGACAACAATTCTATCATTAATTTTAAAGGTATGATAATATTTTTTCCAATTGTTCGCCCAGTCCTCTTCGTAAATTTCATTTGAATTAATTTCACAATCAATTTTTTCAAACGAAATCATGCTCTTAATCATTTCCAAAAATTCAATTACGTTTTCATTATTGCTCAAATAATATTTTACAAAACAAATATTTTTTCCATGAGAATAAACTTCATCTTCATCAAAGTACGTATCAAAATTAATATAATTTTTTTCAAACAAATCTCGTGGATCTTCAATTGACAATTCAAATTTTCCCAATTTGTAAAAAATATTTTCAACTTTCTCTAAATCCTCAACGCCAACTTTAATTTTAATTTCAGTATAAATATTTCCCATTACTCCTCCAAAAATCAAATCGTATTAACACAATTTGAATTATAACACAAACACGCAATTCAAAATTTAAAATAAATCTCCAAATAAAAATGTGTTATAATATGAAAGTATCAATTTGTGGAGATTTTAAATGTACGATATTTACACAGCAATAATTCAAACTGGATTCACTAAGACAAAAAATTTATTAACGCTCGGAGAAGAAGTTATTCTTCTGAAAGAACCAGACAACAGTTACGATGCTGAAGCAATAAGTTGCGTCGTTCCATCTCTCGGAAAAGTCGGATACGTAATAAATAATTTCCGTAAATTGCCGAAAGGTTGTTTTAGTGCTGGAAGAATTTACGATATGTTTAAGGTTGGAGTTTTCGCTGAAGTAAAATTTATAATAAACGATATTTCAATATTGAGAATAAACATTGAAAGCCGAAATGTTTTAAATGATATTTACAAATCATCATCTTTCTCTGACTTATTTTAAAAAAACAAAACCACTTTTCATTTTTGAAAAGCGGTTTTTTGTTATATGACCAAAATATTATCATGCTTCAATTGTTCACAGACTTCGTTATTAATTTCCACACTTTTATCGCCAAATTTTATTGTTTTGAATTTTATTTCATCTAATTGATGCCTTAAACATACAAATTCTTTTTTCAAAATTTCTAGATTTCTAACTTCACGACGTTTCTTTTCCTTATCAACTTTTGTATTTTTAATAAGTCGCCCAATTTTGTTATCAAGTTTTTTCACGTAATGAGATAATTGCTTGTCCACGCTTAAAACACTTTTTTCAATTAAAGAATCCACATTTTTAAAAATTTCAATTTTCATATTTTCAAAAACCTCTTTTATGGTATTTAAAAACATTTCTCTGAAATCGTGAACGTCCACAGAATAAACAATCTTTTCTCTAACCTTAATGCTCTTTATTTTCTTAACGTAAATGTACGCAAGCCCAATTCCCGCACCAAATACCGCACCTAACGCCGTTTCAAAAATAGGAATTGTCCTTCCCATAATTCCACCTAAAGCACTTCCAGCAACGCTCGTAGCTGCCATGCTTATGCTTAAAGTTGACGCATTAAAATCTTCAGATTTCTTTATAGTGCTTTGAGTTTCAATGATGTTAAGCTCACTAAAATTAATATTACTCATGCAAATGTCATCGAAATTATAAATTTGAAATTTAAATTTTATTTGCTCATTTATGTATTTGTTAAGTTCATCTCCAACATTTCTAAAAGCTTCATTCAAATTTTTATTAATTTCAATTTGCGTATCAAAAGATTCACTGTAAATGTGGTCTTGAATTTTATTCACCGTAACATTTAAACTCTCTTTAATATTATTTTCAATCACATTAATCTTGTACAATAATTCTTCACGAGTATCAGACTCCAAAACATTTTTAACAGGCAACATTCCGCTCACCATGTTATCCAAATATTTTGACATTTCGTCAAGCTTCGAATCAATACTATTTTTCAAAACATTTAAAGAATCTTTTGGTATGTAAAGAACTTCAATAAAATCATTTTTCAAATTAACTAAATCATTTTTTATTCTTTCGAAATTTTCGATTGAAATATTGTACTTGTTATTTATTACAGAAATATCATTTTCCAAACTATTAATTATATCGTTATTGATAGCTATTAATTTTTCAATGCCTATTTGCAAATTTTCCTCAGCAAAATTCAAAAATATACAATTTAAAATTTCTCTCTCAATAACTTCTATTCTGCTTTCCTTCAATAACTTATCCGCATATTCATAAGGCTCCAACTTAAAATTTCTCATGACTCCATTAATTTCAATTTTTTCTGTGTAAGCCGAACCATAAAGTCTATCATTTTCATTTAAAGTTTCTTGTGAACAAAAATTTTTTTTAGCCATTCTTGCAAACAAAGCTTGCTTAGCAGAAAATCCATAAACATTTGGAGATTCAATGATAGGAATGTATTCTTTAATCATATCTTTTGTTTTTTGAATACACTCTTCAATACTCTCATCTTTCTCATTCATAAGATCAATTTTATTAATAACAAAAAATATTTTGTTATTAGCACGCTCAACAATATTTTCATTGCTAGCTATATATTTTAAAATTTTTCCATTTATATCAGACATAAAATTTTGATAATCAAAAATTACAATTAAAGCATCAGAATCTCTAAGTTCTTTCAAAGAAATTTTCTGAATATGCTGAACATCAAAATTAGATGTTGAAATTTCATCAGGACCAGGCGTATCCAACAAAACAAAATTTTTAATAACTTCTCCGTATTCAGAAGTTTGCAAACCATTAATTGGTGTGTTCAAAGAATATTTTAAAATTTCAGAATGAGAATTATTTTTCCTAGACTCTTTTATATCATTGTGAAACATTTGTTCCAAAGTAAAATTTTTAGTAGGACGTATGATATCACATTCACCATTAACCAAAAATTTATTTATAGATTTACATTCATCGCTAGAATGAAAAATTTCTGTTGTTGTAATAGTGCAAGGGGCATTTTGATTCGGTAGAAGGTCTCTACCAATAAACGCATTTAACATAGTAGATTTTCCAGATTTAATTGCCCCAACTATAGCGACTTTAAAAGTTTTTTGTGTTAAAATATGTTTGATATTATTTAGGGAAACGTTGAATTCATCATTTTCAATTATCAACTTATTATGTTGTAATTTTTCGCACATCTCATCAATCAAAGAAAGAGCTTTCTTATATTTATCCGTATACAAAATTAAAATTCACCTCAAATTTTCTAAATAAATGGAATATTTTTACAATAATTATAATATATTTATATTCTTTTTTAAATATTTTTTTGAAATAATAACCGGAGGACTTTATGCAACCACTTGCAGACAAACTTAGACCAAAAACTTTAGAAGAATTTATCGGACAAGAGCATTTAGTTGGGAAAGGAAAACTTATAAATAAAATCATCGAATCAGGCCACATACCAAACATGATAATCTATGGCCCATCAGGAACTGGAAAAACTTCAATCGTAAACATAATAGCCAATCAGTGCAACAAAAATTTTTATAAAATAAATGGCACAACAACAAACACCGATGAAATAAAACAAATAATAAAAGACACATTCAATTTCAAAGGATATAATGGAATAATTTTATACATCGATGAAATTCATTTTCTTTCCAAAAGACAACAGCAAATAATTTTGGAATTTATCGAAAATGGTTCCATAACACTCATAGGAAGTACAACTGAAAATATAAATTTCAAAATCTTCAATTCAATTTTAAGCAGATGCATAACTTTAAATTTCAAATCGCTAAACGAAAAAGTCATTTCATCGAAACTCAAAAAAATTATTTCCTCAGAGTTTCCCAACTATATTTTTGATGAAGAAAGCACAAATTTAATTTCAAAAATATGTTGCGGAGATTTTAGAAAAGCTTTAAACATTCTCGAGCTTGCCATAAATACATATAACAAAAATGAAAAAATCACAAAATCACAAATCGAAAATCTAAACCAACTACCAATAAAATTAAACGACAACTCAACCGATTATCATTACAACAAACTTAGTTATTTGCAAAAATCCATCCGTGGTTCTGACCCTAACGCCTCATCAATAGCACTTGCTCTTTTGATTGAAAGCGGCGATATTGAATCAATATGCCGAAGACTTTTAGTGATAGCTTGCGAAGATATTGGCCTTGCATATCCTCAAGCAATTTCCATCGTAAAATCTTGCGTAGATTCAGCATTAATGCTTGGCCTACCTGAAGCTAGAATTCCACTTTCACAAGCTGTAATATTTTTAAGCACGCTTCCAAAATCCAACAGCTCATACAAAGCAATAAATTTAGCACTTGAAGAAATAAAATTCAGAAATATAGAAATACCAAATTTTTTATGCGATTCAAATTCCAACAACTCAATAAATAATTCACAAAAATATTTATATCCCCACGATTTTCAACACAATTATGTAAAACAAAATTATATGCCAAAAGGATTTGAAAATAAAATTTATTACAATTATGGAAACAACAAATACGAAAATTCATTAAAACAATATTGGAGCAAATTAAAAGACCACTAAGATAATTTCTCAGTGGCCTTTTTCATTTTAATTGAAGAAAGATTTAAATCCTTTTTTCTTAGAAGTTTTTTTATCCGAATACTCTTCAATATTTTCAGAAGAATCTCTAAACATTCCAATTGCTTCTCTCTGCTTTGAATTAATAGCTTTAGGTATATCTACAACAATCTTTACATGATGTTCTCCTCTAAAATTAGAATTAACTTTGTGAACTCCTTTACCCTTAAGAACTTGAACAGTACCAGATTGTGTTCCTTCTTTTATATTTATTGTATGATCTCCATCAAGAGTTTCTATGGCAGTTTCACCACCTAAAATTGCTTTCCAAATCGGTATGTGGTGATCTGTAAAAATATCATTTCCTTTTCTCCTAAACCTACTACTGTTCAAAACATTTATTGTAATGTATAAATCTCCAGAAGAAGCACCCAAATCTCCAACTTCACCTTCTCCTCGCATTGATATAACTTGCCCAGTATCAATTCCTCTTGGTATAGTTATAGTTATTTTCTTTTCAGCATTAACTTTTCCTGTACCTTTACAAGTCATACAAGGATTTGTATTTATCTTTCCAGAACCCGAACATTTAGAACAAGAAGACATAGAAACCATGCTACCAAACGGAGTATTTCTCTGAACTTTTACTTGCCCTGTACCATTACATTTATCACAAGTCATCTTGCTTGTTCCATTCCTACTTCCAGAACCTGAACACGTTGAACATTTATCTTTTCTCTTTATGAAAATTTCTTTTGTACAACCAAAAACAGCTTCTTCAAACGTAAGTGTTAATCTATATTCCAAATCATTTCCTGGTCTTGGACCACGCTTGGCTCTGGTACCCCCTCCAAATCCACCACCAAAAAAACTTGAAAATATATCTCCAATATCAAAATCAATATCGAATCCTTCAAATCCACCTGTAGAGGTATTACCATAACTTGCACCTCTGGTATAAGCATCATGACCTACTCTATCGTAACTAGCCCTCTTATCCGGATCACTTAAAACTTGATACGCTTCATTTACTTCCTTAAACTTTTTTTCAGCTTCTGCATCTCCTTTATTTCTATCTGGATGATATTTTATAGCTTGCTTTTTAAAAGCACTCTTAATCTCAGAATCAGAAGCATTATTACTAATACCTAAAACTTCATAATAATTTTTCGACATACATCACCTCAAATAAAGCTAGGATAGCAAAATCTACCTAGCACTATTAAAATTACTCACTATCTTCAACCTTATAATTTTGTGGCTCATAAGTTTGTTGATTATCTGTGGAAGTTTCTCCACTGTTAGCATTAGATTGTTGATACATTTTTGTTGAAATTGCATAAAAAGACTGTGTTAATTCTTCTTGAGCTTTTTTGATAGCATCTAAATCTTCACCTTCTAAAGACTTTTTCAATCTTTCAAGTTTAGATTCAACTTCAGCTTTATCGCTAGAATCTACCTTGTCACCAAAATCTTTCATTGAACTTTCTATCTGATAAATAGAACTTTCTGCCGTATTTCTAACTTCAATATTTTCCTTTCTTTTCTTATCTTCTTCAGCAAACTTTTCTGCTTCTTTAACAGCTTTATCAATTTCTTCATCACTTAAATTTGTTGTAGCAGTTATAGTTATATCTGCTTTCTTTCCAGTTGATTTATCCATAGCACTAACCTTAACAATTCCATTAGCATCTATATCATAAGTAACTTCAATCTGAGGTATTCCCCTTGGTGCTGGTGCTATTCCAGAAAGAGTAAATCTCCCTAAAGTTTTATTATCTGCCGCCATTTGACGCTCACCTTGAACAATATGAATTTCAACTGAAGTTTGATTATCAGCCGCTGTTGAGAAAACTTGACTCTTAGTTACAGGAATAGTTGTATTCCTTTCAATGAGAACAGTCGAAACTCCTCCCAAAGTTTCTATTCCTAAACTAAGAGGCGTTACATCTAACAATAATAAATTAGAATCTGTATAATCTCCACCTAAAATTCCACCTTGTATAGCTGCACCAACTGCAACACATTCATCAGGATTAACACCCTTTGAAGGTTCTTTACCAGTAAAATTTTTAACAGCTTCTTGTATAGCAGGTATACGAGTCGAGCCACCAACTAAAACAACCTTGTCAATTTGATCTATACTTAAATTAGCATCTTGTAAAGCTTTTTTTAACGGCTCTAACGTTCTATTAACCAAATCAAGAGTTATTTCATTAAATTTAGCTCTTGTTAAAGTCATATCAATATGTTTAGGCCCAGTAGCATCTGCTGTTATAAATGGTAGATTTATGTTAGTTTGTTGGGAAGACGACAATTCTATTTTAGCTTTTTCAGCAGCTTCATTTAATCTTTGAAGTGCAACTTTATCGTTTCTTAAATCTATTCCATTATTAGATTTAAAATCATTAGCTATATAATCTATGACTTTTTTATCAAAATCATCTCCACCTAAAAAAGTATCACCATTTGTAGCTAAAACCTCAAATACACCATCTCCAAGTTCCAGTATAGAAACATCAAAAGTTCCACCTCCAAGATCATATACCAATATTTTTTCTTGAACAGAAGTTTTGTCTATACCATAAGCAAGAGAAGCTGCTGTAGGCTCATTTATTATTCTTAAAACCTCTAAACCTGCAATTTTACCCGCATCTTTCGTAGCCTGTCTTTGACTATCATTAAAATAAGCCGGAACAGTTATAACTGCTTGAGTAACTTGTTCGCCAAGATATGCTTCTGCATCTGCCTTTATTTTTTGTAAAACCATAGAAGATATCTCTTGAGGGGAATATTTTTTACCATCAATATCAACTTTATAATCCGTTCCCATATGCCTCTTAATAGAAATTATTGTCTTATCTGGATTAGTTATTGCTTGTCTTTTAGCAACTTGACCAACCAATCTTTCACCATTAGCTTGAAAAGAAACAACTGATGGAGTAACTCTTCCACCTTCAGAATTTGGAATTACTACTGCTTCCCCACCTTCCATTACTGCAACACATGAATTTGTAGTACCTAAATCAATACCTATAACTTTTCCCATTATTAAACCTCCAATTTATTTTTTAATTTGCAACTTTAACTACACTATGTCGTATAACTTTATCATTCCTAATGTAACCTTTTTGAAAAACCTCCACTATAGAATTCTCACCAAAATTTTCATCGTCTACGTGCATAACCGCCTCATGAAAATTAGGATCAAATTCACCACTTGAATCTATTTCTCTTACACCTAACTTATATAAAGCATCGTTAAATAATTTTGTAACCATATCTATTCCCTTTTTAAGAGAATCTATATCAGAATCAATAACTGTCGCCCTCTCTAAATTATCCAAAATAGGCAAAATTTGAGTTATAACATCTAAGCACGCATTACTATAAATTTCCTCCTTTTCCTTAGAGGTTCTTTTTCTATAATTCGTATACTCAGCGCTAACTCTAAGCAACTTATCTTTAAATTCTTCAACTTCACCCCTCAAAGATGTGTTTTCTCTTTCTAAGTTACTAAAATATTCTTGCGTTTGTTCACTATCAACGACAAAATTATCTGAACTTTCAAACTCAATATCTCTTTGAGACTCAACATCTTCTAAATCAGAATTTGATTGAAAATTATCTTCCTTTATCAACTAAAACACCTCCAAACAAAATTTTAATCAATATTAAGATTTATAAAATCTATTAAAAATTTTAATACAGATACAACCTTAGAATAATTCATTCTAGTTGGTCCAATTATGCCTATGGTCCCTAAAACTTTCCATCCCTTCTTATAATTTCCTAAAACTACACTGTAATTTTCAGCCTCTTTAATACAATTTTCCCTGCCTATTCTAATTTCAATTCCATAATTTCCACTACAACTGACTATTTTATCTAACTCAACTCTATTATTTAGAAAATAAAAAAAATCCTTTGCTTTTTCAATGTTATTGAACTCAGAATAATTTAAAATATTATTTATTCCTTCCATGTAACATTCGCCTATTCTATTGAAAGTCAAAATATCATACAGACTTGAAATAATTTGATCAAAAATATACCCATTAGCCTTCAAAGATGTCTTTATACGCTCTATTAATTCCAAACCTATATCTTCTATAGTCTTCCGTACCAATTCTTCATTAACAACTTTACTAATAAAATCAATCTCTAATTGTGAAATGAAAACACGCAACTTTATAACGCTATTTCTTATAATGCCTTCATTCGTTATGATTACAACTAGTAAATTACTTTCACTAACTTTTATAAACTGAATTGACATTATGGAACTCTCAACAACAGGGGGGATTTTTAAAATACAAGCCATATTCGTAAGCTGAGAAATAATAGATAATTTTGACTTGAGTACATTTTCTATTCCAAACAAATCTAAATCAATCAAATCTGATTTAATACTATCTTCTTCTTCTCTAGTTATCTTAGTTGGTCTCATTAACTTGTCAACATAAAGTCTATATCCTTTTGTTGAAGGCTTTCTTCCAGAGGAAGTGTGAACTTGTTCTAAAAATCCCAACTCCTCTAAATCTGACATCTCATTTCTTATCGTAGCAGAACTTACACCCAAATCATATTTTTTAGATAAAGTTCTAGAGCCAACAGGTTCACCTGTACAAATAAAATCTTGAATTATAGAATATAATATCTTAATTTTCCTTTCATCCATAATAACCAACCCCTTTTGTTAGCACTCTTTCCTTTCGAGTGCTAATTGGCTTGGAAATAAAGTAACATTTTGAATTATATTTGTCAAATTTTTTTATCAAAAAACAAAATCTTTTAACACAAAATTCATCAAACAAAACCCTTTATCACTCAAAAAAACTCTATCATCCTTAGAAATCAAAAGTTTATTTTTCTCATGTTTTACTATTTGTTCTCTAAAAACATCATTAAAATCTTTTCCAAACCTATTTTTAAAATCTATTACACTTATTCCTTCATTTTTTCTAAATCCTAACATTATGAACTCTCCAATATTATCATCCAAAGAATTCACATGCTCATTTACGTAATTATGTCTATCTTCCATAATCATTTTTATATATTCAGTCAAACTTCTTACATTTTCAAATCTTCTACCTTCAAAAAAAGAATGAGCAGAAACTCCTATTCCTAAATAATTTTCTAAATTCCAGTACAATAAATTATGTATACACTTTTTATATTTTTTTGCATAATTAGAAATTTCGTACTGATAAAAACCATTTTCTTCTAAAAATTTTTTTGTATAACTATAACTTCTTAGCTGAGATTCTTCATCTAACTCATTAAATTCATTCCTCTTATACATATTATAAAACCTTGTATTTTTTTCAAGAATCAAATTATAAGCAGATATGTGACTCAAATCATAATTTTCAGTAATTACATTTAATGTTTTACTATAATCTTTAAAATTTTCATAGGGTATTCCAAAAATTAAATCAACATTTATATTATCAAAACCAATATTAACAGCATGATTAAAATTTTTATCAAAATCTTCTAAAGTATGTACTCTTCCAATTGATTTCAAGGTTCCTTCGTTTACACTTTGAAGTCCCAAACTTAATCTATCAACTCCATATTCCTTCATCAATTTTAATTTATCACGATTTAAAGTTCCTGGATTACATTCTATTGTGAACTCCAAAATGTTTGAATTTGCAACTAAATTTCTAATACCCTTAAGTAACTTTTCTAAGTTTCTTTCATCTAAATAACTTGGTGTACCACCACCTATAAAGATTGTGTCAAATTTAAAACTATCATAATTTTTAAGTTCTTTTAATAGGCATTCCACATATTCTTCCATTAATTTTTCAGATTTAATATAAGAAACAAAATCGCAATAATAACATTTATGACTACAAAAAGGAACATGAACATATAATCCTAGCATATTTAATCAACCTTTAGAACTGACATAAATGCTTCTTGTGGTATATCAACTGAACCTACTTGCTTCATTCTTTTTTTGCCTTCCTTCTGCTTTTCTAAAAGTTTTTTCTTACGGGTTATATCACCACCATAACATTTAGCCAAAACATCTTTTCTAACTGCTTTAACCGTTTCTCTAGCAATTATTTTTGCTCCTATAGCAGCTTGTATTGGTATCTCAAACAATTGCCTTGGAATTACATTTTTTAATTTTTCAACGATAACTTTTCCTCTTTGATAGGCCTTTTCATGAGGAACTATCATTGATAAGGCATCAATTGGTTCTCCATTTAATAAAATATCAAGTTTCACAAGTTTTGTTTTTTGATATCCACCAATCTCATAATCAAAAGAAGCATAGCCCTTGCTTTTAGATTTAAGAGTATCAAAAAAGTCATAAATTATTTCATTTAAGGGAATTTTATATTTTAAAACAACTCTTCCTGCATCTAAATACTGCATATCTAAAAAAATCGCACGTCTTCCTTGACAAAGTTCCATAACACCTCCTACAAAATCAGATGGAGTTATTATTGTAGCATTCACAATTGGCTCTTCTGTAGATTCAATCTCTGTTGACTTTGGCATATTATAAGGATTCGTAACTTCAATTGTTATACCTGAAGTTTTATTAACCTTATATATAACCGATGGAGCCGTGATAATAATATCTAAATTAAACTCTCGCTCAAGTCTCTCTTGTATTACCTCCATATGCAATAAACCTAAGAACCCACACCTAAAGCCAAAACCTAACGCTATAGAAGTCTCAGGTTCAAATATTAAAGAAGCATCATTCAATTGCAATTTTTCCAAAGCCTCTTTTAATTCTTCATATCTGTCACCAACTATTGGGTAAATTCCACTAAATACAGTTGGAACAACAGCTTTATATCCTTCCAAAGGTTGCTCAGCAGGATTTTCAATCCCCGTTATTGTATCACCAACACGGGCATCTCTAACATTTTTAATTGCAGCTGTTACATATCCCACCTCACCAGCTTGTAAAACATCTGTAGACTTATAATTTGGTGTGAATATTCCAACTTCAACAACTTCATATTCTTTGTTTGAAGCCATAAATTTTATTTTCATTTGAGGTTTTATGTAACCTTCTTTAACTCTGATATAACAAATCACACCTCTATAAGAATCATACATAGAATCAAATACCAAAGCTTTTAGAGGATTGTCTACACTTCCTGATGGCTTGGGTATTTTTCGTACTATTGTTTTTAAAACTTCTTCTATATTTAAACCAGTTTTTGCTGAAATTGCTGGAGCGTCATGAGCATCAATTCCAATTATGTCTTCTATTTCGAGTCTTACTTCATCACTTCTTTGGCTCGGCAAATCAACTTTATTTAAAACAGGCACAACTTCAAGCCCAGCATCTGAAGCCAAATAACAATTCGCTAAAGTCTGAGCTTGAACTCCTTGACTAGCATCTACAACAAGCAAAGCACCTTCACAAGCTGCTAAACTTCTTGAAACTTCATAATTAAAATCCACATGACCAGGAGTATCTATTAAATTTAATATGTATTCATTACCATCACTTTTGCTATTGTATATAAGTCTAACAGCTTGAGATTTTATGGTTATTCCTCTTTCCTTTTCGAGCTCCATATTATCTAAAACTTGCTCTTCCATTTCCCTTTTTGTAAGAGTTCCTGTTATTTCAATGAGCCTATCTGCCAAAGTAGACTTACCATGATCTATATGAGCTACTATGCAAAAATTCCTTATATAATCTTGTTTTTTATTATTCATTAACGAAAACCACCTATTGATAAATATACATTTCTTCATTATAAATCATCTTGCAAATAATAGTAATAACATTTTATCATTTTTCTTGATTTATCCAAGGTAATTTTAAACTAAAAGTCTTCTCATTATCAAATATTTTTAAAACTACATCGTAACCGTAATCTTCTTTATAAATTTTTAAAAACGAATTATCCTTTATTTTTGAAAATGGATTTTCAGATTGAGCAAATTCTATTTTATTATTTTGAATTTCGCTAAACAATCCTGTAGACGAATAAACAATATTCATTTTTACAAATCCTATCATGAACACACTCATGAACAAAAATATTCCAAAAATATATTTGAAACTCTTTTGTTTTATAAACATAAAAACACCACCTAAACTTTTATATTTAGATAGTGTCATTTTAAAATAATTTTTATACTAATTTTACCATTTAAAATTACTCTTTAGCTAAATATTCTCCTATGACTGTGGACAATAATTTCGCTGAATTAATAGCCTCTTCAACAGTGTTAAGTTGAGCACCAACTTCAATTAATACAAGCTTTGATGATTTCGTTTGGTTAAACGAATTACTTCCATTATTATAATACAAAATATTTCTAGCAAATCCAGGATATAAATCATTAGCCAAACTAGTTAAATCTATTGCCAATTCTTCGCTTTCCAAAAAGTTAGGGTTATTTTTAGTTAATACAAACATAATTTTGGCAACATCTTTATTTTCTATTTGAGTTGTAACCAAATTTTTATTATCTAACGAATCTCTATGCAAATCTATTATCAAATCAAAATCCTCAAACTCAGACAAATATTTATCTAAAGTTTCTCCAGATCGCTTATAACTTTCCAAATAAGACGTGTTATGTATGGTTTTATCATGTACAACCTCAATGTTATAATTTTTTTCAAGCTCATTTTTAAGAACGTCACCTATACCAACTATATTGTACTGTTCATAAAAAGAATCGTTTTTAGCTGGCTTGAATGCTTCTGTTGTGTGAGTATGATAAATTAAAATTCTCGCTTTCTCGTCTTTAGAATTTTTTGACATTGAAGTTACGCCATCATCGATTGCATTGCCGTTTAATTGGTTGTACATATTCGAGGATAAATTACTTTCATCAACATAAGTAGAATTCATTACATTAATTTCTTTTTTAACGATAGACAACGGGTTCAATAAATTTATTCCAAAAAAGTTTTTGAAATCTTCAAAAAAAACTCGCTTTGAATTTTCAAAATTTTTATCATTAAATGATGGAATATAGTTCTGTTTAATTATTGATATATATGCGTAGTTAAAATTTCCTCCAACGTTAAAATATAAAATATATATTCTCAATGTTATCCACAAAATTATCATTGCAATTATTGAAACTATTCCAACAAGTTTAAAATCTCCAAAGTTTATTTTACTTTTCTTCACAAATTGCATATAATTTAACCCCCTCATAAAAAATTATATGAGGAGGTTTTTTTTTTATTATTAAAAATTTTAATATTCATCCCATAAAATTATTTAAAGATTGTATATCAATATTGGGATGAAGAGCTATATTAATTCCCTTTGCAATCATCTTAGACATTGATTCTATAACAGAATCAACATCTTTAGGGGTTACAATCATTTTTCCCATTGACAAAGATAATTGTTTTCTTATTATTTCTAATTTCGTTTCATCATTTAAAAAATTTTTTTCTACATCTTCACTAAAATTTTTTAAAATATTTTTTAAAATTGAATCTATGCTATCACTAACAATTGTTATTGCATCTACAACAGTCGGAATTCCTATTCCAATTACAGGAACTCCTAAAGTTTCTTCATTAATTGAAGTTCGATGATTATTTACTCCAGCTCCTGGATTAATTCCCGTGCTTCCAATTTGTATTGTCGTATTAAGTCTTGAAACTTTTCGTGCCGCCAAAGAGTCAACACAAATTACATAATCAGGATTCACCTTATCAACTAAAGATTTCACAATTTCACTTGTTTCAATTCCTGTTATTCCTAAAACTCCAGGAGATAATGCACACACTGAAGAAATATCTTGTCCTATTGTATCTTTGGCAATTTCTTTTAAATGACGTGTAACAAACAATTTTGAAATTACTTTTGGCCCTAAAGAATCTGGAGTAACGTTCCAATTTCCTAATCCAATTACCAACGCCGTTTTACTTGGATCCATTTTCACAAAATCCTTTAGAACATTTCCGAACATCAAACCTATCTTGTCCATCATTTCTCCATCGTAATAAGTCAACTGCGGAAGTTCAAGCGTTGAATAAAATCCTTTCTTCTTTCCCAAAAGTTTTTCTCCATTTTCATTTTTCACTCTAATTTTTGAAATTATCACATCAAATTCTTCAGTTTGTTTAAAATCTATATCAGGATTTCCCTCAAAAAACTTATTTAAATCGTTTTTATTTTTCTCTTCTTCATTCATATCTATATCAACTTTGTAACTCATAAACTTGTCTCCTTAAAAATCAGACATTTTAAAAATTCATTACTTATTGTGTGTAAATTTTTTTAAATTATTTAACAAGAACTTGAATTTATTATTAAACAATGATATAATTATGCTATTATTGTGTTCGATTCTAAAGGATGGTGAAAAATTTTAAATGGCTAATATAAAATCAGCTAAGAAGAGAATTAAAGTTACTCAAACTAAAACTTTAAGAAACCAAATGGTTAAATCTGCTTTAAAAACTATTATAAAAAAGTTTGAGGTTGCTTTAGATAATAATGAACTTGAATCAGCTAAAACTATATTTTCTGATGTAACGAAAGCTTTAGATATGGCTGCATCAAAAGGTGTTATACATAAAAATAAAGCTGCAAGAAAGAAATCAAGATTAGCAATAAAATTAAACAAAGCTCAAGCGTAAAAAATCTAATACCATTAAGAAATGGTATTAGATTTTTTATTTCCTTAAACAAATATCAATTATGTATCTTTCAAATTCATACAAAACATCAAAATTTGAATTTTTTCTAGAATTGTAATCCATATTAACAAAACCATCTATAATATCAACAATTTCACGCACAGAATATTTCTTGGATAACCTTAAAAAATTATTTAAAACATATTGATTGATTCTAGTTCGTTTAATTATTTCTTTCGAATTTAATCCGCTTTTTATAAAAATGCTTATGTCTAAAAATTTTACAAACTGATTGTTAATCATTGAAAATATGTAATTGAATTCCTTTCCATTTTGCATAAGTTCCTTAAAAATTTTAAGCGAGCTTTTTAAATTTTTATCCAAAATCGCATTTATAAATAGGAAAACATTATGCTCAAAACTTCTAGATATAACTTCATCTACATCATTTTTAGAAATTTTCCTACCATTTAAAAACATTTTCAATTTAAAAATTTCGTTTTCTATATGAAAAAAATCATTTAAAATTTTATCGCAAAAATATACAAGCAAACTATTATCTATTTCAATTTTGTGTTTTTGAAAAATATTTCGTACTTCTTTGTAAAACTCTTCTCCACGCAATTGATTGATTTTGCAAGTTTGTCCAAATTTTTGAAAATCACCCAAAACATCTTTATTTTTATCTTGCTCTTGATAAATATAATAACATATTAAAACGCACTCTTTTGGAAGATTCCTAATAAGTTCTTTTAATTTTTCAATCTGCTCTTTCTTATCACCATCAGATTTCAAAAAAAGACAATTTTCCAAAACAACAATCCTTTTTTCCTGCATCATCGGAATCGTATTGCAAATCTCAAACAAATTTTCAAAATTAAAATTAGCTTCATATTTAAATGAACTATAATTAAAATGTCTAAATTCTTCAATTACATTGTGCAACTTCACTTTGTCCAAAAAATTTAAAACCAATTTCAAATCATAACTATATATAAAATAACAATTTTCAGTATTTTCAGCTTTCTTCAACAAAGAATCATAATTTAACATAACACACCTAAAAAATAAAGTAATATTTTTGAGGATGATAATTTGAATAATATTTAACTTCACTTTGATTATTCAAAAATTCTACCTCTCTATCATTAAATCCAAACAAAACTTTATCATCTTTAAAATCTATAGAAAATTTAATCCCAGAAAAATTAATTTCCCTGCAATTCTTTCCACTTAAAACTTTATCAACAAATAACTTCGATTTTATGTCAACATCATTTTTTAAATTTTTATCTACACAAACCACACTTTTGTTTTCACTTCTCAATATAACGTAATTTTTCCCAAAATAATTTCCAAATTCCACAGTCATGCTTAAAGAAACATTAAAATAAATTCCAACTAAAACCAAATAAACAACTAAACTTCTTTTGATTTTATAAGGAATCTTAAACAACATAAAATAAATTACATAAAAACAAATTATAATCGTGATTAAACCGTACGACAAATATATTTCCGATGGAAGCAAAGATTTTATAAATATAATTCCACCGTCAATTATATCAAAATTCAATTTTATTAAATATATACAAATTTCCCTCACAATCGGAACAACCGACGCAAAAATTAAAATAAATCCCAAGATTATAATAATCGTGTAAAAAGGTATAAGCAATATGTTCGACAATATAAATTGCAAATTTAATTTCCTTTCAATCAATATTGACAAAGGTAAAATAAATATTTGTGCTGATATTAAAATCGAAAGAGAATCTCCAATTAAACTAGGAATTTTGTAAAAATAATTTCTTATTTTAGAATTAAACATAAGTATTCCTAATGTCGACGCAAAAGTGTAAATAAAACCTAAATTGAAAATTTCATAAGGTCTCATTAACAAAATTAATGTACATGAAAAAAATAGAGCGTTAAGAGCATCATAAGTTCTGTAAACTCTCGGAGAAAATTCTTTTAAAAATATCATCGTAAACGCTCGTATGCCAGAAACTTTGGTTCCAGTAAAAATTAAATACAAAAACAACACAATAATTGATGGTAAATAGGAAAATAATTTTGACAAAAATCCAAAAACTAAATTAATATGAAATCCAGAAATGCTCAAGATATGAACTATTCCTAAGGATTTAAATTCTTTTTTAAATTCACTATCTAAATCTCCCAAAATCAATCCCGATAAAATATTTCCGTTCTTTTCACCAAACTCTCCAACAAAATAATTTTTCAAAACGTTCTTAACTCTTATAAATTTGTGAAAAAAATCTGATTTAAAATTATTAATTTTGAAATCTTTAATTTCTCCAACAATTCCAACATCGTAATATCTAGAATTTTTAAATTTCCCACTTAAATTTAAAATTAAACCATCCTCAAAATTTTCATTTTGAAAATCTTTAATAATAAATTTCTTAAAATTATTGCTAACTACTAAATCATTTCCAATTTTCTTTTGAATTCTAAAATTAACGCTACTAAACATTTTCTCATTAAGAGAATAGTAATTAATCGTATTAAACAATGCAAAAATCATAAATGCTATAGCCAAAAATTTTATTTTAAAACAAGATTTGAACTTCATAAATCCAATCGCAAGAAATAAAAATAAAATTAAACTTACAAACATCGAAGAATGCAATATCGATATGCCCAACAATATACTTATCACGACACAAATAAAATAAATTACAAACTCTCTCATATTTTCAAAATCCTAAAAAAACTTTTTTTAAATTAATTTCAAAATAAATGAAAATATATTCAATAAACAAAGACTCCTAAAAAATTTTTTTCAGGAGTCCTTAAATCATTTTAAAGATTTTGTTTTTGATGTAAACACAAATGAAAATAAAAATGAAATTAATATTGCAAATGTTATTCCAGCAGAAACTCCAGAAAGTCCCCCCGTAATAATACCCATTAATCCAATTTCATTTACCTTCTCTATTACTGATTTTCCCAGGCTATATCCAAAACCTAAAATCGGTATGCAAGCTCCACCTGTAGCATTTTTAACTAAATACTCATATCCAGGGAATAACGCCAAAATATTTCCAACACAAACCATGAAAACTAAAATATACGCAGGCAATATTTTAAATTTATCCATAAATATTTGCGTAATTCCACAAATCAAACCACCAAGAAGAAAACTCCACAAATAATTCAATATCTTTACCTCCTATTGTTAAATTCTATAGATACAGCGTGAGCTATTCCTGGAATACTTTCTCCTTGAAAACTAGTTGTTGGACTCATCAACGCACCTGTAGAAATTATCAAAATTCTATTTATTTTCCCTTCAAGCAACCGCTTGTAAAAATATCCTGTAAAAACTGATGCAGAACAACCGCAACCACTTCCACCAGAAAAAGTATCTTGCCTCGCACTGTCATATATACTTTCGCCACAGTCAACATAAATTTTTGAAATATCGTAACCTAAATTCTTTAACATCGTTTCAGTTATTTGACGTCCTACTTTTCCTAAATCTCCAGTCGCTATGCAATCATAATAACTTTCATCTCTACCTGTGTCTTTAAAATGCGTATATATGGTATCAACAGCAGAAGGAGCCATAGCCGCCCCCATATTATTTACATCTTTTATTCCATAGTCTTTAACTTTTCCTGTTGTAACGTAAGTAACTTCAGGATAATTTCCTTCACGTCCTATTAAAACAGAACCAGCTCCTGTAACAGTCCATTGACAAGTTGCCGCTCTTTGACTTCCATATTCCAATGGAAATCTAAATTGTCTTTCAGCTGAACTAAAGTGAGATGAAGCACCTGTTACAACATAATTTGCAAATCCACCATCAACAAACATAGCACCAAGACTCAATGACAACGAAAAAGTTGAACAAGCTCCGTACAAACCTATAAAAGGAATTTTAATTTCACGTGCCGCAAAATTTGAAGATGTAATTTGATTTTGCAAATCTCCACACAAAAGATAATTAACATCGCTTTCTTTCAAATTTCCTTTTTTTATGCTTTCCATTATTGAAGTGTACAAAATGCTAGACTCAGCTTTTTCATAAGTATCACGTCCATTTTTATCATCTTTCAATTTTATATCAAAATATTGTCCCAAAGGACCTTCAGCTTCTTTTGGTCCAACAACGCTAGTAGCTGAAATTAGTTTTGGCCTATTTTTAAGTTCAACAGTTTGACTTCCAACTCTTTTGTTTTCATCCACAACTTAAACCTCCTAATTCGAAATTTTATTGCAAAGAAAATGTATAAGTCCAACTAAAACCGACGATGAAATTCCAAAAACAATAACAGAACCTGCAATTGTAAACATCTTAACGCAGGTACCAAAAACTATTCCTTCCTTTTTAAATTCAATTGCTGGAGAAGTCATAGAATTTGCAAAACCAGTTATAGGAACTATGCTCCCAGCCCCTGCAATATTTCCTATTTTGTCATAAACTCCTACTCCCGTTAGAAATGAGCCTATAAATATCATTGTTATAGAACCCAAAGCTCTAACTTGAAGTTCATCGAGACTTGTTTTCCCATAAATTTTAAATAAAAATTCTCCAACGACACAAAACAATCCACCAATTAAAAATGCCATAAAAATTCTTTTAAAATATTTTGGTTTAGGCTCAAGTTCGATAGCACAATGATTGAAAAATTCTTTGAGATGATTTTCGTCATAATTCAATTTATCATCCTCCAAAAAAGTAATTAAATTTTTATTTAAAGCTATTGTTCCTTTATTTAAGTATTTTATTCTTTTCTTTTAACATGGATTTTACTTAATAAAATGTTTAATTTTTTAATAAATATTGTATATGTTTAATTTTTATTGAATTATATGTAAATTTGTATTATTATATAAATAATTAGTTAATTTTCTAATTGTGAGGTGTTCTATGTCAATGGACGTGTATTTAACAAACGATGAAAATTCAAATTTTGAAAATGCAAAATACATTGACGACATTAACTATTTAAATAGTCGTCTTTCGTATCTTGAAAAAATTGTTCAATCTAAATATTCCGATATTTTATATCTAGCTTCAGAAATTTGTAATTTAAAAAACATAAATCTTCAATATGATTTAGTTGATATTCTCATAAAACATGGTTCAAATCTTTCAAATTACAAATCTGAATTGGTTGATGTTAAAGACATGATCAATTCATTAAACAATAACCTAAAAAAATCTAATGAGCATGCCGAATCTCTCAATAACAAAAAGGAAAGTAATGACATTGAAAAATTAGAACCCCATGATTCTCAACTAGAAAATAAAGAAATTGAGTCCGACAAATGTGAAAATGATAATTTTAAAAATTTTGAATCAGAAAATTTCACAAATGAAAAGGATGATAACGAAAAACGTAAGAGTATTAAAAGAGTATTATCAAATGACGTTGCCGAAAAAACAGTTCGAATTGTTGATGAGCCTATAAGCGATAAAAAAAATAAAGCTGAGGTCGCTCGCAAAAAAATTCTTTCAAATTTGGATAAGCTCATTTCTTATAAGGAAAATACTTTTAACGATTTAATTGAGATGATAGATTTTCAAATTGATTCTAGTTCCTCAAAAAATGATTTGACGAAATTTGTTGAGAGTTTGGAGAACCAAATAGTTGAATTGAATGAATACAAAAATAATATTTTAAAAAATCATTCTTTAAGCAAGTCCATAGAGCTTGGATCTAATGGTAAAATAACATTTTCTAGAGTATTCATTGAGAAAGAAAGATTAGTTGATAAAAATAAAGAAGAGTATATTAGGGTTGTTGAAGAAATGTACAATCTTTATTCCGAATTTGTGGACAAGTATTTGAAAAATATTAACGTGATGAAGCCACATTTAGATTCTGAAAAAATAAATTCAATGCAATGCAACTGTAGTAAAGTTATATACGATTTAAAATTAATTAGAAATTTGTATTCATCATTGGAAAAAATAAAAGGTGTGTAAAAACGCACCTTTTATTTTTGAATATGTATTCTTCTATTGAATTCAACTATCTTATCAATAACTTCTTCCACAGAATTCTTAACTATATATGTTTTCCCACTTAATAAAACAATTGAAGTTTCGGGTATAAGTTCTATTCGCTCAATCTCGTTGCAATTTAAATAAAAATTTGTATCATTAACTCGTGTAAGTTCAATCATTCTATGACCTCCTTCACTTCCATTCATATTTTAACACAAAAAAATAAGAGTTAAATAACTCTTATTTAAAAATTATTTGTGTATTGCTCACCATCTACTTTTATAACTTTATCCATTGCGACAGTTTGTAATTCTCCTGTTTCATCAACTCTAACTTTTAATTTAACATAATAATTTTCTACAACAACACTTTCGACTGTCCCTGTCATTGTTTCATATTTTTGTGGCGAATCTCCATCTATTTTTTCTGAAGAAGATATAAACTCAACTGTCTTGTCTATCATTCCAGAACCTACAAGCATTGTCATGTTATTATTTATATAATCCAACCTACTATCTTGAATTCCTATAACGCTAGCTATATCATCATTTTCAAATTCTCCCATTACAGCTTCGCCTTTTTCATTAAGATACTCAACACCCATAATAATTTTCGAACCATTTTGTGAAACGGAACGAACAACACCAGATATTAAATTTCCATTATTGTCATAAGCATTGAGCATAACTCCCCTTCCTATTAAAGATTGAGATGCAAAACCGCTCATCGTACTATTTAAATTTGACATTTGTTCCATCGCTGCGAATTGTGCAAATTGAGAAATATATTCTGTTCCATCTTGAGGTTGAGTTGGATCTTGGTTTGACATTTGAGCGGCTAATATTTTTAGAAAAGCATTCTTGTCCATATCTTCACCAGGTTGCAATATTTTTGTACCTCTGTCAGTCTTTTGACCTCCATAAACATTATTTGAAGATTTTTCATCCATAAATTTTGAAATACTTGGCTCTTTCGAATCTTCTTCGACCTCATTTTCATTTGAATCATCATCGTTTAATTTATTTAAAAGCTCCGTAAATTTTGTATCGTTATTTTCAATACTAGATTTATTTATTTTGTACTTACCGTTGTTATTGAAAAGCAACGAACTATCAATTTTTTTTCCTACATCCATATTCACACCTCAAAATTAAACTAAAATCCCTGATCTTAGATTTCGTTTTTTAACATCTTCAGGAACATCCTCATCATCTAATTTTAAATTAAATGCTTGTACACTTTGATTATCATCTTCGTCGAAATTTTTATTTTGGTTAGAGCCATTGCCGTTAGAATCGAATGTGAATTTTTGCAAATCAACTTGAATATTATCTAAATTTATTTGATGATTTTCCTTTATCATGTTTTTGATATCTGTGATTGTGCTATCTATAATTTTAAGAGCCTCGACTTTTTCTACTCTTATCATTAATCTAACATTGTCCTTAATAACTTCGTATTTTATATCCATTTTTCCTAAATGCTCTGGATTCAATTTCAAAATCATTTCAGTTTTATTGTTAGTAGCCATGTAATTTATACTTTCAACGAATTCTTTAACAAATTTTGTTTGAACAGTGGCGTCTATAGTTTTATGAAAAACTTCTACATTTGCATTCAAATTATGAGTCCTTATATTGTTAACCAAATAATTTTCAAAATTTTTATCATTTTCTTTGTTAAAGCCAGAAATTTCTTTCAAAATATTATCTGATTCGTTGTGATTTTTAATTTCACTAAAAGAATTTAAATTTTTAAATTCAGTTGATTGAACCTCAACACTTTGAGTTGGAGTACCTTCAAAATTTTGTGCACGATTAATTTTTTGAGAAATTTCATTTTTAATATTTTTCAAAAGCTCATCGCTATTTAAAAATTTCCCATCATCTAAAATTTGATTTATATTTTTAACAAAATCCACATCATCTTTTTCAAAATCAGAAATTATATTTTTAATTAAAGATTTAAAGCCTTCGCTATTTGACAAAATCTTTTGAGAAAGTTCTGCATTATCAATTGAAGCAAAATCAATTTTATTTTTGTCAAATCCCAATTCGCTTAAAATATTTTCACTATTGGAATCTAAATTTTGCACTAACTGATTTTTATTAATGACCAAATTTTCCTGTGGCAAAAATCCATTTTCACTAACCAAATTTCTTATAAAAAAATTTTGCGTTCCATCAACAGTTGGGGTAAATTCTTTTAAACCATTTTGTGAAACAAAATCAATTAAATAAACTAAAGCTTTTAATTTATCCAAATTTTCATTATCATCATCAGAATTTTTTTTGTCACAACAATTTGTTTCTGAAGAATTTTTAGATTCTTCCAAAGATTTTTTAAAATCTCCCCTAACCTTTTCATTGTCAATATTTTTATTTTTATTCGAGATATCTTGAGTAGAAAGCGAATTTTTAAGATTGTTAATACTAATATTCATTATCCCTATCCTCCTCAAATTCTTTATAATACATATTTAAAGATAATTCATCTAAGAAATCTTGCTCTTCTTTATCTTGTTCCTTCAAAAATTTTTTAAATTCTTTATCTTTCAATTTCTCCAAAACTTTTCTGTTTCTCTTTTTAGTTTTATAATCCTCAAATCTGTATTCATATTCTTTACTCAGTTCTTGTTTTTCTTTTTGATTTAACATTATTGAACTTTCTAAGTAGTTTGTGTAATTTTTCTTAATTATATCCTCAATTTTTGTCGTGCAAGTTGCAAAAGCATTTTTATTATAAAGTTCATTGAGAATATTTATATTGTTATCAATAATTTTTATTTTCCCACTTATATCCGTAAATTTTTGCGATGCCTCTTTTTCTAATCTAAGACGCATGTTAAGAAGTTTGTTTAATGAATATCTAAATTTTTTCATATCAATAACCTCATTAAATTAAATTGTTAAATATTCCTTTCAATATAGTCAAATTTTGTTCGTAACTGGTGTTCTCATGCGTTGATTGTTTTAAATATTCATTTATTTGTCCTATATATTGAATTGCTTTGTCAATTTCAGGATTGCTTCCATGAACGTAAGCACCAATGTTTATTAAATCTTCTGCTTCTTGATAAACAGCTAACAAATTTCTCACAGTACCGGCTAACTCTTTATGTTCTTCTGAAACTATTTTTGCCATTAATCTGCTTACACTTTTCAAAACATCAATGGCAGGATAATGATTTTTTTGTGCCAAATCTCTGGATAAAACTATATGCCCATCCAAAATTCCCCTAACAGTATCTGCAATAGGTTCGCTCATATCATCACCATCAACAAGAACAGTATAAAAAGCAGTTATCGCTCCAGTTTCTGAAGGACCTGTTCTCTCTAAAAGTTTTGGTAATAAAGCAAAAACAGATGGAGTATAACCTTTAGTTGCTGGTGGCTCGCCAATAGCAAGACCAACTTCACGTTGAGCCATAGCAAATCTTGTCACAGAATCCATCATCAAAATTACATTTTTTCCTTTTTCCCTAAAATATTCCGCAATAGCTGTTGTAACTAAAGAAGCTTTCAATCTAATAAGTGCTGGCTCATCTGAGGTCGCACAAACTATTATGGATTTTTTCAAACCTTCTTCGCCCAAATCATGATATATAAATTCTTGAAGTTCTCTTCCACGTTCTCCAATTAATCCAATAACATTAATATCAGCTGAGGCATTTCTTGCAATCATTCCCATCAAAGTACTTTTTCCCACACCAGAACCTGCAAAAATTCCAACTCTTTGACCAACTCCACAAGTTAAAGTTCCATCAATAACTCTAACTCCAGTTTGTATTATTTCAGAAATAGGTTTTCTATTAACAGCAACAGGAGGTCTATTTTCTATTGGAAAATCATCGAAATCTTTTGGAGGGTTTCCAATTTGCACACGCCCAAGTCCATCTAAAACACATCCAATTAATTCTTCAGAAATGTGAACAGAGAGAAGTTTTTTTGTTGCTATAACTTTGCTTCCAGTAGATATTCCTCTAACATCTCCAAAGGGCATCAAAATACTTCTCTCTTGATTTATTCCAACAACTTCACATTCAATTGACTCTCCATAATCATTATATACATAGCAAATCTCACCAACAAATGGTATAATTCCTTCAGCCTCAATCGTAAGACCAACAAGCCTTTTGACTCTTCCTTCTGCATAAATAGGTTCAATATTTTCTAGAGAATTTCTCATTCTTTTAAAATCTATGTACATAAATCAATTCTCCTCTTCACCAAAAATTATTTTTCGTAAAAGTTCAAGATTGCTTTCTATATTGTACTTTATAATTCCACCATTTCTTTCAATAATAAATTCACCACGATTAATTTCCTTACTAATAACAACGTGAAAATCTCCAATTATTCCAGATTTAAGTTTCCACTTACTAACTTCTTCGACCAAATGTTTATAATTAAACTCACTGCACTTTATAAGAACGGGCAATCTATCTTTTATATTTTTAATTGAATCATAAATTATATCATTCAAAATTTTTTCATCATTCAATTGACGTTTTATAATTTTTGAAACCATAGAAAACATAAGTTCTTTAATTTCATTTTCTTTTGCCATTATGTATTCAGCTGATTCCATTTTAGCATTTTCATAAAATTGCATTGCATTACTTAAAAGTTCATCTTTCTTACTTTCTATTTCCGCAATAGATTTTGCCTTTCCCTCTTCAAAGCCTTCTTTATATCCTTGAACTTTACTTGCAACTTTTTGTCGCACGATTTCTATTTGTGCATTTTCCAAAGATTCATTTAAAATTTTAGCTGCTTCCTTCTTAGCTCTTTGAATTAACATTTCACCAATTTTTTTAAATTTTAAAATCTCTTCACGCCTAACTCTAAATTTTTTCGTCCTTATTTGCCTCATCAAAGCATCTTTACTATTTATCTCTCTTGAAATATTATTTTGTGAACTATAAGCATTGTATATGTTAGGGCTTATTATAGTTTTTTTATCACTCGAACCTTTTGGGCCATTTCGAATTATATTTTTGTTATTGTATAATGCCATCATCTCCACCTCTTACAATGATTATTTCTCCTTGCTCATCAAGTTTTCTAATCATTCCAACTATTTGTTGTTGAGCTTTTTCTACATCAGATAATTTAACTGGACCCATGTATTCAATTTCTTCACGAACATTATCTGCAGCTCCTTTTGACAAATTACTATAAATAAGTTCTTTAACGGAATCACTACTTCCCTTGAGAGCTAATGCCAAATCTTTTTGATCAACATTTCTCAAAACTTTTTGTATATCGAAAGAAGTGAGCGTAACAATATCTTCAAATACAAACATAGATGCTCTTAATCTTTCTGCAAGTTCTTTATCTTGATTTTCAAGTCCACTAGTAATATTTCTTTCTGTGTTTCTGTCAACTCTGTTTAACATATCAACTAAAGATTCAAGTCCACCTATTACTGTAGACTCAGGCTTAACAAAATTCGATAATTTATATTCTAAAACTCTTTCAACTTCCTTAACCGCATAAGGTGAAGTGTTTCTTATAGTAGCAACTCTATATGCAACATCATTTTGCAAATAATCAGGCAACCAACTTAAAATTTGTGCCGCTTTGTCAGGTTGTAAGTAACACAAAACCAAAGCAATAGTCTGAGGATGCTCATCAATTATTATATTTAGCAATTGACTTGGGTCTGCTTTTCTTGCAATTGTAAAAGGTCTATATATATCTGTTGCTTCCTTTATTTTATCTAAAATCTCAATAGCTTTATCACTACCGAGAGCTTTACTCAATATATTTTTAGCGTATTCAAAACCACCTTCTAGCAAAAATTCTTTCGCTTTGTTCATTTCTATAAACTCGTGCAGAATATCTTTTCGCTCTTCAACAGTAACGGAGTTTATGGTGGCTATTTCAAATGAAATTTTATTTACTTCTTCTTCGTTCAAATACTTCATTATCTCAGCAGCAATCTCTGAACCTAAAGTTATAAGCAAAATCGCCGTCTTTTGAACGCCAGAAATCTTTCTTTTCAATAAGCAACCCTCCTATGTAATATTATTTTGTGTAAAATTTATATTTTTAAGCGTGCTTAAACAATAAAAAACTTCTAACACGACATTTTTATTTTTCGTATAAGAAGTTTTACATAAATATTATCGTCCAATTTCGAGGGCTTTCATAAACATTTGTTTGTTTGCATTAAAAGTATCCGCATTAGATTCGTAAGCTCTAGTTGCAATTATCATATCTGCCATTTCTGTTAAAATGTTTACGTTACTTCCTTCTACAAACCCATCTCCATTAGCATTTGGATGAGTAGGATCATAAATCATTTTCAAAGGTGACTCATCTTCTCTAATTGCACCTATTTTAACACCCTTGAATTTTTGAATTCCGCGCATCGAATTATCCATATGTTGTTCAAACATAGCAACTTTTCTTTTATATGCCTCTGAGTTGTCGGTTTTGATAGAATTGTAATTGGCAATATTTGATGATATTAAATCCATTCTCATCCTTTCAGCAGCAAGACCACTTGCACTAATTCTCATTGCACGAAAAGCATTGTTTAACATTTAATACACCTCGCTTGCAGATTATCTTCCACTTGTTAAAACTGTAGAATACAATTGAAATTTATTGTTAATCGCAGCAATCAAAGCATTATACATTAAAGTATTAGCTGCTTGATTTGCTTTTTCAATATCTAAATCCACGTTGTTGCCATCACTTCTCATAGTCGTTCCTCTATCTTGAACAATTTTATAATTATAATTGTTCATTGGAATATGTTTTTCATGAGTAACTTTAAAAATTTGTGGCCTAACATTTGAATTCAAATAACTTTCAAAGTTAACATCATATCGTTTGAAATTTTTAGTATCTATGTTAGCAAGATTGTTTGAAATTATATCTCTTCTCACAGAAGAAACATCAAGGGCTGTTCTCAATAAATCATACACACTAACACCACCTAAAACAAAATCTATTTATATAATTTTCCTAAAATATTTACTATATCACTTGGAAAATAAATTGTCTTACTCATATTTTTTATATTTGCTTCGCTTAATATAAGCGTTTTTGTAAAGTCCATCATCTCCAACGCAACATCTGCATCTTCCAATTTACTTTTTGAGCCTACCAAAACATCTTCCAAAGATTTTGAATGAGTAACTTTGGATTCCACAGTGTTACCTATAGAACCTAATTTTGTTCTAGCATTTATAACTTGTTTAGACGCCTCATCAATTTTATCTAAAACAGAATCAGTATCCATATTTACCAAATCAAGTCCCTCAATTCCTAAACCTTCAGTTGTCAAATTGTAAACTGGAATGTTCGTAAATTCTCCTGGCGCCCCTGAAGTAAGAGTTTTAACTACGCCTGGATTATTATTGTCATTAATGTTTTCATCTCCCAAAACATTTAATCCATTGAAGGAGAAATTTTTAACTTCATAATCAATTCCATCTAACAACGACTCAATTTCATTTTGCACAATATTTTTTTCAGTTTCTTGCAAAGTTCCATTGCCCATTCCTACAGCTAGCTCTCTAATTCGTGTAAGCCTTTCGTTGATTGTTCCCATTACGCTATCAGCAGATTGTATCATGCTAATAGTATCTTGCGAATTTCTACTTGAAGCTTGGTGTCCACGAATTTCTCTTTCGAGATTTCCCAAACTCGAAATACGATTTGGGTTGTCCTTTGAAGAATTAATCTTCTTACCTGTAGAAATGTTATTTATGCTCTTAGAATGTTCAGAAATATTTTTTTTATACACCCTTAAAGTTTTTAACGCATTTGAATTAAACGATAACTTCATATAAAACTCCCAACTACTTAAAAAGTTTTGAGCTCTAACTTAACTTTCCATTTACACAAAATATATTTAATTTCATATTTTAAAATTTCTGCGCACAAATCATAATCAAGCGAATGAAAAGCTTCACCAAAACTTTCAAGTGCAAATTTCAAATCATTTTCATCTGAAAATATTTTTTCATTTAAAAATTTATTATCATGTATAAATTTAATCAGCATTTCAAATTTCTCGCCAAAATCTTTAACGAAAGTTTTTGTCAATTCAACATTTTCATTTTTAGAAAGTTGATTATAAACTTTGTCTAAAAAACCCAAAAGATGAACTATATATTCATCACATTGTTCTATACTTTTTATATTTAAATTTATCATAATAAATTTTTCTCCTAATTATAATATGTTCAATTTTAATAGTAATTATTTCGTTATTATTCGAAAAAAGATTATATAAATAATTTTCCAAAAAAATTTTATACAATTTTACGATTTAAATATATTAAATTGGGACTTGGTGTATTAAAATATCATAGAAAAAATTTTTTGGAAGGAAGATTTTATGGAAAATAATTTTCTAAGCAAATTTTTAATGATAAGTTCTTTTAATACTCTCATTTGGATTTTTATTTTAATCGCAATTTTTATTTTTATGTTTATGATTAAAAAGAAACAGATTAGTTTCTCAAATAGAATGTTAATTGGAACAGGTGTAGGAATTTTGTTAGGACTTTCAATACAATTTATTTCAAAATTTCCTGAAAATCCTACTCAAGTAACTTGGATAAACGAATCCACAAAATGGTTTTCGCTTTTTGGAAATGGTTTTATTGATTTAATACGAATGCTTGTTATTCCTCTCATAGTTGTTTCAATTATCCACATTATAATTAACATGAAGCAATATACAAAAATAAAACAACTTACAATTTACACAATCGTAACTCTCTTCGCTACAGTTATAATTTCAGCATTTGTCGGAATAGCCGTAGCATATTTGTTTAAATTAGGCGTGAACTCAAACGCTCCAATCGAAATCTCAAAAGCAAACGAAATAAAATCTCTTGTCGATATAATAAGAAACTTAATACCAAAAAATCCAATTGAAGCAATGTCAAAGTCAAATGTAATTGCCGTTGTTATTTTTTCAATATTTGTTGGCGTTGGTGCGAAAAAAATGTCAAAGCCATTTGCAAAAACTATGGAAAGTTTTTCAAATTTAATTGAAGCTCTCCACAAAATTATAATCAGCATAACTATGACTGTAATAAATCTTATGCCTTATGCTGTCGTTCCTCTTCTTGCAAACACAATAGCACAAAAAGGAATAAAATCAATTTTAGATGTTATATTGTTCATCATTGCTTTATACATTTCTGTGATTATAGTATTTATCATTCACCTATTACTTCTAGCTCTATTTAAGTACAACCCTATAACATATATTAAAAAAAGTTTTCCTCTTCTTTTGCTAGCGTTCACTTCAAGATCAAGTCTTGGTTGCATTCCAATGACTTTAGAAACTTTGGAATCTTTGGGAGGAAACAAATCAACTTCAACGTTTGTTGCAAGCTTGGGAGCTACAACTGGAATGAACGGATGTGCTGGCGTATTTCCAGGAATGATTGTTATAATGATTGCAAACATGACAGGGACGCAAATCAATCTGAGCTTTTTAGTAATGTCGTTGTTAGTAATTACAATAAGTTCAATTGGGATTGCTGGAGTTCCTGGAACTTCAACAACAAGTGCTTCAATAAATCTTTCTGCAGTTGGACTCGGACAATATTTTGATTTAACAAGTCCAATTTTAGCAATCGATCCGCTTCTTGATATGGCAAGGACAATGCTAAATGTAAATGGAGTTACCGTCACATCACTTATTGTCGACAAAAAATTAAATCAAATCGATATGAATAAATTTAACGATATGAATTTAAAAATTGACAATTCGTTTATATAAAAACAAAAGACAGAACAAAATTTGTTCCGTCTTTTTTATTAAGCTTTTCCGTTGCTTCCACAAACCATAATTTTATGAGCAACTATTTTTTTCATTGCCTCTTTTCCTGGAGCCATATATTTTCTTGGATCATTTGCTGTTGGATTTTCGTTAAAATATTTTTTTACAGCATCAGAAAAAGGAATTTTTAAATCTGTAGCAACGTTAACTTTACAAACTCCAAGTGAAATTGCACGCTTTACAAAATCATCTGGTACATCTGAAGCTCCATGCAAAACCAAAGGCACCTTAACAACAGATTGAATTTCTTTAAGTCTATCAAAATCTAATTTCGCTTCACCCTTATAAAGTCCATGCGCTGTTCCAATTGCAACCGCCAAAGAATCAATTCCTGTTTTCTCAACAAAATCTCTCGCTTGTTCAGGATTCGTATAAAGAGCATCTTTTTCATCAACAATTAAATCGTCTTCTTGTCCTCCCAAACGTCCAAGCTCTGCTTCAACGGTAGCGTCAAATTTGTGTGCATATTCAACAACTTGTTTAACAATATTAACATTAGAATTGTATTCTTCATGAGATGCGTCTATCATCGTAGACAAAAATCCTAAATCAACAAAATATTTTATTTCATCTATTTTTTCAAAATGGTCTAAATGTATAGCTATTGGAATTCTATATCTTCTTGCTGCAACAGAAGCCATTCCAACAATATAATCTCCACCAGCATAAGAAATTGTTGAAGGAGTTCCAGCTAAAATAACTGGAGATTTTAATTCAGCAGCGGTATCCACAACAACTTGTAAAGTTTCTAAATTGTGTATATTAAATGCTGGAATTGCAAATCCTTCCTTTTGTGCTTTAAATAACATATCTCTAGTTGAAACTATTCTCATAATTCAAAACATCTCCCAAACTTTTATATTTTAATTCTATATTCCGAAATCATCTTGAAAATCATCGTCATCATCTTGTTCAATCATTATAAATGGTTTGATAGCTCTCTTTCCTGACTCAACAGCAAAATTTAATAATTCATCTACCGACATTTCATCTCTCGTCAAAATAACTTCAAGCAACATTCCCAAATTCGTACCCGAAATCACACGAATATTTTTTTCCTTAAATAAACCATTCCCCAAAGTAACAGCTGTTTTAAAAGGCGAACCTCCAGCTAAATCACACAAAATTATTATGTCATTTTCAAAATTATTTATAGCAATTGTCATCTTTTCTTCCAGTGTTTTAGTATTATCATTTTGCGTGAAATCAATTCCAATAACATTTTCTTGTTTTCCCGCAATTAAATCTACGGAACTTATTAGTCCCGAAGCAAAATTTCCATGCCCAGTCAATATAATACCTATCATTATTTATTCTCCTTAATTTTTAAAATATTTATGAATCGTTACGCCCTTTACAACTCTGTTAACTGTTCCATCTGGTCGCGGATTGTCTGGTGAAATTCCCAAACTAATTGAATTTAATAATCCAAAAATTTGTCCAAACAAAATATAATTAAAAATTGTATAAATCTCTGGTACATTTTCACCATTTATTTCAATATATTTGTCCACAATATTTTTTAAAGTTTCATTCTTAGTGTAACTTATTACAGCTAATTTATGATTTCCAAAATCACCACTTATTTCACGAATAAGATCTACATCATATAAATTAGTGTAATCATTAATTGAATTCATACAAATAATTAAAGTATTGTCATTTGTTATTGACTTTGGCCCATGCCTAAATCCCAAAATAGATTCACAAACGCTAACAATTTTCCCGCTCGTCAATTCTAAATTTTTAAGAGCCATTTCTTGTGCAAGCCCTTTGAAAATTCCAGAACCTAGATAAACAACTCTTTCACATTTTAAATCAACTAACTCTTGAACATCTCTCCAACTTTCTTCTATTATATAGTTAGATTTTTCAACGACAATATCCAAATATTTTTTATGCTCTTGCAAATCATTAATATTGAAAATCAATAATGAAGCAACGAGCATACACGTAAACGAACTTGTCATTGCAAAACTTTTATCATTTGAAAGTTCAGGCATCAAAAGACAAAGAGCATTATCCATTGAATTTGCTTTTTTAAAAAGTTCGCCTTCATCATTACAAGTAATTACAATGTGATTTATATTTTTAACATTTTCCTGAAACAAATCAAAAGCCCCAACACTCTCAGGACTATTTCCTGAACGAGCGTAAGAAATTAAAATTGTTGGAATGTCCTCTTGCAAAAAATCTTGAGGATTTGAAACAATGTCAGTAGTCGCTATTGATTCAACGCACAGACCTAATTTCTTTCGTAAATATAAATAAATTACATCCCCAATATACGCAGACGTCCCAGCTCCAGTTAAAATTACCCTACACTCTTTTTTCAAAAATTTTTTCAGAAATATTTCCACATCTTGTTTCCTGTCAAAAATAATTTTAAAAGTTTCTTCCCAAAGTTTAGGTTGATGTTTTATTTCATTAGAAGTATGAATCGCACCTAAAGAATTAATTTTCTCATTGTCCATCCCAAAAATCATTTTCAAAGCCCCTTCCAATATTAAATAAAAATTTAAGACTTATCCCTAAAAAAATTTTAGTTATAAGTCAATAAATTTTTTAAAGTATTCCAAAATATTTTCCTATAACTCCAATTACAATTGTGATTAAAATTAAAACTACTGGAGATTTTCCCTTCTTCAATAAAACGTACATCAAAAATACATACAAAACTGGAAGCATCTTAGGCATAATCTGGTCAATAACTTCTTGAACATTTACGCTCGCTTTACCAGCATTTATTACTAATTTGGTTTGCAAATTAACCATTGAAGCAACAAGCCCACCAACAACAACTAATCCAATTATTGACGCTGCATGAGAAATATTTTTCGTTTTCTCTTTCAGAGATGCAATAGCACTAACTCCCGTATTATATCCATAGCTCATTAAAAACCATCTTAATCCAAAATGCAAAATATTAAACAATATTAAAAATACAAATGGGCCAGCAATATTTCCCGCAATTGAAAGCTCCGCACCTATACCAACAATTATTGGCAACGCTGTTAACCAAAAAAGTGAATCTCCTATTCCACCTAAAGGCCCCATAGTCGCAACTTTTATTGCTCTTATAGTATTTCTATCTTGTTTAATTTCTTCCATTGAAATAACTAATCCCATTATGAAGTTAACCAAAAACGGATGAGTATTAAAAAATTCCAAATGGTCTTTCATTGCAAGCGAAAGATCTTTTTTATTCGTGTGAATCTTTTTAAGCCCAGGCAAAATTGAAAAAAGCCAACCACATGCTTGCATTCTTTCATAGTTAAAAGAAGCTTGCAAAAAGAAAGATCTCCAAATCATTTTGTTTAAATCTTTTTTTGTAATAACTTTTTCTGTACTAAGATTTTCATAACCTATTTTAGATTCCATCTTCGAATTCCTCCTTCACTGTCTTGGATATCAACGAAGGTTTTAAATAATAATCATACATAGCAATTGCCAAACCTATTAAAGCAAGTGCAAGTATAGGTAAATTGAAATATGCAACCAACACAAATCCCACAATCAAAAATGCAATGTATTGTTTCTTGTACATTATTCTTAACAACATTGCAAAACCTATAGCAGGCATCATTCCACCGGCAACAGATAGACCATCTATAAGAGTAGATGGAATTGATTGAACTATTTGTGCTGCTTTGTCAGCTCCAAAATAAATTGGCAAAAATCCACAAATGAAATAACTAATAAACAAAATTAACATTCCAAAATAATTTATTTTGTCTATTCCTTTTGTATTTGCTTCTTCTGCATACTTATCAGCTTTGTGCATCACAGGAGAAAATGCTGTAAACAATAATGTTATTCCTGCTTGTGCTGCAACTGCAAAGGGAACAGCAATACCAACAGCTGCTTGAGGATCTAACTTTCCTAATATCGCTATACTAGTTCCAATTATTCCACCAATAACAACATTTGGTGGTTGTGCTCCTGCAAGTGGAACCATTCCCATCCAAACAAGTTCCAAAGAACCTCCAATGATTAAACCAGTTTTTACATCGCCCAAAATAATTCCAACAACTAATCCAGTTACTATTGGCCTATGAACATGTATCAAACCATCAAACATATCGATACCAGCAATGCCCGCCCATATTCCTATCAATATAGCTTGTACCAAAACATTATCCATCAGTACAAAACCTCCCTTCAGCTAATCAAAGAAAAACTAAACAAACTTAGAAATATCTATTTCAATTTTTTCTTCCGGGACCCTTCTCACCTCAACTTTAACTCCGTGGTCCAAAATTTTTCGAATTGTTTGCTTGTCATTTTCATCGAGGGACACAGTTGAAGAAATTTGTTCTTTTCCTTCACTGAAGTGCATGTTCCCTATATTCAATTCTTTTATTGGCACGCCACCCTCTATAAGTTTCAAAACATTTTGTGGCGACCTACAAACTAAAAATATTTTTTGGCTGTCATTTGCTTTGTGAATGACATTTATAGTTTTTTCGATTGAAAAAAATCTAGTTTGTATCGAGTCAGGCACGACCATTTCCATTAAATTTTGTTGCACAGAATCATTTGACACTTCGTCATCAGCAACTAAAATTAAATTTGCGCCCAAATGATTAACCCAAGTGACACCAACCTGCCCATGAATCAATCTATTGTCCACTCTAGTCAACAATATATTTGGCATAAAAAACACCTCCACGGTAAATAAAAGTTGCAAAATACTGCTCCCTTTCATTGTAAACATTTACTACAAAGGTGTCAATTCATTATTAATTCACTTTTGAATATTTTTCTGATTTCTAAAAAATATTTTGTAAAAAATCAAATTCGTCAACGAAGACAAACATAAAAATATTAAATTTATTTTCACAGATAAAGAAATCAAAATCAAAAAATACAAAACGAAACTTATGACAAACATCAAAACGTAATTCAAAACGTTCAAAACAAATTTATTTTTATCGTAAATTTCATTCATCGTTTCTTGATTTAAATTTTCGCCACCATATTTTTTCGCAAAAAAGCTTGAACTAAATTTCAAAACAGAAATTTTTATAATGAAATCTCCAATAAAAATTATAAGCACGCCATAAAGTGCAATCAAAAACGCATCGAAAAAATAAATTTTCAATTTCAAAATCCAAATTATCAATTCAAATAACAAGAAAAACACTCCACCTATTAGTGAAACAATTGGAATCATAAACATCATTCCCTTAAACGCTCTTCCCATTTTGTTTGAAAAACTAAATCCCTCAATTTTCAAAGTCGAAATCAAAAGAACAAAATAAATTAATACAATAAAAATTATTAATGCTATAATTTGTTTCAATGTAAAACCCCTCCCAAACATTTAAATTATAACACAAAACTTTTAATTTTATCTTTATAACAAAAATCCACAAATTTCTGCAAAAAAAAAGATAGTAAAAACTATCAATTTAAAAATCTAATCATCAAAATTTTGCATTAAAAAACTTTCAAGAGATTTTAACATTTTCCTTGCACGCTTCTTCGCACTTCTTTTGTAAAAAAATCCTACAAATTTAAAATTCATATCAACGCTTTTTGAATTCCCCTCAAATTCTTCTTTGTAAGTAACATCAATTTCATTTTCATTTACTTTATGGATTTTATAACTAATTTTATTTATGCCATTCACAGATTTAAATTTAGCACTATAGGAATTGGGAACTTTAAAATCACATATCACAACTTCAACAGTTCCCTTTCGTCCCAATTTATTTTTCATAACTTTTTTGTACTTGTACCCACTTTTCAAATTACTAGGATTTAATTTTCTTCCTGTTGCTTGTTCAATATCATAACAAACAGATTCAACAATCTGATTAAAAAATTTATTCGCACTCACTCTTAATCTTTCTTTAACCTCTATCAATTAAAACACACTCCATTTCACAAACAAAGAAAACAAAAATTAAAATCCTTTGTTATCACACAAATCTTTAAACCAATATCCAGACCTTTTAATTATTCTCTCTTGAGTTTTCAAATCCAACTCAATTAAACCATAACGATTTTTATAAGCATTAAGCCAACTCCAACAATCAATGAAAGTCCAAACATGATATCCAATACAATTACTTCCTTCTTGTATTCCTTTATGCAACCAAGTTAAGTGTTCTTTATAAAAATCAATTCTATAATCATCTTCAATTATTCCATCAACTTTAAATCGTCCTTCATCCTCAACGCCTATACCATTTTCCGTAATCATCCATTCAATATTTTCATAATTATTTTTTATATTAATAGCTATATCATAAATTCCCTTAGGATAAATTTCCCAACCACGATAAACATTCATCCTTCGCCCTGGCATAACATACTTATCAAAATAAAATTCTGGTGTAAAAGGAGCATCAGGATTAGGCAAATTTTGTTTAGCACAAACTCGAAAAGGTTGATAATAATTCACACCTAAATAATCAACAGTATTTTCTCTAATTAATTCTAAATCTTTTTTATTGTAATTTGGAACTATGTTGTGCCTTCTTGCAATTTCCAATAATTCAGGAGGATAATATCCTTTAACAGCAGGGTCCAAAAAACTTTTATTCGCAAAAAGTTCTGCAATCAAAGCTGATCTCAAATCAGAAATATTTTCACTTCGTGGATATGCTGGAGTCAAATTAAGTATAATTCCTATTTTACCATTTTGTTTTATTTCTTTATAAACTTTAATCGCCATAGCACTAGCTAACGCTGTATTAAATGCAACTTGTGCCGCGGCCTTTGGATCAATTTTGCAAGGGTAATGATAACAATTTAAATATCCACACTCAACATGAACAATTGGCTCATTGAAAGTAAACCATCGTTTAACTGTATCTCCAAAAAGCTCAAAACACTTTTTTGCATAATTAGCATAATGATTTAAAACTTCCCTGTTTTCCCATCCACCAATTTTTTGTAATTCATAGGGCATATCAAAATGAAATAAATTTACAAATGGTTCAATGTCATTCTTTCTCAATTCTTCAAAAACATTTCTATAAAACGAAACAGCATCTTTATTAATTTCACCAAATCCATTTGGAAACAACCTCGACCAACTTATCGAGGTTCTAAATGAATTATGCCCTATCTTCTTCAACAATTTTATATCGCTAACGTAATTCTTATAAAACATAGAAGTATCTTGTGGACCAATTTCCTCATGAAATTTATACGGCTCTTCATCGTACCAAACATCCCAAATATCCTTACCTTTTAAATTAAAATCATGAGCTCCCTCTGACTGTGTAGAACTAGTAGCACTACCAAAATAAAAATCGTTAGAAAATTTTATCATATTTATTTTTCTCCTTCTTTTGGCTTAATTTGTTTTCTTAAAATTATTCTTGTCATAATTACAATAACAACTCCCGCTATAATCATAATCATTGGCTTTTCAGTCTTTAAGGATAAAACTATTAATATTAATCCAATACTAGTTAAAAATATTATCCAGGAATTTGAATTACTTTCTTTCATAACATACCCCCGATATTTTTGTAAAAATAAGATTTTAAGCAGAAATATAATTTGTTTTTATGTCTAAGATTATTCCGATTTATTTTTCATCCTGTTAGCCAAAAGCACAAATGGCATCCATATCAAAAATGAAATAAAAACATTTAACAAAGCAACAGCTCCAGCTAAAACACTTCCTCCAGTTGCAAGAAAAGCATAAATTCCAACAGGCATCACCCAAGGAACTTGTAAAAATACAGGAGGAATTATTCCTTTTAATGTAAGTCCATATGCAATAGACCCACAAATCGGAGGAACAATCAACCAAGGAATTATATAAATGGGATTTAAAACTATAGGAACTCCAAAAATAATAGGCTCATTTATGTTAAATATTCCCATTGGAGCTGATAATTTAGCAACGGCTCTTGAGTCGTCTTTTTTTGAGAAAATAAATATAGCAATTAATAATCCCAAAGTTACACCGCAACCTCCCATTTGGGCATACGCATCAATCGATCCTCTAGTCCAAATAAACGGCATTCCTTCAGTAGTCTGAAATTGATTCCAGTATTCTAAATTTTTAAGCAATGCTGGTGTATATACACCTTCAATAATTGGTGCCATCACATTTGATCCGTGCAATCCAAAAAACCAAAACAATTGCACTAAGAACAAAACTATAAACATGCTAAAGAAACCTTGAGACAACGATAAGAGTGGTTCTTGTATCCATCTAATTATTAAATCGTTTGGATACATTCCCGTAAAAGAAACACATAATTGCGTAATTATAGCAAAAATATATATCGCTATAGCACCCGGCAAAATTGCTGCAAAAGCATTGCTAACAGCAGATGGCACAGATTTAGGTAATTTTATTATTATTTTTTTCAACATAAGCTTAACGTAAATCATGGACGAAATAAATCCTACGATTAAACATGTAAACAACCCTGTTGCTCCTGTATAATTTTGACCCATGTAACCCCAATTGTTTACTCTAGCCAAAAAAACTCCAGAACCATCTTGCAATAATTTAACATTTAAACCCAATTGCTTTAAAGTTTCAAAAGCCGATGAACTTACTCCAGGTAAAACATAATCAAACACCGCACTTTGATTCATGCAAACTACAACAGATGCAAATGCAATAACACCACCTGCAACAGGATTTACATTATAAGATTTTGCAATATGATATCCAAGAGCAAATGTAAAAACCATACCTAAGACTACAATTGATCCAAAATAAACATTTCCATTTATTTTTATCAATCCTTGAACTGATTCAACAAAACGATTTCCTTCTCCAAACCAAGTATTAGGTAAATCTCTCAAGAAAACATTTAATAAAACAGCTATGCTTCCTACCATAGTAACGGGCATAATAGATATAAAACTATCTCGAATACAAACTAAATGACGTTGACTTCCTATCTTTGAAGCGAACGGCATAAAATTTTTCTCCATCCATTTTAAAAATCTATCCATATTGAAAATCCTCTCTCAACGAAAATACAATTTTATAAAACAAAATTACATATTAACGATTGGTTAATTTTCATAAACAAAATTTTATTTTTCAACTAAAGACAACGCCTGTTCCAAAACTTTTTCTCCATTCATCGTTCCATAAGCAACCATATCAATAACCGCAACAGGTTTGCTTCCTGCGATTTCTTTCATCTTGTTTTCTAAGAAACGAACTTGTGGCCCTAACATTAAAACGTCAGCCTTTTCCAAATTATCAGCAGCTTCAGCATCTGGAACAGCCCAAATCTCAACTTCAATTCCTTTTTTATCCGCATGCTCTTTCATTTTATTTACCATCAAACTAGTAGACATTCCCGCTGAACAAACAAGCAATATTTTAACCATAAAATTTCCCCCTTTTAATTAAACACAACGTTTAAATATTTTTTATACAAATTCTATCACATTAAAATTCTTATAGCAATCGTTTTAATTATACAAAAAATCTATAAATTTTTTTCAGTTAGTTTGTATAAACTTAACGCATATATCTTAGCATTTAATATTATTTCATCAATCTTCATCCACTCATTTGGATTGTGACTTATATTTTTTTGTCCAGGAAAACTCGGTCCAAATGGAACTATGTTTGGCATCATTTTTGCGTAAGTTCCTCCTGAAGTTGTAACTGGAGTTCCATCGAATCCTGTAACTTTTTCATACGAATATTTAAGGCATTGAATCATAAAATCATCTTTTGAAAATTTCACAGGCAAAAATTGATTTCTGATAAAAATTTTTAAGTTTTTAAATTTTTTGATTTTCTCATTTGCTCTTTTCAAAATTTCATCACACGTAATTCCAAATGGATAACTAATAGTTAAAATAAATTTCAAATGAGTTTCTGTATTTTCCAATTTATAATTTCTCATTTCAAGTATTCCAAATTCTTTGTCTTCAAAATTTATTCCGAGCTTTTCTCCATTACTTCGTGCATTTAAAAAATAAATATTTATAAAATCAAAAAACTCTTTAACATTATTTAAAGGAGATTCCAAAGTCAAAATCGCACGCCCTCTTTCGGAATAAACAACTGGATATTTACAATCTGGAGTAAAACCCATAATAGGAGGCTTTTCATTTTCTAAATAGCATTTCAAATCTTCAAATCTTCCTGTTTCTTCATCACAACCAAATATAATTCTTATTGGATATTTTGTTTCAATTCCCAATTCTTTAAGAGCATACATTCCATAAAGACACGAAAAAATTGGACCTTTATTATCTAAAACTCCTCTACTATAAATATAACCATCTTCAACATGCCCACTAAATGGTGGTTTTCTCCATCCTTCACCAACATCAACAACATCTAAATGCCCAATCACTCCAACATAATCATCACCTTCAGAATACTGAGCGTAACCAATTTTGTTTTGTATGTTTTTAGTAATGAATCCTAATCTATTGCTTATTTCCAAACTTTTATCCAGTGCTTTTCTTATTTCTCTACCAAAAGGAGCATCATATTCACATTCAGATTTTACACTTGGAATTTTTACAATTTCCAAAATATCATTGACCAAATCTTCTGAAAAACTATCTATTTTAGATAAAATTTTTTCTTCCATAGCTATCTCCTAACCAAAGGTTTCATTCTTTCTTTCATATAATTGTCGAGCCACTCTTGACTAGCAATTTCGTGAACGCATTTACCATTTACATTTTTAGTTAAATAGACAGTAGGCTCTTGATTCTCAGTAACAACACAAAAAGAAAAACCTTCTATATTTGTTGCAACTCCCCATTCTCCATTTTTGTTCATAGCAATCAAAGAAATATCTCCAGCCTTATCTCTCCTTTTTTTCAACTTTTCATCTAATTTTGAAACAGCAATATCACAGGCATCTTGTGCCGAAAGACCTTCTCCCATAAGCCTAACAATCTCATAAGAAATGCACCCCTTCATAAGATCTTCACCTAATCCTGTGGCACTTGCTCCACCTATTTCACTATCAACATAAAATCCCGAACCTGAAATAGGAGAATCACCAACTCTTCCTTTCTTTTTCATGAAAAGTCCGCTTGTTGAAGTTCCAACAACCATTTTCCCATTTTTATCTAAACAAACCATTCCAACAGTATCATGGCCATCATAAGGAACAATATCCTCAATTGTTCTAAGTTCTTTAACTTTATTGTAATAATGAATTTTTGCTCTATCGCTCAACATATTTTTTCTTTCGAAACCTTCTTTGTGAGCAAATTTTTCAGCACCTTCACCAACTAACATGCTATTAACCTTTTCTCTACTCAATCTTCTAGCAATTGAAATAGGATTTTTAAAATCTCTTATAGCAGCTACGCAACCAATATCAAGAGTATCACCATCCATGTAAGCTGCATCAAGTTCAACTTCCATTTCTTCATTTGGCAATCCACCATATCCAACAGATTTGTAATAAGGAAAATCTTCTATTTGACTAATAGCCAACTCAATAGCATCGCCAGCTTCTTTTCCTTCTTTTAAAAGTTTTGCACCATCTGTTATTCCTTCAACAGCCATTCTCCAAGTGGCAATCATTCCCCACATAATAAACAATCCTCCAAAATCAATTTATAATTTATGCCATTCTGCAAAACGCAAAATGGCACAACAAAACTAGTTAAAACAAAATTGTTCTTTCACGAAATCCAAATTTTCAGAATCGTGAACTGCTTTCGAAACCTTAACAATATTTTTTAAACATTCATTCAATCCTACTCCTCCCTTTTTAGGAGTTTCAACAATTAAAATTTTATCTTTATACTCGTTAATCACATCAATATTCTCTTTTGACATTGCCGCTATTGACTTAACTTTTGTTTTTGTATTTATATCATAACAAATCCTTGCACACATTTGGGAATAATCTTTAAAATCAAAAGCAGGACCACAAATAACCAAATCCGGATTTAATTTGTCAACTTTTTCACAAATTTTTCTGCTAATTTCATCTGGATTTTCTAAGTAAGTTCCATTTCCACAATAAATACAAGCAACAATCTTTCCATCTATCTCTTTTAAAAGTGGAGACAAAATTATTGACGGCCCCAATAAATCTTTACTTCCACTTAAAGGAACCATCTTATCATCTTTAGTTCCAAATCCCGATTGTATTTGATCAAAAAACATAATTATCTTCATAAGCATAAATTCTCCCAACTTTAAAAATCATCAAAAGATAAATCTTCAAGTGAAATATCATCATCATCTTTTTTGCTAACAGTCAACTCTTCTTTAATAAATTGTTTATCCATAATTTTTATAAATGGCATGTAAATAAACACACCTGCTATCAAAAGGAATAATTGTAAAACAGAACCTTGCCAACCTGTAGATAAAAATCCCGAAACAAATATAGGCGTAGTCCAAGTTATAGGAACACCACTTGGATAAGGAACAAGTCCAATCTTCATAATGAAATAAGACATAAAAATATTAAACAAAGGAACGCAAACAAATGGTATAAGTATGATTGGATTTAAAACAATTGGCAAACCAAACACAATTGGTTCATTTATTCCAAAAATTCCTGGAATAACAGACAACTTTCCTAACTTCTTAATACGATTTGACCTACAGAACAAAAGCATCGCAATTAAAAGCGAAAGCGTAGAACCAGCTCCTCCAAATGTAGCAAACAAATCTTGAAACTGCTGAGAAATTATATTAGGAAGAGGTGCTCCTGTTTTAAATGCCTCAAGGTTTTGTGCCGCAAGCGTTTGAAGTATAGGATTGTAAACAGCTCCAACAACAGAACCTCCATTAACTCCAACAAACCAAAACGCATGAAGAAATAAATAAGCAATCGCCATAGCCCAAACTGTATTTCCTAAACTTAGCAAAGGAACTTGGAGCAATTCAAAAACAAATTTAAACGCATTTCCATATGGCGTAAAAGAAAACAAAATATTCACAACAAAGAAAACTAAAATAACTAAACCTGCTGGGAGTAATGCTGCAAAACTTTGCACAACAGTTGGAGGAACACCATCAGGCATTTTTATTATCCAACCTTTCCTATCTGCAAAGGCATATATATGCACAGCTAAAAAAGCAACTATCATTCCCACGAATATACCACTTGAACCAACCCATTTCAACGGTATACCTGAAACTTCCATCGCTTGACCTGAAATTAATAAATCCGCTTTTACTGGAACTTTATATGGCATTAATAAAAACCAAGAAACCATACTAATAGCAGCACCAAATATTTTATTAATCTTCATATGCCCCGCGAACGAATAACCAATAGACATAACTATGACTATTGCCATTATATCAAACGTCGCCTCAGTAGGCCTCACCATAAAACTTACCCAATTTTCGCCAAATATTCCACTCCAAAATTTTGTCCAACCTGGTATAGGAAAGTTTGCTATTAGAAGGAAAAACGAACCTGCTATAAGCAAAGGCATAGAAACTAAAAAACCATCTCTAATTGATAACAAATATTTATTTCTTCCAATTTTTTCAGCTAAAGACATAAAAAATGCTTCGAATTTTTTCATCATAATTTAACAACTCCTCCACACTTTTAAAATCATTTTTTCATATTTTGCTTTATAAGTTTAACAGCCATCTTTAAAACTCGTTCTCCATCCATGGATCCATAATCATTTGAATCTATAACTTCAATAGGAATATTTTTTCCTTTAAGATCTTGCACTATTTTGTCAAACCTATATCTAACTTGAGGCCCTAATAAAATTACATCTGGATTTTCTTCATCAACTATTTCATTAACTTTATTGTCTGGAAAAGCTTTAACCTCAACAGGAATATTAAATTTATCAGCTGTTTTTTGCATAGAATTTGCTAATATACTTGTTGACATTCCTCCACTACAAAATAAATAAATTTTTTTCATAATAATCTACCTCCTTAAAAATTTAATTGGTCTCCAAGGTTTTATATAATCTAACAAAATGTGTTCATACGATGGTATGTGTCCTATAACATTTCTACGCCCATCATTTTCAATATCTTTTAAAATAATTTGCATTTCACATTTATACTTAGAGTAATCGTTATTTAATATAACAACATCTCCTCGTTTCAAATTTCTTGCATTAAAAACTGGCATGTCAACATCTTTAAACACAACCCTAGGTTGAGAAGAGCGCGCAAAATATTCACTCAAGTCTCCTCTCACAACATGCATATCACCAAAATATAAAATTTCTTTCTCCACTTCAGTTAATTCTTTTTCAAGTTCAATATCAAAAGTCAGTATCCTTGAATCAATTTTTGAACATTCTAAAAGTTCATCATCATGAGCAAAAGCATTACCAATGATAACGTCATCAATCATTCTCGTAGCAAACAAATGTCTAACTTGCAAAGAGATAGGTAATCCTCTATGCATTTCTAAAGTTGGTAATCCTTCATAAACTGGCCAAGGCCCAAAAGAATTTTTATTATTGCTCGATACAAATGCTGCCGTTCTAAGAGAATATTTTTTCATTTGTTCATTGCAATTATTGAAATGCTCCAAACTTATTCCCGTATATTTTTGTGGGTAAAAATTATGGCAAGTGATTAAATTTTGTTTGTTTGGATAATATGACATAACTTGATCCAAATATTTACTTCCCATACTCGCATTCAATTCTATTTTTAAATTTTCTTTGTTGTAAGTCATCAAACTTTCTTTCTTTCCATCAAAGCATTCGTCAATTCTTATTCCATCAACTGACATTTCTTTGAATAACTCTAAACTATCGTACCTTAAGCCCAAAGTTTCAAATACCTGTGGATTAATATCGCAAATTATTTCCATGCCAAATTCATGACCTAAATTACAAACTTCTCTAAACTCGTCAATCAATTGTTCTCTGCTATTGTTTTTCACACTAATCAAACAAGTAAATATTCTTTTGAATCCCAACTTCCCAGCTTTTTCAATGTAAGCAAGAGTTTCTTCCTTACTACAATGTTCTGGATAAACTGATATTCCAAGTTTAAACAATAAAACCACCCCTTGATATTGTTTTCTATAAAAAAATTATATCTTAAAGACGAAAATAAATCTATCTAGAACAATAAACTAATTAGAAATATTTTTGAAAATTTATACAAAAATAGAAAGGATTTTAATTACTAAAAATCCTTTCCTATAATGAAGACAAAACAATTTTAATTTTAATATTCAAACTGACGATAATATCTTCTAATATCTAATGAATGTCCTGTATTATCTTCAAAATGAAAAGCCAATCTATCAACTAAAAGTGTAGACGCAATTGTTGGAGCTAATATCCATCTAAACTTATCATCAATTCCATCTAACTCATAATCTTTAGTATCTATAACAGTAAACTTATCAGTGTAATTTTTAACAAATCTTTCTACTCTATCATCTATCTCTCTGCACTTTCCTTCGCCTTTAACTAAAAACACACAAGTGTCTTTATCAACTAATTCTAGAGTTCCATGGAAAAATTCAGCAGAGGTAACAGATTTTGTTCTTATCCATTGCATCTCTTCAAGCAAACACATTGAAAACAAATATGTCTCTCCCCAAGTTTCTCCTCCACCAATCCAAATCATGTATGGTTCCTTGTAGTATTTATTAGCTATATCTTTTGCAACTGGCTCGAATTTAGCTTTGGCCTTTATTAAATTTTCAGGTAACTTTTCAAGTTGATCTCCAAATTCTTTGTAATTATTAAACTCACCCTTATTATCTAAGATTTTGAAGAACAACCAATACAACAACATATATTCATATTCGACACCATTTTCATGTTGCATAGGTATTAAATAATCACTATTAATAGCTAACGGCGATTTTGAATTTTTGGTAAGACACACAACTCTTATCCCTTTCTCCTTACACCATTTTGCAATTTCAACAGTCTCTTTAGTATCCCCTGATTTTGACATAGTTATTACAACAGAATCTTTTGATAGAGCTTTATGACCTCTTAACAAAAGTTCAGCTGCTTGCTCAACAAACACAGGAACCTCAGTGGTTTGCTTAGAAATTTCATGTATGGCCATCATAGGAGCCAAACTTCCACCAACAGCTGTGAAAAATAAATTTTTAAAACCATTTTCACATAATTCATTTGCTACATCTTCTGCTTCACCTCTAGCACTACAAATAAGTTTCATACTTGTTCTGTATTCTTGTTCATTAAATTTTAACATTAAAAATTACCTCCATCTAAAGTTTACTTTTCAATTTTTCATCAAAATCTTCAAATATTTTTTTGTTCAAATTATTTCCTAAATCTTCAGCTAAACAATAAGAAATAATTTGAATAGGTATAATCAATAAAATTGGAATCAAAAACTCATTGCATTCAATATTCAAATACAAATCTCGTGAATGCACTGCATTACTTTTGTAACTTATATTAAAAACATTTCCTGCATAAGGCATAATGTAATTTTTTAAAAGCTCTTGCCTTTCTTGCAATTTGGAATTGCCTTCAAGAAAAATTATGGTGTCATTTTTGGTAAGAGACAAATAAGGACCATGCATATATTCTTCAAGCTCATGTCCATTCATTGGAAGCCTAATAGTTTCAGTAAATTTAGTTTCACATTCTTTAACCACACCATAAACAGGGCCATGACCTATTGCAACAAACTTTTTCGATTTCATAAATTCTTCTTTGTTAATTTGATACCATTTCAAACTTTTATCAATAGTTTCACTAATCTTATTTAAACAATTTTCAATTTCAAAAATCCTACTCTCATATTCGCTTTCACCTATTAATTTATTTTCAAAAGCAAACTCAAGTCCCATTAACATAAGAGTTAATACAGTTGCACTAAATCCTTTAGTAACATATCCAACCTTCTCTATTCCACAACCTATATCTACAACAACATCATTAAACATACAAACTGGACTATTCAAATCACTTGTCAATGTTACAACATCCAACTCATAACGCTTAGCTTTTTTCAAAGCTTCAATTGTTGAATAACTTCTTCCACCTTGAGTAACAGCCAAATAAAGTACATCTTTTTCAATATTGTTTTCATAAATCAAAAATTCAGAAGGCATTTTTATTTCCACATTAATCTTTAAAATATCTTGTAAATAATATTTAGCACAATAAACCGCATTAGCAGAAGAACCAGTTGACAAAACCACAATTCTTCTATAACGTTTTCCTTTTGAAAAATTTATAAAATTTCTTAAATTGTTTTTACGTTCAATCAAAACATAACCATTAGTTTCATGTTCTTGATTTATATAAGTCATCATTGTTTCTTCCATTACAAAACCCCTTTAAGCTAAAATTCCAAAGAACGCACCTATAATACCTATCGCGGCAATTATCAAAAGTATGGTTGTTACTTTTATCTTTCTACCTAACAAATAATATACAAATCCAGTAAACAATAAAGACAACATTCCAGGTATTATACCATTTATTATGTCCGCAATAGCAACAGCACTTTCTCCACTTCCTAGTGTTAAAGGTATATTTACGACAACCATTTCAGCAGTCATTCCTCCAATTACCATAAGACCTAAAATGGCTGCTCCATAAGTTAATGATTCCATAAGTCCTGATTTCTGTACTCTATCTAAAAGCCCAACACCTACTTTGTATCCACCCATCATCAATAGGTAACGAGCAATTAAATGCGGTACATTAAACACTAACAAAAACAATATAGGTCCCAACAAATTTCCCTTAAGTGCTAAAGATGTTCCTATTCCTGTTGCTATTACTCTAAGAGTTCCCCAAAAAAATGAATCTCCTATACCTGCAATCGGACCCATCAAACCAACTTTAACATTATTTATAGAAGAAGTATCAAAATTTTGTGATTTAGCATTATTTTCTTCCATAGCTGTTGATATTCCTAAAATAAGCGTTGATATATGTGGCGTTGTATTAAAAAATTCTAAATGTCTCTTAAGAGCTTCTGCTTTTTCAAAATCTGTCTTATATAACTTTTTGATTATAGGAATCATTGAATAAGCGTATGCCATATTCGCTTGCCTTTCATAATTCCAAGACCATTCCATAGTAAAAGATCTCCAAAAAACTTTCATCAAATCTTTTTTGGTGATTTGTTCAACGGAAACACTTTTGTCTTCTTTAGAAACATTATTAGAAATCATCATCATCACCTCCACTTTGAACAACAACTTTATTTTTGTTATCTAACTCTACCAAAATAATAGCAAGTATAGTTCCAAAAATAGCAATTCCTGTTATAGGTATCTTTAAATAAACTGAAAGTGCAAAACCTAAAAAATAAAATACAGCTACCCTCTTATTAATTATCATTTTAACTAAAAGCGCAAATCCCAAAGCAGGTAACATTCCTGTTGCAATAGATAATCCATTTTGTATAAATTCTGGTATAACTTGTAATACTTTTTCTATAGCAGAAGATCCAAATAAATAAGAAAAAAATACTATTAATCCAATCGGTAAGTTCACTGACAAAAATCCACCTAACAAATGCATGCGTTCCACACCTTTTAAATCTGCTTTTTCAGCGTATTTATCAGCTTTGTGTACAAACATCGGAAGTATAAATACCATGCAAGCATTTTTTATAACTAACGCTAATGCAGCTATTGGAACTCCCAATGCAAGAGCAACTTCTGGCCCTTGACCTGTTATAATTGCGAAAGCTGTACCTAATATGCCACCTGATATTATTTCAGGAGGAAGTGCTGCACCTATAGAAAATGCTCCAATAAAAGCAAGCTCCAAAGTTGCACCTAAAATTATTCCTGATTTTATATCGCCCAAAACTATCCCAGTTAATACACCTACGACTATGGGTCTTGATAAAAGCGATGTACCTAATAAGTATTCAGCATTTGCAAGCATAGCAACACACCCAAGCAAAAAAGCTTGAACAAACATAATTAAACACCTCTTCTTAAATTTAATAAAATTAATTTAACAAATCTTTAGCCATTAAACTCACATCGCTCGGTATTTGTTTTATTTCAACTATTACCCCAGAATCTATTAAATTTTTTAATATTATCTCTTCATCTTGAGTTACGTTTATAGCTTGAGAAATATTTCTAGTACCTTCTCTAACTAAAGTTCCTCCAAGATTTAGTTCTTTAAATTTACCTCCAGTGCCTTTAATTAATTTTTCAGCATCACCAATTGATTCTACAATAACAAAAAGCCTATACTTATCTGTAACCCCACTATTTAAAGCCTCAATTGAATCATTGATATTTTTCATAACAACTTTTACACCCTGAGGCTTAGCTAATTTTATTGTAGTTTTTCTTAATTCATCATTAATCAAATTATCATTTGAAATTAAAATACAATCGACTCCTAAAAATTGAGTCCATGAGAACGCGACTTGACCATGCAACAATCTGTGATCAACTCTTAATAATTTTATCATCAAAATCACCTACAATTTAACATAAATAAGATTGAATTAAATAAACGAATACGTTTTCACATATACCAATAATAATATACAATAAATTGAATCTCCATTTCTATAAAATTAATTTTGTTTAATAATAATTTTTCATATGATAATACGTTTTACTTTCTGTTAAACATCTAAAATCTCATTTAACATTGAAATCAATCGCAATATTAATTTTCAAAATAAAAAAAGCGTAGATGAACTCCACGCTAAAAACAATTTATCTTTTAAACAAATTTTTGAATGCAATATAAAATTCTTTGTATTTTCGTTTTGTTTCTTTGCTCGTAACGTAAGTTTTGAATTTTTCAAAAAATTTACTCACTGCAAATTTATCATATCCGATTTTGTATACAACATTTCTCTTTGGTTTGCTGTTAATGTTCATGAACCTTTTCAATTCAGATATTTTAAATTTCATAACAATACTCCTACTATAAATGCTCGTATGTAAAATTATACACGATTTTTCAAAATGTTGCACGCTCTTCTTATTTCTTCTTCGTCTGTTCGCCAAATTTCATATTCGCTTAAACTTGATATGCCCATGTTAACATTTGGATTTCTGAATTCCATTTCGCTTTCCAAAATTTTTTTTGCGGACATGTGAAAGCATTTTACATTTGTTTCATCTAAAAATTTTTCAATTACATTTGAAGTTACTCCAGCTCCTGCCATAATTTTTATTTCATTTCCTACTGTTAAACTAAGTTCTTTTATAAGTTCAATTCCTTTTAAACAATTTGATTGTTGACCTGAAGTTAAAATCGTATCAATTCCTAAAGTAATAGCTTTTTCCAAAGTTTCAAATGGATTTTTACAGACATCAAACGCTCTGTGCATTACCACTTTCATATCGCCTGCTGAATCAATTAATTCTTTCATCATCTCAACGTCAAGCTCGCCATCTTTTGTCAAAGCTCCAATTACAACTCCTTCAGCACCAGCTTTTCTAAAACTTTCAATTTCCTTTTTCATAATATTTTTTTCATGAATTGTGTAAAGAAAATCTCCAAATCTTGGCCTTATTAAAGCATGAATCTTTATATTGCAATTATTTCTTATTTCTTCAAATAAATACAAACTCGGAGTTGTACCACCTATTGATAAATTTCCACAAAGCTCTAATCTATCTGCTCCCCCATTAAAAGCATTAATAGCAGATTCAAAACTATCAACACAACATTCTAAAACGTAATCATTATTTTTCATAAACTTCTCCTAAAAAATTTTTTCACAAAACACTTTAAATGTGTTTCGTTTTAATGTATAATGATAATCAATATCAAATGAAAGGACTTAATTCAATGAAATTTTTCTATTTATCGTTTGGAATACTTTGTTTTGTTTTAGGAGCTATAGGTGTTTTCTTGCCAGTTTTACCTACAACTCCTTTTATGATTGGTTCACTGTTTTGTTTTACAAAATCATCACATAAATTAGAATGCAAATTTAAAAATTCAAAAATATACAAAAAACACATAGAAGATTTTGTCAAAAATAGAAGGCTTACAGTCAAGAGAAAAATTTCTTTACTCGCTCTTGAAACCTCTGTAATAATTTTATCTTTTATTATGATAAATTCAATTTATGCGAGAATTTGTTTGATTTTGGTTTTATTATATGCATATTATTACTTCATTTTTAAAATTAAAAATGCGTAATTAATTAAAAGTATAGCACATCAAAAGAGATGTGCTATATTTAATTTAAAAATAATATGTCTTGTTGTTTTGGCAAATCAATAACTTTCATACTTGTGTTGTTCAATTCTTTTTTCAAATCAACTGCACAAATTCTTCTATTGTTGTGGAGATTAAAATAATATGTCAAACTTTCAGAACACATTGCAGACATGCAAAGAGTCATTTGATAATTAATTTTTTCGTTATCATCTTTGCAAACAATTCCCGCTGGAATATCCACGGAAGAAAAATTATGAAACATTTTTGTTATTCCTTCAATTTCATTTTCACCTTTTAGTGCAAAATTTTTAAGAAGTGCAACACGTGAGAATCTATTTACAGACGAATATCCTCCTGGCAAATCCAAACCTGTAAATCCAAAATCGTCAAAATCTTTATTACAAAATTGCTGTTCTGAAATTTTTGAAGGAGTTACCCCAATATAATTTCTTAAATTTTGCTCGTGCCATTGATAATTTGGGCTATTTGCTAAAACTCCAATTGAATTTCTATGAATAGTTATTCCTGATTTATCAGGTTCGACTATTATAGATTCGCCTGTTCTATCTGAAAAAATAAAATGCACAGGAATTTCATTTCCAAAAACTCCTTCTCCACTTAAATTTAAATTTTTAATCTTTAAACAAATTTCTTCAATGTCTTCACAGCTTCCCAAAATATAACTTAACAAGAACGCCGGATTCACATCGAATTTATTTTGAATTTGCGTGTCGTATTTTGCAAATTTAGGATAACGCAAAAGTGCACCCATAACTCCTTTTTCATTTATTCCATCAACGAAAATTGGATGATTTAAACCTTTGATTCCCATTCCAACAAAAGCGTATTTTGTTTCGAAAATATTTTCTCCATTACAAACTAAATTCAAAACGTGATTTCGATTTATAACTATAATTGCATTTTGCGACAAATTTCCATAATCGTCATAGGTACGCCCCAATAAATGTTTTCCATCTTTTGTTTCCCAAGAAAAACTACTACAAGAAAAATTCATTTTAAAAATCCACCCCTTAAAATTATAGCAATCGTTTACTTCTTAAATCATTATAACAGAAATATGTTCTGCAATGTAAATTTCTATATGAAAAATTTTTATTTTGTTTTTGTCATGGCAATTGACTATATATTAAGTATTGCTTATACTTAGTCTTGCAGTTAAATTCCATAAAAATAGTTTAAATAAAATTTAAGTAAAGGTTAGGTGATTTAAATTACAATGGAAAATTCTTTTTTAACCAGTTTTTTAATGATTAGTTCACCGCTATCATTAACGTTTCTCGCGGTATTGATTTTACTTTTCGTCCTAATGTATTTTTTAAAAAAACAAAAAGTTAGTTTTTCAGTGAGAACAATAATAGGAACTATTATCGGTGTAATCCTTGGAGTAGTTATACAACTTATAGGAAAAACTCCAGAAAATCCAATGGAGGTAACTTGGATAAATGAAACCACAAAATGGTATTCGCTTTTTGGAAATGGTTTTATTGATTTAATACGAATGATTGTTGTTCCACTTATAATCATATCAATCATTCACGTTATCATCTCAATAAAAAATTCTTCAAACATGAAACAGTTAACGTCAAAAACTGTTGTTGCGTATGTCGTTAACGTTTTTATTGCGTGCATAATCGGAATAATAATTTCAAATTTATTCAAGCTCGGTTCATCGTCAGCTTTAACTAATTCGTCATACGAAATAAAAGATATAAAAAGCTTCGTTGATATAATAAGAAATTTAATTCCAAAGAATCCTGTTGATTCTATGGTGAATACAAATGTTATAGCAATTGTAATTTTTTCTGCATTTGTTGGAATTGCTGCAAAAAAAATGTCTTCAATTTACAAAACGCAAATCGATTCTTTTGTGAAACTAATTGAAGCTTTACATAAAATAATAATTAGCATTGCAATGTCAATCATAACTTTAGTTCCTTATGCTGTAATTCCACTTATGACAAATTCAATTGCACAACGCGGTATGAAATCTGCACTGGATGTTATAACATTTATCGTTGCACTTTACGTTGCCGTTGCAATAATGTTCGTTGTACACTTAGTTGCAATTTATTTATTTGGATATAATCCTTTAACATATTTAAAGAAAGCTATTGCTCCTTTGTTCTTAGCTTTCACATCAAGGTCAAGCGTTGGAACTCTTCCTGTTGCAGTTGAAACATTAACTAATTCAATGGGGATAACTGATTCTACAGCGGCGTTTGTTATGGGACTTGGAACAACAGCAGGACAAGCTGGATGTGCTGGAATATTTGGTGCTATGGTCGTTATGAACACAGCAAATATGAGTGGCATACCATTAACTTTTTCATTTTATTTAATGACAATTATCGTTGTAACTGTTAGTTCTTTTGGAATTGCAGGAATTCCTGGTGGCGGGCACACCGTTGCATCATCTGTTTTATCAGGAACTGGATTAACATCATCTTTTGAATACGTTGGTCCAATTTTGGCAGTTGACCCAATACTCGATATGGGAAGAACTTTGCTCAATATAAATGGAGCATTAACAGTTTCGTTAATTGTAGATAAATCATTAAATCAAGTCAACATGGAAACTTTTAATAACAAAAATATAAATTTAAATTAATTTAGACAAAAAAAAGATGGTAAGAATTTTTACCATCTTTTTTTAAAATAAAAAAGCCAAGACTTAAAACATTACGCACTTAACCCTAGCTTTAATATTCTTTTAGTATACCTTTGAGCTTAGTTAAAACCTTTTTTTCAATTCGAGACACTTGAACTTGACTAATTCCAAGAAGAGAAGCTACTTGAATTTGAGTCTTATCTTTAAAATATCTAAGCATTATTATTTGCCTACTTTTCTCATCCAATTTGTTTATCATTTCTTTCAAAACAATTTTATTTAAAATCACAGAATCATCAGTAGCTTTTTCCTCAATCTTATCTATCAAAAGAATCGGCGAACCGTCATCTTGATGGACAGTATCATACAAATACTGAGTACTTGAACATGAATCAATTGCCAAAATTATATCATCAACACTAAGCTTAGTGTACTCTGCAAGTTCATGGACAGTTGGCTCCCTGTTTAATTCTTTTGTAAGCTCATCACGCTTAAACATTATTTTTCTAGATATCCCTTTTACACTTCTGCTTATTTTTACGATTCCGTCATCTCTTAAGAATCTTTTGATTTCACCTAAAATCATAGGAACTGCATAAGTGGAAAACTTAACATTATAATCGCTGTTAAAATTTTTAATAGCTTTTATAAGTCCAAGCGCACCCACTTGATAAATATCATCGTAGTCATATCCTCTACCTAAAAACTTTTTACTAAGTGATGCAACTAATGGTAAGTTATTCTCTAAGAGTAAATCCTCAGCTTTTTTATCCCCATCTTTCGCACGCCTAAGAAGCTCATCATTTTCAATGTAGCGAACCGAATTATTTGAGGAAATATTTTCTTGCGCCATTACACAATCACCTTACTTTTATGTACTTTACCATCTTAATATGAGTACCCTTATCTTTACTACTTTCTACATACAACTCATCCATAAAACTTTCCATAACAGAAAAACCCATGCCTGAACGTTCAAGGTCGGGCCTTGAAGTATACAACGGTTCTCTTGCTAGCGATACATTTTCAATTCCACATCCATTATCTATAACGCCAATGCAAACTCTATAAACATCTTCACCATGATTATTTTTGTGTCCATCTTCAATCTCAACTTGTATGTGAACATTTGTATTTTCATCTTCATGATAACCATGTATTATAGCATTTGTTACGGCTTCAGATACAGCTGTTTTAATATCACTTATTTCTTCAAGTGTTGGGTCTAACTGAGCAATGAATGCAGCAACTGCAACTCTAGCAAAACTTTCATTACTAGATCTACTACTTAAAGTTAAACTCATATTATTTTGCATACAAATCCCCCTAAGCATTATTCAAAACCTCTGATAAATCACTATGTATTTTTACAATTTTATTAATACCTGACAATTCAATAACTTTTTTAATATTTTTGTTTAAGTTTATCAAAAAAACTTGTCCATCTTTCGCTATAACCTTTTTGTGTCTACCTATAATTATTCCTATCCCTGAACTATCCATAAACGAAACATTTTTAAAATCAAAAACCAAATTTTTAGAAGTGGAAGTATCTATGTAGTAATCTATTTTTATCCTTATGTATTCAGCTGAATGATGATCTAATTCTCCATTAAGATACGCTACAATAGTGTTATTTTGCTCTTCACAAAAAACTTCCAAACAAAACATCCTTTCCAAAAACTAATTTGGGATATCTCGAATATGTAAAAATTTTACAATATAATTTAAATAAATTCAATAATAATATTTATTTTTTTGAATACGAAAAAGGCGCACGAAAATTTTCGCACGCCTAACCTAAAAATTAATTAAATAATTGAACCAATTTCACAACATCATTAATCTTATAAATAATATGGTCAGTATTTTTTATAATTATGGACACCTCTTCATCGTCATAAATTTTTTTGAATAAATTTATTTTTCGTTCTACTTCACACAAAACTCTTGAATTTACATGTTCAATTTCTTCTTGATTATTGTACACAATATTTTCTGTAATCATGGACAAAACAAAACTCAAAACATCTTCAATGTCTTCACCTAACAAATACGAATACATTTCAAAAATACAAATCAAATCCAATTCCTCAACTAAATCCATAATCTCAGAATATTTTTTAATATCAAAAGATTTTATACAACTTTCGATGCTAAAACCAATTTTGTTTAAAATAATTTTTGTTAAATGGTTGTCCAAAATTCCTTTGTGAATATTTTTTATGTGTTCAATACTAATTACTTTTGAAGCATTGAAAATGTTTAAATCAAGTTTGCAAACGTGCATGTAAACTGTTATAAATATAGACTCCACAAATTTTTTTGAAATGCTCAAAAAATATTCATTAACATCTTTTATATAATTTGCATCTAACAAACCTTCCGATATACTTTCTATTAAATCCAATTGAGCGTTAGCCTCATCAAATAAAAACATTTTCCTAGTTTGTATATATTGCATAAATTATACTCCTTAAAATATGAAAAAACTATGACAAAACACAATTACATTTTAACATATTTTTAACATTTTTCCAACGGTATTCTATAAAAATAAAAAGCCCTTTATTAAAAGGACTTTAAATTTCATCACATATTAATTCTTTAACCAAAGCAACATAAATTTTCAATCTATCTCTTATTCTCGAATTGAAAATATTTTCTAAGAAATTCATGTTATCCATTTTAGAATGAATTATTCTTCCAAGAAGTTGTGATTGAGAACGTCCATCTTTTTCGCCAGCATCCCAATTTGTTGATTCAAAATACAAAATTGGAATTTTGTTTTCAAAAAATGGATAATAATCACTTTTCGTATTTGTAAAACTCAAACCTGTCTGCTCATTTACGTTAAATTTTATGTGTATATTTAATCGCTGAGATATTTCTTTAACTTTATCCAAAAGATTTTTTGAAAAATCATCAGGAATTTCATCTTTATAAGAATTATAAACGTACATGTTATCTCCAGAAACCAATGTGTCTAAATTTATCATGTATTTTATTTTGTTTTTGTCTCTTTGAGATAAAGATTCAACATAATCATACGAACCATGAAGTCCTCTTCCCAAAATATTAATTTCCTCAGCTCCAAAGAAAATAAATTTTAAATTGTAAGGAGTTTCTATATCTTTAACTAATTCACAAAGTTCCAAAAGTACAGATATTCCAGAACCATTATCATCACAAGCATTTCCTTCTATTCTTCCGTCGTAATGCGCACCAACAATAATTGTTTCCGAAGAATTTTTTCCTTTTTTATTGACTTCAATATTAAATGTTTCATAGCCCTCAACTTTAAATTTTAAAAGTTTTGGTTTATAGCCATATTTCTTTAATTCATTTACAATATATTCACGTGAATTTATTTCACTTTCACTAACTAAAACTCTATTTCCTATTGATGAAAAATTTAAAATGTGAATGTACGCATTATAACCCAAGTTTTCATCAAAAGCATAAACTCCAAATTGAAAAACGTAAATAAACAACGCCAAAAATGCAAAAAATTTTTTCAAAATATCATCTCCAAATTATTTTTTTAAAAGTATTTCGTCATAGTAAAATGTCTTGAATATATTAACCGAATTTATGCCGAGAATTCGCCCATTATAAACATCAAATTGCTTATTTTTAAACAACGGAATGACTGGCAAATCGTCCTTAATTATGGCATAAGCCTCATTATAAAAAGCCTCTGCTTTAGTCAAATCAAATTCGAACAAAATATTATTTAAAACCTTGTCAAGATTTTCATTAGAATAAAAATAATAATTGTTTTTTCCATTAGTCATGAAATTTGTAATCCAATTAGCATTGCTTTCAAAATTTATTAACACCAAATCGTATAAACGCGAAAGGTTTTTCATTTCATGTGAATTAAGCTCAGAAATTTTTTCATCAGTTTCTTCTGGAATTACGGATATTCCAACCTTCTCTAAATTTTGTTTTATAATTGGAAAAACCTTTGACGTAATAAAATCATGCTTCTGAATCAAAAATTTAAATTCTAATTTTTTACCTTGCTTTTCCCTAATTCCATTTATCCCCTTCTTCCATCCGCTATTTTCAAGAATGGAATTTGCTTTCGCCAAATTAAAAGAATCGCTAACCTCATCCTTATCATAAAAAAGATTGTAAAAATTTTTATCAATAGGGGCATCCAAAATATTCAAGTGTCCATTAAATATTTTTTTTACAATTTGTTCTCTATCTATACAAAAATTAATTGCTTTCCTCACATTTACATCTTTTAAATTTACATTTTCATGATTGATTCCTATGAAAGCATAATCATAATTTGGAAATATATATCCACTTAAAAACTCAGTATCCGAAACTTTCAAAATATTTTGGTCATTTAAAACGACATCCCTCGCGATATCAATATTATTAGTAACCAATTCATTGATGATATTTTGCTCGTTTACTGACTTAAAAGTTAAAGTATTTATTGCACTTTTCCCTTTAAAATAAAATGGATTTGCTTCAAAAATAAAATATTTATCCTGCTCATAACCTAAAAATTTAAAAACTCCATTACCAAAAGGTTTAACATCCATACTTTGAATTTTTGAAATTCCCTCTTTAAAAAAATGTTCTCCATAATACGAAAACGACAATGGATAAATATTTAAAAGCTCCATCGTGTAAATGTTCGGATTATCGACAACAACCTTAAAACTAAGATTATCTAAAATCTCCAAACCTTCAATATAATCTTTTTCACCATCTCTATAACTTTCCCAACCTTTAACGCCCAACAATTCTCTATCGAACGAACCATTATAGCTCTTATCCATTATAAATTTATATGTAAATTCAATATCTTTCGTAGTAATTTTCGTCCCATCTTCCCAAAACAAATCATCTCTCAAAACAAACAAATAAGTTTTTCTATCTTCTGAAACCAAAGGCAATTGTTTCAACAAATTAAGATAAAATTCTCCATCATATCCAACTTTCATAAGAGATTCCCAAACTGATTCAACAATATATTTATCATCTTTTGATTCTATAAAATAAGGATTCAAACCAAGCCTAGTTATGTGCCTAACCCCAAGATTTAAAATATTATGTTTAACGAGCGAATCATTTTTTGAAGTGTCTACATTAAGAGCACTTATATAAAAAGTATCTCTATCAAATTTTCCATTTCCCCGATAAATATTATCAATTTTGATTTCACTCTCGTTAAGTTTATCACTAGAACAAGCCACACAAGACACAGCCAAAAAAATTGAACTAGCAAATAATGAAAAACACCTCTTAAATTCCCTCATAAAATAAATTCCTCCATAATTTACAATAATTATATTATTTACTGAAAAATTAAATTTTATTTCAAAATAAAAAGGAGAAAGTAAAACTTTCTCCTTTTTATAATTTA
>CALADQ010000027.1 GCA_937890765.1 uncultured Candidatus Neoarthromitus sp.
TCATCTTGTTACAATTATTATAACAAAATAATTTTTCATTAATCAACTTCAACCTTAATTCTCGTTACCATCATATTCTTCTTGAACTTTATGTAGATTTATTCCTTTTTATATAAATCCCCTAACTCCTCTCTCATTTTTTTACCTATTCAATTACAAAACATTTATTAAAACAGTTTCAGTATTATATGGTTATTGTATTTATTATTTTAAGTATGCAAAAAACACCACTAATTAATTATTAGTAGTGCTTACTTATATTAATTTCTCTAAAGCTCTTTTAAACGTCATTATTTTAATTTAATTTGTACCAATTAATAATATACATCACGTAACCCATTACTGTTTGGCAATACCTTTTCACAAAAATCTTCAAAATCCTCTTTAGCCCATTTAGGTGCACCAGGTTTTAATTTAAATTTTTCTTCTTCATGATCATAGTATCCCCAACCTTCTGATAAAAATCTTGGTTCCAAAAGCATATTATTTCACCTTCCTTAACAATAATTCTAACTTCTTACCAAATATTATAGCAAATTCTCGTGGATTTATCTAACCAAAATATTTAGCAAAGTCTTATGCAAATAGTTCTACATCTGACTTTGTACCATAATTTTAAATATTTTTTTGCTGTCTTTTTACTATATAGTTTTACAATACTTAGTAATTATTAGTTTATTAACTGTCAAAAAACAAAAAGACTTTCATTTTAAAACAAAAGCCCTAATTTAAATTCATTAATTGTCTTTTTTAAACGCATAAAACTTCAATAATATAAATGTAACTGGAGTTCCTATTATTGCAGCTAATGTATATGCTATGAGTTTATCAAAGTTTAAAACGTTAAAAATTAAAAAGACTATCACATTCTGAATTATAAAATTCGGAAAATACGAAATTATAAATCTTACAAACTTTACTAATGATAATCTTTCTCTAAAAGTTATAAGGCTATTTAAGGAATACGAAATTATGATTCCAGAAATGTATCCTAACACAAATGATAAATTTTCATTTAAAAGTTTTGAATACAAATATGAAAACATTATTCCATTAAACGTATTTACAAAACCTATTAACACAAACAAAATAAATGTTTTATCTAAAAACGTACTCTTTATTTTCTTGGACAATTTCATTTGATTTTTCTCCATCCATGAGACTATCTTTAATAATAAATCTCGGTCTGTTTTTGGTTTCACTATATATTTTCCCAATATACTCTCCAATTACTCCAATAGAAAGTAATTGGATTCCCCCAATCATCCAAATCGATATTACAATTGACGTCCAACCAGCTACAGTATTATTTAAAAAATTCGCCGTTAACGAATATATCAACGCCAAAAAACTCAAAATGAAAATCACAAATCCCAAAATCGAAATTATCCTAATTGGTTTTATACTAAAAGATGTTATACCATCCATTGCAAAGATAATCATTTTTTTTAAAGGATATTTTGATTCACCTGCAAAACGTTGGTTTCTTTTATATTCAACCAAAGAATAGTTATAACCTATCAATGGAACTATTCCTCTTAAAAACAAATTTACTTCCTTATATTCGCTTAAAGATTTTAATGCTCTCTTGCTCATGAGTCTATAGTCAGCATGATTATAAATTATTTCCCCACCCATTTTATTCATCAACTTATAGAACATAAGCGCAGAATGTTTTTTAAAGAACGTATCCTTATCTCTTGAACTTCTCACACCATAAACTATATCGTTTCCTTTATGATACTCGTATACGAATTTATTCATAACCTCTATATCATCTTGAAGATCTGCATCTAAAGAAATTGATATGTCTGCATAATCTTTTGCAGTCATAAGACCAGCTAACAAAGCATTTTGATGTCCTCTATTTCTCGATAAATTTATTCCCAAAAATATATTATTTTTTTCGTGAAGTTCTTTAATAATATCCCACGTTCTATCTTTTGAACCGTCATTAACAAATAATATTTTGCTCTTGCAAGACACAACGCCCTCTTCAATCATAGAATTTAATTTAATTAAAAGCCTCGAACTTGTTTCATGCAACACTTGTTCTTCATTGTAGCATGGTATAACTAAATACAATATTTCATCCATATCAATTGCCCCCAATTAAAGATATTTTTCGTTTTTTTAATTTTACATAAATGTATTTTATTCCTTCAACCGAAACTATTATTAAAAGCCATGAAGCTATAAGCGAATACCTTGATTGAGTTTCAGTTATTAAATTCATAAGTCCATATCCACAAACAATTATATAAATTAAATTAATTTCCACATTTTCATTATATTTTTTCCTATTTATTAATCCCAAAAATATCAAAAACACAACCACAACATAGGGAAATTGAAAATTAGAATCATTCAAATCTAAAAAAATATTATCGTTGTTTAAATTTGATTTACTCCAATATACTCCTCCAAAATCTCCTAAACTCCATTGAGATAAATATTTTTTAAAATAAAATCCTAAGAGAATTAATGGAGGTGTTTTTGTCATTCTCTGTAAAATAATTTCCTTACTCGCCTTTTCTATTTTGGCGTAATCATAATTATATTTATCAACGATACTTGCATCTTCTTCATTCCATCGCCCCCCGCTTTCTATGTTTGTACCTTTCAAAACATTTGTAATTTTAGGTTCGCTACCATTCCAAAGAGGGAATTCCGTTATTTTTAAAAATTGCAATGAAGAACTTACCAAAATCAAAACGAACAAATAAGAAATTAAAAACAAAAATATCTTTTTAAACTTGTCTATTAATTTATCGTCGTTATACAAAATAACATAAGCTATGTACGCTATTATAACCACAAGTGCAACCATACGAAATAAATTTCCTAATGACAAAACTACGCCTGACAAAATCAAATAATATTTGCTTATTTTATTTTTCATAACCATGATAAATATATAAACGCTTAATATATAAAATGGTATAGCTAGATTTTCCGTACAAAAAACTCCAACATACGTTATAAGCGATGGGAAAATAGAAGTAAGGCCTGAAGCATAAAGAGCTAATTTTTCTGAATTGAAAATTTCTTTGACAAGTTTATAAACAAGATATATCGTAAGTAAACCTAAAATAAGATTTATGCTTTTCATAACGATGAAACTATTGTTTGGAAAAAATTTTTTAACCAAAGCCATATACAAAACCATAATCGTTAAATGTGGAAATCTTGCGATGTATGATGTCCCATGAAAAGCTGACGTGTTTCCAGATAACAATTGTTCCGCCGCTTTATACATAACATCAAAATCCGAACTAGGCAAACTATTTACATTTAAAATCCAAAAAATTCTTAAAACAAATCCAACTATCAAAATCAAAATTAATTTTGACGATTTACTCATTTTATTGTTCGTTATCACAAAAATCCCAAATCCGATTATGATTGCAAATAAAATTAAACTCACATAATTGTTAAACTTATTTAATCCCAACATAATTGAAGATGATATTAATAACAAAAAAATCAAAAACTTCAAAACATTTATGTAAATTGTTGTAGTTACACGTCTAAAAATCTCCATACTTTTTACGCTTGCCTTTCTTTATGTTTCTATAGTATAGCACAATCGTAAAAACTTTTAAATTAATATTAAAAAGTCAAAAGTTTATCTCGGTAATATTCGTATTGCTTTTGTCTCATTTCAATTTCTGCTGGAATTCCTTCACTAATGTCGTTGCAAAGTTTGTCAAATTTGTCTAGAATGTTTGCTATTCTTTCTT